>JAUNLY010000095.1 GCA_030532025.1 Eubacteriales bacterium
CTTTCTTATACTCATTCCCATCTAACCCACCGCTATCTTTAGGTGTCTTTTCCGTCCCGCCGTCGCTTCACTCAGTCAGCGTAGCGCCGCTACGCCTCCTTCGTTCAGCTTAGTCGGAACGAAAAATCCTTCCTAAATCTTCGCGGCGTTTTAGAGGGGAATGAGTATTCACCGTAGCGCCGCTACGCCTCCTTCATTCGGCTTTGCAAAAAAGAAAAAATCCTGCGTTTCTCTTTGCATTAACGATTTGGATTAGTATAAGCTAAGTTAATACGAATTTTAAGCGCTCTCGTAACCGTATTTACTTATTTGTAAAAATATCAAATATACTATTGTTATAAAATAAGCGTTGAAAAATAATCATCTGGGGTTTCGTTTCTGCGTATAAGCTTAAAATCCCCTTCTTTTGTATACAGTATCTCTGCGCAACGCAGGCGGCCGTTATATTGGTAGCCCATGGAATGGGCGTGTGCGCCGCAGTCGTGTATTATAAGTAGGTCGCCTAAGTCAATTTTAGGCATTTTGCGGTCTATGGCGAATTTGTCGTTGTTTTCGCAAAGACAGCCTGTTATATCGTAAAGGTTTTCGGCGGGATAATCCCGCTTGCCCGCCACGTGTATATGGTGGTATGCGCCGTATATGGCGGGGCGCATAAGGTTTGAAGCGCAGGCGTCAAGCCCTATATAGTGCTTATATATATTTTTTTCGTGCTGTGCATGGGTAAGCAAAAAGCCGTAAGGCCCTGTTGCGTAGCGCCCCATTTCTGTATAGAGTGCCAAATTTTCGCGATTTTTTTCGAAAAACACCTTTTTAACTTCTTCTGATATTTTAAAAATATCCTGCTTTTTGTCTTCCGGCTTATATGGTATGCCAATACCGCCGGATAAATTTATGTACTCAAATGGGAGTTGTAATTTGCTTTCAATTTCAAGCCCCACGCTTAACAAAAGCTCCGCCAACTTAGGGTAGTAAGATTCCTTTTGGGAGTTGCTTGCAAGAAGTGCATGTAGCCCAAAGCCCTTTAAGCCCGCTTCCTTTAATTTTTTAAGCCCCAAATAAAGCTGTTCTTCGGTAAAGCCGTATTTGGATTCACCGGGGGAACCCATTATGTCGTTCTCTCCGTTAAATGTGCCACCAGGATTAAAACGCAGGCAGAGCTTTTCTGGTGGCTTGCCTAACTCTAAAAGCGTGTCTATATCCGTTATATCGTCAAGGTTTATGTGAGCACCCCTGTCCCTTGCCATTTTAAGCTCTTTTTTTGGCATGGCATTTGCGGAAAAAAACAGATTATCTTGAGAAACGCCCGCCATATCAGCTAAAAGCAATTCAACCTCGCTAGACACGTCAAGCCCGCAATTAAGCGAAGCCATAATTTTGAGTATTGCGGGGTTTGGCAATGCCTTTACCGCAAAAAACTGCTTGTATTTTTTGTTCCAAGAAAAAGCCCTGTTGAGCTCTTTTATGTTTTCTTCAATTCCTCGCTCGTCGTACAGGTACAGCGGCGTGCCGTAGCGCTCTGCGGCGCGTATAAAAATTTCGTCAGATAAATTAAAATTAGGCATATTCCCTCCTGAAAGCTATTATAGTACGGTTTAAGCCCTTTATGTACCCGTATAATACGAAAATACATAAAACATACAGATTGTATACAAAATTTATCAACGATAAACATTTACTTTTCAATGTTTATCGTGTATAATGCGTCTGTCGAACACAAACGGCACAAAATGCATTAAGTTAAACCGTTTGTGTTGTAATAAATATGTTGCATTTTATAAGGAGGGGATTATATGAAATCCATTCAAAAACAGCTCAAGTTGTTGGGCGTAATCGTCGCTGTAAGCCTTTTGGCTCTTTTCTCAATAACGGCACTTATAATGGTGTATCTTCCAAAGCTAAGCCTTGAAGTGGCAAAAATGTACACAGCGGAAGCGCATATGAGGGTGCCGGTACTCATACAGTCGGAGCTTGCCATGGGGCTTTTTCTTGTAATATGCCTTTTGGGGCTAAATGTCTTGCGACTTGTGGTAAAAGGGGAGATGTATTCAAACGCTTCTGCAAAAACGCTGCTATTTATAGCGCTTTGCTTTTTAGGCATAGGCATTTTACAGCTTGTGTTTATATTCTATATAAGAAGCCAAGTAGGAGGCTCTATAACAAATATATATTCTGCTCTAATAGCCTTTGGCTGTGTAGCCGCAGCGGCTCTTTTTACGCTGTTTAACCGATTAACGGTGCAGGGTATGCACTATAAACAGGATAGCGAACTCACAATATGATATTTATTTCACCCCTTAATGCTTTTATAAACTTATTTTCTGTCGCTTTTTGCATTAAGGTTTTCAATTAGTATAAAAGGAGGCTTAAATGGCTATTATAGTAAACTTAGATGTAGTGCTTGCCCAAAAAAAACAAAGCCTTACATGGCTTGCAGATACCATAGGCATAAACATAAACAATTTATCCATATTAAAAACAGGCAAGGCGAAGGCTATACGCTTTTCCACCTTGGAAGCTATATGCGAAGCCCTTTCCTGCCAGCCGGGGGATATATTAGAATATAAAGATAATGCCTAATAATATTAAGGCGGCTAATAAAAGATATCTATTTAGCCGCCTTAATTAATTAACATACATATGGAATATATAATAATTTAGGGTGTATTACTCTAAAACTATAAATTCTTTTATCTGCTCAAAGCGCCGTTCGCCTATGCCGCTTACGAGCATTAAATCCTCGGGATAATAATATGGGCGGTTTTGTATAATGCTGTCGGCCGTTTTATCCCCTATGCCGTAAAGCTGCATAAGCTCCTTTTTACCGGCCTTGTTTATGTTTATTTTGTTAGTTATGTGTGCTTGTGCATTGCTATTTTGCAAGGCAAGGGTACTTTTTTTAAGCTGTAACGGTTCTGCGGCGGGCTTTATATTGCTTATAAGGGCATAAAAAAAACACAGGAGCGCAGTTAAAAGGGCAAGCCCTTTAAAAATCAGCGCTCCGTGTTTTAGTTTCACAGTGTTTTGCTTATTTTTTGGCCTTGGGGAGTATCTTCAACGGAATAACCCATGGCGTTTAACTCGTTTCGCAGTTCGTCAGAAAGCGCCCAGTTCTTTTCTTTGCGGGCAGCTTCGCGCCTTGAAGCGAGGTCTTTAACCTGTTGAGGCAGTTCGTCTTCTTTTTTCATCAAGAGGCCCAATACATCGCACAGTTTTATAAGGCTTTCTTTAGCGAAGTTAAGCATTTTCTTGGAGGAAGCCCCGCTTAATTTTGTGTTTATGGCGTATACCAATTCAAACAGGGCGCCCATGGCTTCTGCGGTGTTAAGGTCGTCGTCCATGGCGTTTTCAAACTTGCCTATGTAGGTTTGCATTTCCTGTTTTATTTCTTCTTCAGCTTCGGATAAATTTTCTACCTGAGCTTTATTTAACAGGAAACTCAACTTATCCCTCGCGGCGTACAGCCTGCCAAGCGATGCTTGCGCTTGTTTGATGGCTTCTTCATTAAAGTTGAGCGGGCTTCTGTAATGTGCGGACAGAAGGAACATACGCACGGATTCGGGGTCGTATTTTTGAAGTATGTCCCGCACGGTGAAGAAGTTGCCGAGCGATTTGGACATTTTTTCGTTGTTGATGTTCAGGAAGCCGTTGTGCATCCAGTAATTTACGAAAGGCTTATGGAAAGCCCCTTCGGACTGGGCTATTTCGTTCTCGTGGTGGGGGAATATAAGGTCCTGACCGCCGCAGTGTATGTCAAAGGTTTCGCCTAAGTATTCTGTGCTCATGGCACTGCACTCTATGTGCCAGCCGGGTCTTCCCTTGCCCCAAGGGCTGTCCCAAGACGGTTCGCCGGGGCGTTCGTGCTTCCAGAGTGCAAAGTCCGCCGGGTTTTTCTTGCTCTGGTCTACCTCTATTCGTGCGCCGGAGTTAAGGTCGCTCAAGTTTTGACCGGACAGCTTGCCGTATCCTGCAAAGGCTTCGGTATCGTAATAAACATCGCCGTTTACTTCGTATGCCCTGCCGTGGTCCTGAAGCCTTTTAACTATGTCTATAATGCGCGAAATATGCTCCGTTGCCCTTGGGTGGTGGGTGGCTGCGCGCACACCGAGCGCCTGAGCGTCTTTAAAATACTCTTCTATAAAACGGTCGCCCAATTCCTTTACCGTTATGCCCTCTTGGTTTGCACGCTGTATCATTTTATCGTCTATGTCGGTAAAGTTTTGCACAAATGTAACGTCATAGCCTTTATATTCAAGGTATCTGCGAAGCACGTCAAACACTACAAAGGGGCGGGCATTGCCTATATGGAAGAAGTTATATACCGTGGGTCCGCAGGAATATATGCCGACCTTGCCGTCTTTTAAGGGTACAAATTCTTCTTTTCTGCGGCTCATCGTGTTAAATATCTGCATACTGCCCTCCTAAAAAAATCAATATATACAGTATACTTATTTTTTGAAAAATTTCCAGTTTTTTATATGATTTTAGGGCATATATTTAATACGCTGTCCAATATGGTTTCTTCACGTATTAATTTCTGCGCTGCGATAACATCGCACCTGAGTTCACGGTCGTGCTCTATAAATGCTATGCGCTCCCGTACTATATTAAACACAGCTGTGTTTACGGGGGACATATGGCAGTGCCTTAGCTCTGCCGCTTGGCAGGCTGCAAACAGTTCCAGTGCCAGCACGTTAAAGGTGTTTTCGACTATCATTCTCAAATGCCTTGCGGCGTTTGTACCCATGGAAACATGGTCCTCTTGGTTTGCGGAGGAGGGAATACTATCAACGCTGTCGGGGTGTGCCAACACCTTGTTGTCGGAAACCATGCTCGCAGCTGCGTACTGCACTATCATAAGGCCGGAGTTTACACCGGAGTCCTCAACCAAAAACGGCGGTAAACCGTTTGAAAGCTTGGGGTTTACCATGCGCTCAAGCCGTCTTTCGGATATGTTTGCAAGCTCCGCTGCGGCTATGCCAAGGTAATCAAGGCAGAGCGCCAAGGGTTCCCCGTGGAAGTTACCGCCGGATATAACGTCGCCATCGTCCGCAAAAATTAATGGGTTGTCGGTTACGGAGTTAAATTCGGTGTTAAGTATTTCTTCCGTGTGCCAAACTGCCTGTCGCACGGCACCATGCACCTGAGGTATGCAGCGCAGCGCATAAGCGTCCTGCACGCGCAGACCTTGGCAGTCGTCCATGTTTGCGCTTTTGTCTAAAAGGAGCCGTAGGTTTTGTGCTACGGTTTTTTGGCCTCTGTGCGGGCGCAACTCATGCACACGCTCGTCAAATGCGCTTAACTGCCCCTGCAGGGCTTCCACACTTAAAGAGGATATTACATCCGCCATTATGCAGAGATTTTTGCAGTCGTAAAGCGCAAGAGCGCCTATGGCGGCCATGCACTGAGTGCCGTTTATAAGCGCCAAGCCCTCTTTGCCTTGCAGGCTGAATGTATCAAGCCCCACACGCTCCATGGCAACTTTACCAGGGAGTATTTCGCCTTTGTACTCGGCTTCGCCAAGCCCTAAAAGCACCAAGGCCATATGCGAAAGCGGCGCTAAGTCGCCCGAAGCCCCTAATGAACCTTTTTCGGGGATAACGGGGTGTACGCCGCTGTTTAACATATTTACCAATGTTTCAACTATTTCCGGCCTTATGCCGGAGTGGCCCTTGCACAGTGCGTTTGCACGCAACAAAAGCATAGCGCGCACGGTTTCTGTAGGTAGCGGGTCCCCGCAGCCCACCGCATGGCTTAAAATTAAGTTGTTCTGAAGCTCGCCCGCCTGCGCCTTGCTTACGCCCACTTGGCTTAATGCTCCAAAGCCAGTGTTAATGCCGTATACGGGCTTTTCTTTTTCGAGTATGTCAACTACTGTTTGGCGGGATTTCGCCATGGCCTTTATTGCTTCGGGCCTTATAGAAACCTTTGCGTTAAAGCGTGCGACCGCAACAAGCTCTTCAAGGCTTAAACCGTTGCCGTCAATATGTATATCCCTTATATCCTTAGGACGCATATCTTTCCTCTTTTCTTTGTATTTTCTGAATAAATTTTATCCCAAATAAAGCATAAAGTCAATATTTTATGCAAGATATTTGGAGAGAATACATCGCACTTTGCTGTAAATGTGAAAAGTAGATTTAAATGTAAAAAATGTTTCAATATTAAGTTTTATCAAAAAATTAATATACTACAAATAATAAA
>JAUNLY010000002.1 GCA_030532025.1 Eubacteriales bacterium
GTATCGTTTTCAAGGTTCCTGCGCCCGTTTTTTGAGCGCCTGAATAATATACCACAGCCCGCCACTTGTGTCAACTACTTTTTTAAAGTTTTTTTGTTTTTCTGTGAAACTCAGTTTTTGTGCACACGATAATGCGTATATATAATGAAGCGACTTTTTGCAGACAGTTTGCAGACAGTTCTAAAAACACGGATTTTCCCTTTAAAAACACGATTTCTGCATTTTTGAAAAAAATTTTTAAAAAAGTGCTTGACACCAACCTTAAAATCAAGTACAATCTTAACCGTCGCATTTGCGGCTTAACAACGGTAACGGTCAAGCTTCGGGGTGTAGCGCAGTTTGGTAGCGCACCTGCTTTGGGAGCAGGGGGCCGGGGGTTCGAATCCCTTCACCCCGACCAAAACACTCCTCAGTCCGTTCTATGTGGCCCCGTGGTCAAGCGGTTAAGACATCGCCCTTTCACGGCGGTAACAGGGGTTCGAATCCCCTCGGGGTCACCATTACCCGCACCTTAGCGTGCGCGGGCCTTTAGCTCAGTTGGTCAGAGCGGTCGGCTCATAACCGATTGGTCCGGGGTTCGAGTCCCTGAAGGCCCACCACCATTTTTGGCCCGGTAGTTCAGTTGGTTTAGAATGCCAGCCTGTCACGCTGGAGGTCGAGGGTTCGAGCCCCTTCCGGGTCGCCAATTGCCTTTTGCTGGTGTAGCTCAATTGGCAGAGCAGCTGATTTGTAATCAGCAGGTTGCGGGTTCGAGTCCCATCACCAGCTCCACTGTACGGATGGGTTCCCGAGTGGCCAAAGGGAGCAGACTGTAAATCTGCCGCGGAACGCTTCGGTGGTTCGAATCCACCTCCATCCACCAAATAAGCCCGAAATTTGCTTTCGGGTTTTTTTGTTTGCTTTTTTATTTTGACGGTCTATCCATTTAGATAATGGAAGTTAGGCTTTGGGTGCATTTCAAAGTAATTAGGTTATAGGCAGAAAAGTGTGTCTTAAAATCGTGACTTATTTTGTATTGTTTTATAAAAAGAGTGTTTAAATTTTAACGGGCAATAGCAGCCTATGTTTCTTAAGCTATGCTGCCGTAAAATCCTTGGTGTTTATATAAAAAAGAGGGCACATTGTGTCCCTCTTTGTTTAAGTTTATTTTGTGTTTTGTTAAATTAAATGTTTGTCCCTTAACGTAACGGGCTTATCCAAAACTTCGCTCATGACTACGGCTCCAGCAAGCCCTTTTGCATATATGCCGGGTACGGCGGTTTTTTTACGGGGCTTTACGGGCTCACTTTTTATAGCGGGTTTTTGGCTCCGAGCGCTTAAAGGCGGTATGGTTTCTTGCTCCTCCATTTTTGCCTTTTGCTTAGATTTATTGCGTATAAGCTCGCTTTTTTTGCTACGCCCCGAATAAGCCAAAGGCTTCTTTGGCTTTTGAGCCTGTGCTCGTTTCGCCTCCTCAAATGCACGCTTTGCGTGAGCGGCCTTTTTGGGCGCACCGGACTCTTTTTTTATTTTCGAGACGATAGAAGCTATAAAATATATAGCCACTATAAGCCAATAGACTTCCATATTACTTGTCGCCATCCTGACCTTGGGCGCTGTCTTCCATATCCGCAGACTTTGAAATGGCTTCGCGCATGGATGTGTCCGCAGATACATTCTGCAGGCGGTAATAATCCATAACGCCTAATTTGCCGCTGCGCAACGCGTCCGCCATCGCAAGCGGTACCTCTGCTTCTGCGGCTACGACTTTGGCGCGCATTTCCTGCACTTGAGCCTTCATCTCCTGCTCCTGTGCTACCGCCATGGCACGGCGTTCTTCGGCCTTTGCTTGGGCTATGCGCCTATCCGCCTCGGCTTGATCCATTTGAAGCTGTGCACCTATGTTGCGGCCAACGTCCACATCGGCAATATCTATGGAGAGTATTTCGTATGCGGTGCCGGCGTCTAAGCCCTTATATAAAACCGTACGGCTTATTTTGTCCGGGTTTTCGAGCACTTCTTTATGTGTGTTGGAAGAACCTATTGTGGTAACTATGCCTTCGCCGACCCTTGCGATTATGGTCTCTTCGCCGGCACCACCTACCAACTGCTGTATGTTTGTACGCACGGTTACGCGCGCCTTGACACGAAGCTCTATACCGTCCATAGCCATGGCGGATACTGGAGGCGTTTCTATTATTTTGGGGTTAACGCTCATCTGCACAGCCTGCAAAACATCTCTACCGGCTAAGTCTATGGCACAGGCCTGTTCAAATTTGAGCGGTATACTCGCCTGCTGTGAAGATACAAGCGCTTTTATAACACGCTCTATATCGCCACCTGCAAGCACGTGTTTTTCCAGCTGGTCTACAGATACGTTAAGACCCGCCTTGCTTGCGGTTATGAGTGCGTCCGCCATGCGATGAGGCGATATGCGCCTGAGTCGCATACCTATAAGCATACCTATGCTAAGGGGCACACCAGAAGCCTGTGCGCGCACCCAAATGCCGAGCGGCACATAGCGCAAGAAAACAGCTATAAGCAGTATTGCTGCAACGATAATGACACCAAGTAGTATTTCAGACATTTTTATCCTCCTCCACCCGCTCAACTAAAAGGCGGGCTCCTTCCGCTTTTTTAACTTTTATTTTAATACCTTTGGGGATAAACTCCCCTCCGGTAACAACGTCTATGCGTTTACCGTCCACATGGGCTATGCCACTTGGACGCAGTACTGTAAGGCTTATGCCCTCCTTGCCTACCAAAGCCGTCTTGTCTTCGCTTGCGCTGTAACCTTCTTCCTTTGTGGAAGAGCTTCGCAATATAAGAGAAGACTTTGACATCCTGCCCTTGGCAGTTGACCGCATGGCTATTATAACCGCAAGCGATACAAGCGCTATCGCTATAAGCAGTACCCCAAGCCCCGCCAATGCTCCGTGCTGACGCCATGCTATGAATACACCTATAAGCATAAACACTACACCGGAGACGCCCGGCACGCCGACACCCGGCATGTACATCTCTATAATAAGCAATACGGTTGCCACAAGCAGGCTTATTATAATGGAAATATTTTCTGCTATGAATTCCATAAGAAACTCCTTTCTTAGTAGCTTTATATATTATAACCAAATTTAACAAACTTTAAGCTTAACCTTAGTGCGCTGTTATTTTAGCATATGCAACCCCGCCATTCAAACACTTGGTGCATATTTTTTAAATCTAAATTCGCTTTTATCGATTCATCATTAAACCATTAAAGTTATTAGTTCCTTAAGTTTAAAAAAATCCCTCTCAAAAACCTCTGCAAGCTCCCTGTTGTATATAAGCGCCGCAGGGTGATAGAGCGGGAAAAGCACATGGTTTTTGTATTGTAGTTTCTGCGCATGGCAAATACCAATATTGTATTCCTGACCCATAATAGCTTTAAGAGGTGTGTTGCCAAGCGTTACTATTATTTTGGGGGAAATAATATCTATTTCTTCAAGCAAAAAGGGTAGCATATTAGCGACTTCCTTTTTATTGGGGGTACGGTTGCTTATAGTACCTTTAGCGCTCGTCTTTGTCGGGCGGAATTTGACGGTATTTGTAATATATATTTGTTCCCTTATGAGCTCTGTTTTAATTAAAATTTCGTCCAAGTTTTTGCCGGCTTTGCCCACAAAGGGGCGGCCTTGCAGGCTTTCTTCTTTACCGGGGGCTTCACCTATAAACAAAACACGGGAATTTATATTACCCTCGCCTAAAACAGGTGTTTTATCGGGGTAATCTTTAATAATAGCTTCTTTTATTCTTTTGTTTAAACTATCAAACTTTTCCATTTATTTCTTCCAACTTTTGGCGTATTAATTTCATGTCTTCCCACGCCGCGCGTTTTTTGCTTTCGTCCCGCAAAAGAGCCGCGGGGTGAAAGGTCGGCATAAACCATACATCTTTTATGTTTATCCATTTGCCACGCATGGCAGTTATAGAGCCTTGCGGTGCTATCGTGTTTTTAAGGGCAACCGAGCCCATAAGCACTATTATTTTAGGTTTTACAAGCGCAAGCTGTGCGCGCAGAAAATTTTTGCATGCTTCCGCCTCCGAAAATGTGGGTACGCGGTTGTTAGGTGGTCTGCACTTTACTATATTGCATATAAAAACGTCTTTACGTTCTATATCTATAGCCGCAAGCATCTTAGTTAAAAGATGGCCCGCAGGGCCTACAAAGGCAAACCCTTCTATATCTTCCCTGTACCCAGGGCCTTCCCCTATTATCATGATATCTGCCTTTGGGTTGCCTTGCCCCGGCACCTTGTTTGTAATATTCAAATGCAGCGGGCAAGCCGTGCAAGAGAGTATTTGCCGGTTTAAGCTTTCCCAAGAAATTTTAATCATCTTACGTTTAGGTTTAATATGGTGGAGCGTATGTCCTGCCTAAGCCAGTTTGTAAGGCTTATAAGCAGTAGTACCAGAATAAGTATTACAATTACGCCTAATACAATGAAGAAAAAATCAGACATACCGGCTGCAAAGCGCATGCGGTCTTCGTGTAGTTCTACTTCTTCCTGTATGTCGTAAAGTTCTTCGTCCAAATCGCTCTTATACCACAAATAATATCACCTCTTATAGATTAAGCGGTTCCTCTTGTCTTCCGGTAAGCCGCCCCGTTTTGTTAAGGCCTTTAAAATTCTGTTGTCTTAAGGCTTCGTAAACCACAATAGCTACGGAGTTTGAAAGGTTTAGCGAACGTGTATCGCCCAGCATAGGGATTCTAAAGCTGTCCTGATAATATTTTTCGATTAATTGTTCGGGAAGCCCCGCGTCTTCCGGGCCGAACACTATAAAATCTTCCTCTGTATAATTTATATCGGCATAGCAATTTTTGGCCTTTGTAGTCAAAAAACGGTATGTGGCGCCTTGTGAATAGTCAAAAAAAGCCTTAAGGTTTTTGTGTACCACGAGCTTAAGATCCGCCCAGTAGTCCAGCCCCGCACGTTTTAAATGCTTATCGTCTATAGAAAAGCCAAGCGGCTCAATAAGATGCAGGGCAGAACCCGTGGCAACACAGGTTCTGGCTATATTGCCGGTGTTCTGTGGTATTTTGGGGTTGAACAATACCACATTCATATTTTTTCCTCCTTTGCCTTTGCAAAAAGCTTAATGTAGAGTATACTGTATAGGAAGAAACATTTCAACTGGGAGGTAAATGAAAGATGAAAAAACCGATTCTTGTCGTGTTGGCTGCGGGCGTAGGCAGCCGTTTTGGTGGGTTAAAACAGATGACACCCTTTGGCCTGCACGGCGAAGGCATAATAGACTACTCTCTGTACGATGCTTTGCAGGCAGGCTTTGAGCGCGTCGCTTTTATAGTAAACAGCAAAATCAAAGACGATTTTCACAATTTCATAGGCAAAAACATAGAAAAGCACATGGAAGTAAGCTACGTACTGCAAGAGCTTGACATGCTGCCCGAAGGCTTTCACCCTCCCAAGGACAGGCAAAAACCCTGGGGCACCGGCCACGCCGTGCTATGCGCAAAAGACGCCATTGACGCACCTTTCTGCGTTATAAACGGGGACGACCTGTACGGTCGCAGTGCATACGAGCAAATGTACGCCTATTTAAGCAAAGAACCCAAGGAAGGCGAATACGCCATGGTAGGCTTTGAGCTTGGCAAAACCCTGTCCGATTACGGCTATGTTTCCCGCGGTGTGTGCGATGTGTCCGAAAACGGCTACCTAAACAGCGTAGTGGAACGTCTGCATATAATTTCCTCGGTAGATGGACCCCTGTACACCGAAGACGGCAAAAACTATGTGCTGTTGCCGGCAGATACCACCGTTTCTATGAATATGTGGGGCTTTACACAAAACTATATAGACCACCTTGCAGAAGGCTTTGGCGCCTTCTACAAAGAAGCTATGGCGACAAACCCCACAAAGGCTGAATACCTTTTGCCCAACATAGTAGGGGATTTGTTAAAGCAGGACAAAGCAAGCGTTAAAGTGCTGCACTCAAGCGACAAATGGTACGGCGTTACAAACGCTTCGGATAGGCCTTTGGTGGAAGCCGCAATTAAAAACATGACACAGGACGGCATATACCCTGACGGTCTGTGGAAATAAGCTAATTACAAAAACAGTTTAAACTTTTAGCACCCTACGCGGGTGCTTTTTTGGTGGAGCTTTTGGGTTTGTTTTATGGTTACCAAAAATAAACTTCGATTAAGTTTTTTATACTAATCCCAAACCTTAATACTTTGATAAACCGGTATAAAAATAATGGCGCTTACATATGTATGAATTGTAAAATATGTTACTAAAAGTTGAAAAAAGCGGCAGACTTTGTTATCCTTTACTTAAAAGGAGGGCGGTATAAGAAGATTTAAGCATCCAATACATAACAACTGTTACAGTATAAAGTGCAAATATATGCTTTTTGGGGTATAACCCCTATAACCGCCTTAGTGGCAGAAAGGAAAAGACATGAATTTTAAAAAGCACATTATAAAAAGATTTGCAACATTGCTAATCGCAATAGCTATGTTGGTACCGGTAGCATTTGCTACGCAAGTGCAGGCACAACCGCTTGCGGGCTTTAATCACCTTGTTATTACTGCCCCAAACAGCCTTTACACGGAGATTTTGCTTCCCGGTTTGGATAAAACGGTATATGCCTTTAACGATATAAAGGGCGTAACTCAGTTTAGAGTTTACGGCAGTTACAACAATATACTCGGCTACTACCCCATAACCGTTACCGCCGGCGAAGACTACGAAGAAGGGCAACCATTGCAATTCGCCTTAGCATCAGACAAACCCATAAAGGATCGCATGGAAGATGCCGGAAAGGCCGTTATCCCTAAGGAAAACATAGTTATTCCCGCAGGCTTCAGCCCCGCACGCACACATGGCCTTGTATATGTTGAAAACCTATTCGGCCAAAAAGAATATAGAGCCTACGCTTCCTACGACAACAACACAACGTTTGTATATGTGCCGACACAAAACAGCAGACCAAAGCCAGGCGCCTTGGGCCGTGTTACGGAGGATATGCTAACAAGAGCTAAAATAGCCGGCGAAAGAAACTTCGCGGTGCCGGAAGCACTCAAAAACGGCTTTGCGGAGCTTGTGTTAATTAAAACAAACGACAATGTAGAACTTAGCGTATCAACCGCATACCCCGAACTTAATGCAGGAGAAATAAGGGCGCTTGCCGCACAGTCGGTAGTAATCGTTCCTCCATACGACTATGTTTATGAGGAAAGAAAAACTGCGGCACAGAGAAACCACGAGCTTAACAGCAAAGACGACATAAGACAAATACAGATAAAACTTAACGAGCTGGGCTTTGATGCGGGCGCTGTTGACGGCCTTGCAGGCGAAAAAACCGTTGCCGCAATAAAAGCCTTCCAAAAGGCCAACGGCCTTTCACAGGACGGTATAGTAGGCAAATACACTTGGGCTAAGCTGTTTTCGGGCGTTGTTATAACGCAAGCGCCAAAGCCCTTGCCCACAGCCACGCCTGAACCCCAGAAAAAGGGTGAACCCTATTTCGCCATAGCCAACACCACAGGCGGTGACCTTAACATTTGGAAAACGCCCGAACTTATAGGCAAAAACGCCAAGATTAATGCACTATATTCCGTTAAAAACGGCGAAGACATAGGTATGGTACAGGAATACGAAGAAGGCTACGCCGAAGTGTTGGACGAAACCGGCGGCTTTGTAAGGGTAAGGTACCTTAAAGAGAAGTAATAACAGCTAAATATATAGCGTTTGCACCGGTATTTCGCAAAGTAAACATCAATAGAATTTACACCCGACTTTATACATGGTCGGGTGTTTTATTTTAATGAAACACAGAAACAATCCAAAAACGGAATAACAAAAAAATAAAGACAGTGGCGTATCAAGGTGCTACAAAAAACGGGATATAGAATATAATATTAATCCAAATCGTTAATGCATAGAGTTACGCAGGATTTTTTCTTTTTTGTAAAGCTGACTGAAGAAAGCGTAGCCATAGCTCTGTCAGCTGAAAACGACAAAGCTAAAATAGAAAAGACAAGTTTATCGAAGCGTTAAGGCTTGCGATTAGTATTAATTTATAAAGGCCTTTTGTTTGGTATTCCTGCACGCCTTGGATATTTATCCGGCGTGTTTTTTGTTTTGTTTACAACCTGTACAAGGTGCGTCCTATTTTCTATGGGAAGCTCTATTGTTTTATAAAAGCTCCCACCGAGTATTTCCACAGCTTTTTTAGCAGTTTCAAGCTCCTGATAAAGGCTTGGGCCTTTCCAACAAAGCGCCGCTCCATCTACGCGCACAAATGGCAGCATATATTCAAGCAATACATTCATGGAAGCTACCGCTCGGCTTAGGCTCAGGTCAAATTTTTCTCTTAATTCCCCATGGGCTGCGTCTTCAACCCTTGAGTGTAAAACACGCACATTTTTAAGCCCCAGCTCCTTTACTGCAAACTCCAAAAAATCACAGCGTTTTTTTAGGGCGTCAAGCAGCAAAAAATTTATGTCTTGCCTTGCAATAGCAAGTGGCATTCCGGGGAAACCCGCGCCAGTGCCAACATCTATTACCGAAAAACCGGGCTTAAACAGTTCTTTACTCTTAAGTATTAAAAGGCTGTCGGCGTAGTGCCTTATTGGGCTTTCCTCTTGCGGGACGTTTGTAAGGTCCGTCCTTTGGTTGGCATCGTAGAGCAAATCGTTAAACTGCTTAAGTTTTTCGTATATATCTTCATTTAAATTTAAGCTCGCGTTTTTAAGTGTATGTTTAAGCAAAGCAAAACCAGAGTATTCCGGACGAATATTCAAATCCTTGGCTTTATTTTCCTTTGAATATGTATTAAGCGTTTCTTTCATTGGTTTGTGTCCTTCAAGATACTTTATTATTCTTTAATACAAGCAGACGGTAGACGGCACTTTCAAGCGAGCCAAGCTCCGGCATTTCGCCGGATTTTACAGAGTATTCGGAATCAATAAGCATTTTATAGGCCTTTTTTAAGTCCGAAACGCTGTAATTCTCTGTAGTCTTTAACAGCTTAGCTACAACAAAGGGCGGCACACCCAAAACTTGTGCCATATAGCTATTTTGTTTGCTTGCTTCCTTTAATATTTTAGCAAAGAGCATTTGCCTGTATTGCCTTTGCAGCAGCGACAACAACAGCAGACGTGCTTCGCCGTCCTCTATAAGCCCGTTCATAAGCCTTACCGCATTGGCACTTTCGCCCGCTGCCACCTGTTCTGACAGGTCAAACACCCTGTACTCGCGGGTTTTTGTGCATATAAGGTCTATATCCCGCTTGGTTAAAACATCGCTACTTATGTCTACCAAGGCAGCCTTTGCCAGTTCGTTAGACAAAACCGTCATATCGCTGCCGCATATAAACAAAAGGTATTGGGCTGTTTGGCTGTCGGTCTTTTTGCCGTATTTTTTAAGCTCCCTTGCTATCCATTTTATAAGGGAAGCTTCGCTCAAGCTGTCAAAAATTACCTGTCCGCCGTTCTTTTTTATCTGCTTTACTATTTTTTTGTTGCCGGTGGATTTGCCCTTGCAGTAAAACACGAGCACCGAAGACGAAGATAAATTCTCTAAATACTTGGACAGGTTTTCCTGTTGTTTTGGGGTTTTGCTTTTGCCAACCCCCTCCTGTATGAACCGGCTGTCCTTTACAACTATTAGACGTTTATCTGCCATAAGTGGAAGCGTTTCGCAAAGGGATATAAGCTGTTTATCATCCGGATCTTCTAAAACGCTGTAATTTATATCGCCAAAGGGCGGTTTGATTATTTTTTCCTTGAGCGACAAAAGAGCGCTCTGCTTTAAATATTCCTCATCACCTTCGAATATAAAACAGTTTTGCCTTAAATCTTCTTTTAAAAGTCCAAAAAAGTCCTTGGAATTCAATTAAATCTCCTTATCTTCGCTTCGCCGTCAAGGCATATAATACTTGCTGCACCGTTTGAAAAGCTTGTAATAATTTGGCTTTCGCTAAATTTATCATACAGATGACTAAGGCTTTCCGCCTTGTTTTCTTGGGTTGATACTAAAACATAATCCGGCCGTACTTGCTCTAAAAAACTATCGCTCAAAGCACTTTTTGAGCCGTGGTGCGAGGCTTTGAGCATGTTTGCAGGCGTTCCTGCGTATATTTCGTAAGTTCTTCCTAAGTCCCCCAGATTTAAAAAGCTTACGCCATCAAGCTCTATATAAATCCCTAAGGAGCGGTCGTTTAGAGGGAGCAGCGGGTGCATTTTGTCCTTGTCCGGCCAAAGCACGGTAAAGCGCAGCTTGTTAAAATTTAGGCTGTCACCTCGGCTTATACGGCTTATGGGTATGCCGTTTTGTATGGCAAGGTTTAGGGCATAGGGTATTTGTTTTAAATCGGGCGCCAATTCTGCATGGTAACTTAGGTATATACGCTCTATTTTTACGCCCTTTTTTATAAGCTGTTCAAGCCCTCCCACATGGTCCTCGTGCAGGTGGCTTATTAAAAGCGCCTTTACTCTTTTGCCCCTGCTTAGAATGCAGTTTGCAAGGTCCGAGGCATTTTCGCCCGTGTCTATTATAAAGCAATCCGGCCCGTATTCAATATATGCACAGTCGCCTCTACCTACGCTAAACATAGTATAGCTTATGCCGTGTTCACGTTGCAATAGGCCATTTAATCCCGCAAACACCGCAAAGCCCGTCAGTATTGCCATTTTTTGTTTTATATTAAGCAATACATAACGTGACAGCATTATAAGTACAGCATAATAAAAGCAAGTTACATACCAAGGGAATGCAGGTAAAAGCACATTTGATAAGGGCAAATTTGCTACGTATTCTGCCGAAAGTTCAAAAAAATTCGTCAATAAAATTACGGGTTTTGCTACAAAACCCTCTGCTAAAGGCATATGTATAAACGAAAATAAAAAAGTAAATATATATACCGGCATAAGTAGCCCTACAAAAGTTATAGCCACAGGAGAAAAAAGCAAGGAAATAAACGGTACGAAGTGAAATGTGTTGGCTATTATAGGCAAAGTATAAAGCGCTGCACCTAAGCTTATACCGTAGGCTAGCCATATTTTGTGCGTTTTTCGGTAAGGGCGTTTTCTTAAATAATGGCGCACAGAGTTACCCGTTAAAATTATGCCCAAAACCGCAAGGAAACTCAGCTGAAAGCCCACAGCAAAAAGCTCAAGCGGTTTAAAAATAAGTATTATTAAAAACGCAAAGGATAAGCTTGTAAGGCTGTCCCGCCTTTTCCTTTTGCTTTTGCCTAACATAAGCACCGCCGCCATAATGGAAGCCCGTACAACAGACGATGTAAAGCTTAAGAACACGCAGTAAAAGCCCAAAAACAGGAGTATTATTGCATTTGAGACAAAGGGTTTTATTTTAAGCTTTGAAAACACCCAACTTAAAACATATACAAGCAAAGATATGTGAAGCCCGCTTATAGCAAGCACATGCGAAATACCAGCCATACGGAAGTTCTGCGAGGTTTCTTCGTCTATGCCGTCCCTTAAGCCTATAAGAAGCGCCTTTGGCAGAGCGGAATTTTCACGAAATATTTCGTCCAGTTTTTCTTCCGCATAAAGCTTTAAACGCAAAAGCGGGCTTTGGTGCTGCAACTGTCTTTCGGGAATAAAACTTAAATCCTTTGCACCGGATAAACCTAAAGCTATACCTTTTTGCAAAAGGTATAGCCTAAAATCAAAACCGTATGAGTTTTGAGCAGGCCTTGGGTGATAGAGCTTTGCCGAAAACTCAAGCCTTTGGCCGTCAAGCGGCATAGCGCCACCGTATTCATTTATATAATAAGTCCAGTAAGCCTTGGGTATATTGTATGTTTTGTTTGTGTCGTCCTTTAGCTTTACATTTCTCAAAATAAACCTTGCACGCTTACCGTCAGAAGACATAGTACCTACGCCTTCAACCCGCGCTGTAACCTGCACTTGGCCTTCAGGCGGGAGCTTCGGGTTATTTACATACGCACATCGCAGAGCGCCAAAAAAGAAACTAAGCAGTACAAGCGCCAACATGGCATCTTGCTTTTTATTTACACAAAAAAATGCGGCCATTATGGACAATATAAGCCCCGCCGCAATTAAACATACATTTGGATTTTTCCATATGAAGCCCACAAAAACCCCTAAGGCAAATGCACAGGCTATAGAAAATATTTTTCGCTGTTTAAAAAAGCTGTGCTCCTTCATACCTCAAAACGCTTGTTTTCTTCCGCTAAATGAGAGTTTTTGTATATTTTTACAGCTTCTAAAAGTAGGGCGTCCAAGTCCTCCCCCGGTATAAAATGCGTAAGCACAAGCTTTGCCTTATCCGTCTTTTTTGCAAGCTCCGCCGCCATAAGGGCGCTCATATGCGGGGCGTTTTCAGGTCTTTCGGAATAAATAAACGCCGCATCGCACAAAATTAAATCCGCATCTTTGCAGAAAGGCAAAAGCCCGCTTTCGTCTGCGGCATCGCCCGTGTATACAAATATCCTGCCTTTATTTTCAAACTTTGTTGCAAAGCAGGGTACCGGGTGCCGTGTTTTAGAGGAGCTTAATTTTATATCGCCTATGCGGTCAATGTTTTCTATATTGAGAAGTTCAAAAGGCAGCTCTTCCAAAAGATTTTTCATGTGTTCAGGTGGTGTTGGGGCAATTAAAGGCAATGTTTTACCCGATTTTTGAAGAAGATATCCCAGCACAAACAGGTCGCTCATATGGTCGTAATGCCAATGGCTTAAAACAACGGCATCTAAGTCTTCGGGCGATGCAAACTGCATTAAACGGCTTATAACGCCACTGCCACAGTCAAACAGTACAAGGCTTTTATCGCTTGAAACAAGGTAACCTGATGTAGCGCCGCAGCTTGCAGGGTATGGGCCAAAAACTCCAAGACAGGTGATGAGCATCGCTTATTCCTCCTGTAAAATCAAAAACTTTATATGGTTTAATTAAGTTAAGCATAAATTAAATACGCTTTTCGTGAACGTTATGTTCTATAACGCAAGGTGTAGATGTATCTCCGTTTTAAAGTAAATTATACTTATTGCAATTTAACGGAGCATAAAAACTAAAAGTGGTTTTTATTTGGGCTTGTCGTTTTGGGTAAAGGCGTAACAAAGCCTGTGTTTTTACCTAATATGCAAGCGTAAACAACCCGTTTAACTATGTTTATTTGGTTCTTATTAAGCGTTAGCTTATGCAGAATACAGGGCTGCTTGCATCGGCATCCGCAACGCTTAAATCTATATCCCGCCCAACTTGCACGCCTTTTTCTTTTAATATGTTGGATACCGTGTCAAAGGCAAGCTCCGGCGTGTTATTGTGTTGGCTTAAATGACCGAGCAAAACATGGCGCGTACCCTTTTCGCACACATTTATAAGCGCATTTGCACAGGCTTCGTTGCTCAAATGTCCCTTGCTGCCGAGTATTCTTTTTTTAAGGTACATAGGGTAATTAGGGTTATTTTTAAGCATATCAGGGTCGTGGTTGCTTTCAAAAAGCAAAAAATCCACACCGTAGAGCTGTTCTGCAAGCTGTTTTGTAATACGGCCGGTATCCGTTGCAACCGCAACAGAACGCATACCGTAATGCAGGCGATAGCCCACGGGGTCGTTAGCGTCGTGCGACACGGAAAAGGGCGATACAACTATGTCGTCTATATAAAACTCGTCGCCCGCATCTATTGTGCGCACCTGCCACGGCGGTATCTCCCCTATGCATTTTTGCATTCCCGCCCATGTGCCTTCCGTCGCATAGACGGGCAGATTGTATCTGCGCGCTAAAACGCCTATTCCTTTTGTATGGTCGCTGTGTTCGTGGGTTACTAATATACCATGAAGCTCACCGGCTTCTGTGCCTATTTGTTTCAATTTATCCTGTATTCTTTTGGCGGATATGCCGGCGTCCACAAGCAGTCTGGTGCCGCCCGCGGCCACAAAACTGCAGTTGCCGGAAGATCCGCTAACAAAAGAACATATTGATAAGTCCATTCCTAACTCCTATAAAAAATAAGGCTCTAATAAAAATAAGTTTATTGCGCCTTTCAGCCTTGCGAGGCGTGATTCATCTAAGATACTTAATTCGTCCAAGCTAATTGCCCGCGGAAGGCTCAAAGCTTTTAAAAAGCCTGATGTTTTTAGAGATACACCTCATAATGGGGTGATACCGCAAGCCCTGCAAGAGTTCGCCCGTGCTTTATGGATATACCCCCCCGCAACGGGGTGATGCCGCAAGCCCTGCAAGAGTTCGTCCGCGCTTTATGGATATACCCCACGCAACGGGGTGATACACCTACGGAAAACTTCCCGTCAGAACCGCCACCGACTTGCGAAGTATAGTCTTAGCTCTTCGACCGCTCAAGCAGATTGCTCATCAAAGCTTAACAGCCCTTTGCGATACAAGCCAAAAATCTTTCAAGCCGGTTGTCGCCCGCGCCTAAAATCCCCTTAATTATAACCGTAGAGACAAAAACAGGCAAGTGAGCGCTATGTATAATATGCTTTTCAGAAATTATTAGAACATATTTTAATTTACGCCGCATTTGCTATTATTTATCGTATAGTTTAAGCAAATATTGTCTTATTTCCCCGAAATATGTAACTTATATCAAGAATATTTTTTCGGATAAAAATTATTGCAAAAATTTAAATTTATTCTAAATATACACTTGCTACTTGTGGTTATAAATGTTATAATACTCTATATATAGTTGTTCGTGGGGTTGATATTGTATGAATTTTTTGGTTTTATTCGTCGTATTATTATGTATAGTTAGCTCCTTTGTAATGCACGGTTATTGCAAAGCGAAGCAAAAAAGAGACGCCAAGCTTATGAAACACCTACGTTCTTCCCGCCTTTATACACAACTTTTAGAGCAGATGAACAACATTTCCAAATATGCAATAGACGAAATGTTTATAGAAAACAGCGGGGTTAAGGTTTCGAGCGTCGCCCCGTCACACTTGCTTATAGACTACTCTTTTAAGCAAAACGGCAAACCCTGCCGAAACGAAAACATCGCCCGCATAACAGCTCTGCTTTTAGCACAGGATTTTCAACTCCTTCAGGACAGCAGCATATACCAATTTAAACGCTACCGCATATACCGCCTAAACGGCAAAAAAGAGTACGGCTACCGTTACACCATGCACCGTTACTGCAAGGACCAAATATTCAGCTTCCAAAGCAGAATGCAAAAAAACGCCTCTCTGTTTATAAGGTAAACAAGAAAGCGTTTAGTATATATCCACGTCAACCGTATTAGTATTATTATAACCTATTAGATTATAAAATTTTTTAGATATAGATCGCTTACAGTTGTAAGCTGTTTAGTCTATAAATCATCTCACTCATAAACCGTTTAACATAAAGTATAATTATTTTTTATTCGTTTTCTCCTTAGACAAGCAACACCCCGACAAATTGTCGGGGTGTTGTGTGTATATTACTTTGTAGGTTTAATGTTATATCGCAAAATAGGCACATATAAGTTTTTAGCAATACTCACAAATTATACATTTCCTTTACTAACGCAAATTCTTACAAGCCTTTTTGCATCGCCATTTTCAAATTGTGTGGTGTTTTTTAGCCTATAACCACTTTTCCGGGGTTTAATATGTTGTTTTTGTCGAACACTTTTTTAATTCCGCGCATCAGCTCCATCTGCCTTTCGCCGACGCTTTCAAGGAGGAAACGGCGTTTGGCGTGGCCTATGCCGTGTTCGCCGGAAACTTCTCCCCCTAAGCGGTATGCTTCGTTATACAGGGCATCCATAACGCGGGCGTTGGTTTGTTTCCACGCTTCGTCGCTCAAATCGTCCTTACAGACGTATATATGCAGGTTACCGTCTCCCGCATGGCCAAAGGAGCATAGGCGTATGTTGTTTTCCTTGCCTATCTTTATGCTGGTGCGCACAAATTCCGCTATGCGATCACGAGGAACAACAACGTCGCACTCGTCCATCTTGGGAGTGCTGTTGTTTATCGCCTCCAAAAATGCGCCTCTTGGATCCCAAATGCTCTCCTTGCGCTCATCAGTATCCGCCATTAGAACGTCCTTAGCGCCCAAATCAAGCAGGGTATCGGTTAAAATTTGCACCATAAGAGAAAGAGAATCCGAGCTTTCCGCATCAAGGCGAACCAACAGATAGGCGTCTGCATTGGAATCCGGAAACTGCTTGCCTAAGTATTTCTCGGCGGATTTTATTACTTCCCGCTCCATGAATTCTACTGCGGTTGGGTTGCAACCGCTTGCAAGCACCGCGGGAACGGAGTTTATACATTCGTCAAGATTATCAAAAGATATAAGCAGGCTTATGTTTTCTTTAGGTAAAGGTATAAGCTTTACAATGAGTTTTGTAAGCACACCCAATGTGCCCTCGCTGCCTATCATAAGCTGCATAAGCGGGTATCCGCTGCTGGTTTTTACCGTTTTGCCGCCTAAGGTGATTATTTCTCCGTCCGGCAACACCATTTCCAGCCCTAATATATAATCCCTTGTAACGCCAAAACGCACGGCCTTCATACCGCCTGCGTTTGTCATGGCGTTTCCGCCTATGGTCGCGGTTTTTTCGCCAGGATCCGGCGGGTAAAAAAGCCCTGTGTTTTCAAGGTGTTTGGGAAAGTCTATTATGAGAAGCCCCGGCTCTACCGTTGCCGTCATATTGCTTGTATCTATTTCTAAAACTCGGTTCATTTTTTCGAGGCTTAAAACCACGCCACCGTGTATAGCAACACAGCCGCCGCAAAGACCGGTGCCTGAGCCTCTTGGAGTAACGGGTATGTTTTGCTCGTTGCAGTAGTGCATAATTTGGGAAACCTCCTGCGTGCTCTGCGCCTGCAGGACAGCTTCCGGCATGAAGCGACCGTATTCCAACATTTCGTCACGTCCATAGTCTGCGCTTATGGCTTCGCCGTAGAAAACCCGGTTTGGCAGTAAAGCCTTAAAAAATTGAATATCCTTGTCGTCTACCTTTTTATAATTGCTCATAGTTTTCCCTTTTCTAAAATATAATTTGTGAGCTTGGGAACTATGTCATACAAGTCTCCCACAAGCCCTAAGTGCGCAACACCGAATATCTGCGCTTTTTCGTCCGTGTTTATGGCTATTATATATTCGCTGTTGTCCATGCAGGCGGTAAACTGTATAGCACCGCTTACACCGCACACTATTATAAGCTTAGGCTTAACCGTGCGACCGCTCATACCGACTTGTCTGTCAACGCTTGCCCAGCCTTTTTCTACCAAAGGTCTTGTAGTAGCCCAGTCGCCGTTTAGGGCTTTTGCAAGATTCTGTATCAATATTAAATCGCTTTCTTTTTTTAGACCTCTGCCGCCTACGACAAGAATATCCGCATCGGCTATAGTCCTCCCCTTGGGTATGGGTTTTGTTTCTATGTGTTTAACAGGGGATTCCATAACAACTTTGGGGATTTTTCTTTCTATAATGTTACCCGAAGCCTTATCTTCCCGCTTAGCGGAATCCATAATCTTATAGCGCACGGTCGCAAACTGCGGGCGCGTGTTTTCGGTAACTATTTGAGCCATTATGTTACCCCCAAAGGCCGGACGTATCTGGACCAAGTCGCTGTTTGGTTTCATATCGAGCACTGTACAGTCCGCCGTAAGGCCGGTTCTAAAGCGGGTTGATATGCGGGGCGCTAAGCTCCTGCCAAGGGATGTAGCACCTATTAGCACGGTTGACGGCTTACGAAATTTAATATAATCCTCCGCACAGTCTGCAAACACGTCCGCGCGGAAAAAGCCGAGCGCTTCATCGTCGTAGACGGCAACCTCGTTTACGCCGTAATGCAAAAGCTCTTCCGCTGCAGCTTTCACATTATGCCCTATAACGATTACGTTTACATTATAATTTACTTTTTTTGCAAGCTCTTGAGCTTTGCCTATAAGCTCCATTGTAACGGGGTGAAGCTTGCCTTCGCTTGTTTCCGCAAATACGAGTATGTCATTCCACTTGCTTTTATCCACACTTTTAGCGCGCGTTTCCAAGCGGTAAAGCGCTTTTTCGGGGCAGTTTTTAACGCATATATTGCACATTTTGCAAGCAGAATTTATGTCCGGCTTGCCAGCAACCATTGTAATTGCACCAAAGGGGCAAACTTCCGCACACTTCCCGCAAGAGGTGCATTTCCTTTCCAGAAGCGCAATATTAGCCATTTATTCTATCCCCCCTTATGAATTTCTTATCGAGCAGGTCTTCGTAAAGTTTTTCCGCAAGACCATCGCCTGTTAAAATAATATGCTCCTTGTCCGTCTTGGGCGGGAAAACCCTTTCAACCTGTGTAGGGCTGCCGGAAAGCCCGTAATGGCTTTCGTCCTTATCCACAAAACGCTCAAGGCCAAAAATTTCAATAGGTTTGTCCGCCACGTTTTTAGCTAACTTGAGCGACGGCAATCGGGGGGTGAATATATCCTTTTCCACCGTTACAAGGCAGGGGAACGGCATATACACGGTTTCCACCGCATCTTGAAGCTGTTGTTCCGCTATGACGCCTTTTTCTTTAATTTCTATACGGCTTACCCAAGCCGCATGCGGTATTCCAAGGTGCTCGGCTATTGCGGGGCCTACCTGTGCAGTGTCCCCGTCGGTGGTCTGCTTGCCGCAGAGTATAAGGTCAAAATCCCCAACGGAACGTATAGCCTGTGATAAAGTATAGCTTGTCGCAAGCACATCCGCCCCGCCTAAACGCCTGTCGCTAAACACATAGCCATGGTCCGCACCCATCATATAAGCTTCTTTTATTACGGCCTGCGCTTGGTTTGGCCCCATGGTACCAACCGTAACCGTAGCTCCGGTTTTTTCTTTTATACGCAGGGCGGTTTCAAGGGCATATAGATCGTAAGGGTTCATCTTCGCCGCAGCGCCCTCACGCTTCATAACGCCCGTAACGGGATCCACCTCCACCTTATTTGTGGCAGGAACCTGTTTGATACATACAAATATTTCCATACTCTTTCCTTTGCTTAGATTAATATGCAGGTATGATAACATATTTTAGTTTTAATGACCACATATAGATTGCATTAATGCTGTTTATACTAATTAAAAATGTTACGATAAAAAGTTGTGCAGAATTTTGTCGTTTTCTATGAAAGATTATACTACATTAATTTAATGTAGCAAAAAAGGGATACAACGCACAAATAAGGTAATACACTGGCGGAAAATCCCCAGAAGTGTAGCCAAATTGTGCGGTGTATCCCTAGAAAAAACAGTTTATTACAGCATTAAAAACTGAACTTAGTGTTCCCTATCAAGGTATAGCCTTGTCTTCTTGCGTATGCGTTGCAGGGCGTTATCTACGGCTTTGGTGGTTCTTGAGAGCAGCAGGGATATCTCCTGATAGCTTTTGCCTTTTAGGAATAAATTAAGCACTTCTTTTTCGAGAGGGCTTAAGTTTTCCTCGTAGTATTTTTCCATGCTGCGCATACATTCTCTGGATATTACCTCATCTTCAAGGCTTAGGCCGTCGTCCTGTATGATGTCTAACAGCATACGCTCCCCGTCTTCCATATCGCCGTTTACGGGAGAGTCGAGCGGTACATAGTCGTTTAAAGGTTTATGCTTTAAGCGGCTCGCCTTTCTTATGGCGGTAATCATATTGCGTTTTATACATAAATCCGCAAATACAGAAAACGAAGCGTTGCGATCCTTGCGGTAGTCCCTAACGGCCTTTACAAGGCCTATAAGCCCCTCCTGCATAAGGTCGTCCTGATCGCCTCCGGCTATAAAATAGCCCCTTGCCTTAATAAGAACCTGTGTTTTATAACGGTTTAATATATTAAGCATGGCATCGGCATTGCCGCTTTGGGCAATTGTTACGAGCTCCTCATCGCTTAATTTTTTTAAAACATCGTTGTTTTCTTCCACCATATCACCTTGTGATAAATACACGGTGCATTATTATTCCTGCGGCAACAGAAGCATTAAAGGAGCCTATTTCGCCCGTCATGGGTATAGATAGCACTTCGTCGCAGGCTTCGCGTACATTTTTGGAAATGCCGGAACCCTCGCTACCTATTACTATTACAACGCCCGATGTGAAATCCGTTTCGGCATAGGGTTTTCCGCCCATGTCCATACCATACACCCAAAGACCTTGCTTTTTAAGTTCTTTTATAGTCTGTGCAAGGTTTGTTACCCTTGCTACTGGTATGTATTCCACAGCACCGGCGGCAGCCTTTACAGCTGCATTTGTAAGACCTACGGCCCTATGACGGGGGATAATTACGCCATGTGCACCGGTACATACCGCCGAGCGCATTATGGCACCCAAGTTATGGGGGTCTGTGATTTGGTCGAGCATTACTATGAATGGCTTTTCGTTCTTTTCTTTAGCTTTATTTAAAATATCTTCCACTTCTGCGTATTCGTAGGCGGAAGCGAAAGCCACCATGCCTTGATGGTTTTTGGCAAGCTTATCCAGATGTATTTTATCGACTGTCTGCACACGCACGCCGGCTTCCCTTGCAAGCGCCAAAATCTGATTGGCGGAGCCTGACATCTCCCCCTTTTGCACCATAAGCTTTTCAAGGTCTCGACCGGCCTTTATGGCTTCTTTTACGGGGTTTCTTCCGGCTATGAGTTCGCCGTCGTTAAGCTGTGTGTTGTTTTCAAAATCCTTATCAATATTTTCTTCAAACGGCTTTTTGTATTGGGGTTTTTCCTCATGCCTGTTAAAGGGCTTTTTATCGTATGAAGCTTTTTTATTGGCAAATTCTTTTTCCTGTCCGGATTTTTTAAAGGGCTTGCCTTTTGGGTTTTTCCTGTCTGCTTTTTTGCCGAAAAACTCTTTGCGTTCCCCGCCGTTTGCGGTATATTCATCGCCGTAGCTTTTGCCATAAAAGCCACCCTTTGTGTTTTTCTTGCCGAATTTATGGTTGGTGCTTACAACACCCTCCATATTGCCACCGCCAAAGCCTTTGCGCTTCCTTGGCGGTCTTGAAGGCGGCATCATGCTGTATGGGTCGTTTGCATCAAAATGGTTTTTGTCGGCATAGCGCCTCTGTTCGTTACGATTGTTTTGGCCGTTGCGTTTATCGCGGTTATAAAAACCGCCTTTTTGCCCCTTGCTGGCGGGGCCTTTTTTATTAAATGCCATAATTTAATCCTCTTTTAAGTATTTTTTGCGGACTTCCTGTATTTTGCCGCATGTCCTTTTGCCTTCGGGGCAAGCACCCCTTAGACAGGCCGGGCCCGCCTTTGCAAACACGGCGGGCATTTTTTCCTTGCAAATTTTAAGCATTTCGTCCGCCATGAAATGTATCTCCCATTGAGCTCTATTGCAACAGCGCAGTGTAAAGAAATGCAAAAGCTCTCTTGCGTTCATTGTAACGACAAGCTTTGTTTCCGCAGCATTTGGGAGCACAAAGCGTGCGTCTTCGTTACCGCCCTCGCCTTTTTCAAGTTTTTCTTGCCATTCTTTATACCAAGAATGCATGGTCTGCATCTGTCTTTCGTATTCCTTTATAGCGTCTTCCCCAAGGGCTGCAATTTTTGGGGGCAGAATATAGTTTAACCCTTTGGCTTTTGAAACATAGCGCTGGCTCTGCACGCTGTATGACGCTATACGGTGGCGCGTAAGCTGTGCTAACAGAACACGGCTTACACCTTCCACGCCAAATGTAAAGTTTATATGCTCTATTACAGAAAGGTGACCCGTATTTATTACACCCTTTAGGAATTCGTCCTGCGGCTCCCTTTCTACCTTCTGCTTTAACTCTTCAAAGCCACTTGGAGAGTAGCAAATCCTTGCAGCCATAGCCGCAATAGCTTCCCCCTGTGGGCTTATTGACAATAAATGTACCTGTGGTTTAACCGCCGGCATATTAAGCCTCCTCGTTTTGATTTATGCAAAGAGAAAATAACTCTTGGATTCTCTCTATATTGCCGTTTAAATAAAGAAACCCAAACACAGCCTCAAGCGCTGTGGAGCTTGCATATTCTTCGCTGCTTGCGGCCTTAGGCGCACGGTGCTTAGGCTGTGCGTTGCGCCCCCGTTTTGCAATTTGTTTTTCTTCTTCCGTTAAACTTTCAAAAAGCCTTGAATATATTTTAGCCTGTGAAGGCGCGCATACAAGCCCCGTTTCCGCCCTATGCAGGTCGTTTAGGCGTTTGTTGGAATTTAGCACAAACTCCCGCACGAGCAGATCGTACACAGCGTCCCCTATGTATGCAAGCTGCAGCGCATTTAGATTAGATGTTTTATTCACGTGTGGCTTTGCAATACTTTGAAGGGCTTACGCCTACAATGTTTTTGAATGTTTTGGAGAAATGGTATGGGTCTTTCATACCTACTTCCACACCCGTCTGGCGAACGGAAATACCGTCCTTAAGGAGCATTTTTGCACGCTCCATTTTGCAGTGGAGCTGGTAGCTCTGCGGTGGCATACCAACCTCCGACACGAAGCGTTTGCGGAATGTTTCCACGGGCATACGGCTTATATCCGCCATATCGTTTAAGGAATAGCTTTCTTTATACTTGTGTTTATGCATTTCGTCAAGCACTTTGGCTATCTCGTGCGAAAGAACGGCGTTCATCGCAACGGGCTGACCGCTGTGAGATGCAAGCATAGCCCACAAAAGCTGTTGTAACTGCGCTGAAGCGCCCGTCTGCTCCGCAGCCTGCGCCCTTACCGCTGCCTGAACTACATTTCTTGCAAGCTTGAGCTGTGCGGGCAAAACGCCCTGCTTTAAGGGTTTGCGGCTTACGGCCCCCATATTTTGCATGTATTGTTCTACCAGAGGGCCGCGCACGGCTATCCACAGCACACGCACCTCTTTAATTACGCATAATTTGGTACCGTTTACATAGGGCGGTATTATAGCGCCCTCCCTGTCTGTTATGGGAAACTCCAGATTATCGTTTTCTAAAACCATCTCGCCGTTTTGCACGGTAAACCATATCCAGTCTTCCTGTGGCTTTAATTTGTATTCGCCTACGGGGAGCATGGCATTGCCAGCAGATGCAATCCATACACCGCTTGCCCTTGCAAGCGAGTCCGGCTCGTGAACACCTTCCACCAAGAAGGGGTATTGCGTTTCATCTATATCGCTTAAATCAAACAATTTAGAATCCAATTTTTTAGTATCAGCCATTTAATAACCTCCTTTTGAGCTGCTCGGCTATTATATCCACCAAAATTTACATTGTCAAGATATGAACCTGTTTTTACATTTATAATATAAATTTCAAAATAAACCGCTTATATATAGGTTAAGGATACCCTCAAAAATGAAGTTTAGGCTAAATAGATTTTTACTTGGATAATTTTTTCATATTTTTATTTATTGATATTATGGTTTATGAAATTTCTGCCAGTTTCAATCCTAATAAATAAAGGTTTATCAATGGTAAATCTAACTTTTTCAGGCAGTAAATATAAAAACTTCCGCCTGAGATTTGTTGTATTTCTTCCGTCTAAAGCTCTTATTTGCATTGACAAGAGAGAAAACTGTCGCTATAATCGCATAAGATTAATAAAATTGCAGATGCCTGTTAGGTATATTTGGAAAGGAGCCCTATTTGCAAAGAGGTACGCCCACTAAATGGGCGAAAATAAGGAACAACATTTGGCGCAACCGCTATATTTATATGATGGTTTTGCCTATACTCATTTATTTAGCTTTGTTTAAATATATGCCTATGTGGTTTTTAAAAACCTCATTTTATGACTACAAGCTTTTAAAAGGCTTTGACGGCAGTAAATACGTTGGATTAAAGTGGTTTAAAAGGCTGTTTTCAAACCCTAATTTGATGCGTTATATAGGCAATACCTTGCGTCTTAATTTAAGCGCCATGGTGTTTCTGTTCCCTTTACCCATGATTTTTGCAATATTCCTTAACGAATTGCGAAGCGTAAGGTACAAAAAAACCGTACAGACAATATCATACCTGCCCCACTTTGTATCAACGGTTGTAATGGTATCCATGATAACTACCATCACTTCTCCAAGCCTTGGTATAATCGGCAAAATAATAAGTGCATCGGGCGGCGTACCAAAAAACTACCTTGCAGATCCAAATTATTTTGTGCCTATAAACGTAATTTCCGGCGCATGGCAGTCCATAGGCTGGGACGCTGTAATATACGTATCGGCTTTAGCGAGCATAGACCAAGGGCTTTATGAAGCCGCTAAAATAGACGGCGCTAACCGCTTCAAACAGGTTTTGCATGTTACATTGCCCGGCCTTCTGCCCACATTTATAATTATATTAATTATGCGCATGGGTCAGATGCTTAATGTAAATTTTGAAAAAGTATATCTTCTGCAAAACAACTTAAACCTTCCCGCTTCCGAAATGCTACCGACCTTTTCGTACAAAACAGGTATGGAAAGTCGCAATTACGGCTACGCAACAGCAGTAGGGTTGTTTAACTCCGTTATAAGCTTATTCCTTGTTTTGATTGCAAACCAGATAAGCAAACGTACTTCAGAAATTTCTTTGATGTAAAGGAGATAAAATGGCAGTTAAAACACGGGAATTTAATAAAAACAATTTAATAGCTCGTTCAAGGGGCGAAAAAATATTTGATGCATTCAACGTAATACTCATGCTTATGCTTATAATGTTTTTTATGTTCCCAATATTTAATATGATTTCCATATCCTTAAGCGACGAATACGCCGTTTTGAGGGGCGATATAACCGTATACCCCATAGGGTTTAACGGGACGGCTTACCAAAACATATTTACAAACACAAGCCTGTGGAACTCCGCAAAAAACTCCATAATAGTTGCGGGGCTTGGCTGTGCGCTTGGAATAGTTGCATTATGCATCGCTGCATACCCGCTTGCTTTTGGCAATTTCTACGGCAAAAAGCTTTATAACATACTTATATTAGTTACCATGTGGTTTAACGGGGGCATAATACCTACGTTTTTAACCATATCAAAATTAGGCCTGCAAAACTCGCTGTGGTCGCTTATACTAAACAGCCTATTGACAGCCTATTACGTAGTAATAGTGCGCAGCTATTTTGAATCACTGCCTAAATCCATAGTGGAATCCGCCAATATAGACGGCGCAAACGATTTCCGCATACTTTTTCAGCTTATAATGCCACTTTCAAAACCGGTGCTTGCAACGGTAGCCTTATGGATTATAGTAGGGCATTGGAACGACTTTTTAAACCCGCTTCTTTTTATAGGCGTTAAAGATAAGTTTACGCTTCAGTTGATACTTAAAGAAATGGTATTAAACGCAGAAAGCTCTACATATTCAATATCCTTGGGAAACAGCGGGGATACTGCCGGCGCTGCGGCATTGGGTCAGCAGACACGCAATGCCGTGCTTGTGGTTTCCATGGTTCCTATGGTTATACTATACCCATTTTTGCAACGTTATTTTATATCCGGCATAACACTCGGAGCCGTAAAAGGTTGATTTTATACTAATTTCACCCTTAATACTTTAATTTGGTATTAATACGGTAGACAGCCGTATTAACATAAAGGCAACACCGCACATTTAAGCGGTGCCGCTGGAGATGAATTTTCTGCCTGCTGTTGCCTGCAAAAAGCTTGGTTTACATTTAGGTTTAGCTTAAGTAACCATCTGCTTTTGCGGTCGCATTTAGCAAAAAATTCATCTACCGTCGCACGAGCCGATTTGTGTGGTATAGCCTAAAAATTAAGGAGGAAAACATGAAGAAACTGTTGTCCCTGTTGCTCGCAGTCGGTATGCTGCTAAGCCTTTCTCTTGCTTTTGCAGAAGAAACAAAGGCTCCGGATCCCAAGTCCATTTTAGAAGGCGTAAAGCTTGAACCTTCCAAATTGCTCTATCTTGAAAAGCCGCTCGAAATTACCGGTATGGGTATACACTTTAACAACTACCCCACCGAGTACGATGGCTGCTACTATTTCCCTGCAATAGAGCAAAAAACAAATGCCAAATTTATGATAGACTGGCGCAGCACAGACGGCTATGACACCCATGTTGCGACAACGCTGGCTTCCGGAAAATTGCCGGACATAATAGGTGCAGGAACCTATGGCGTTTTAAACCTTGCTGAAGAAGGCGCCATCGTACAGCTTGACGAATATCTGGATCTTATACCCAATATCGTAGAAGCAGTTGGCGAAGACAGAATGGCATACTGGCGCCAAGCGGACGGTCATATTTATACAATCCCCACCATTGTAGACGTCCCCGGTGCGCACAGTGTAATGCTGCGCAAAGACTGGCTTGATAAGCTTAACATGGAAGTTCCCACCAACTGGGACGAATGGATGGCGCTCTGGCGCGGCATTCGCGATAACGACCTTAACGAAAACGGCGATGCGACAGACGAAATACCGTTGGCACTCGAAATGGGCGCAAGCGGCGAACGCTGCATGTCAAGCCTTATGAACGCTTTTGGCATAAGAACATCATCAGACACGCAGTTCTGCGTTTTGGACGATGGCACTTACACCATGGTTTACGAACACCCCCGTTACATGGAATTCCTTCAGACCGTACAGGATATGTACAAAGAAGGCCTTATAGACCAAGAATTCACCATGCGCAAACAGGCAGAACTTTTCACAGCCATGGATTCAGGCCTTGTAGGCACAGCCATGACTTGGGCTGAGCGTGCAAGAATTTCAACGGGCACAAACCGCGATTCGGGTGCAAAAGACGCTCTTTGGGAATGCGTAGCTCCTATAGTAGGACCGCACGGCGATCAGATAACACAAGAGCGTAACGCTGTTACAAACGTATGGTGCATAACCTCCGCAGCTCAAGAAAAAGGCATCGTTGAAGACATTCTTAGAGTATTCAACTGGAACTTCGGCGAAGAAGGTCTTATTCTCTACAACTACGGTATAGAAGGCAAAACCTACGACATGGTTGACGGCAAATATGTACTGAAGCCCGAAATCGTAGCAAACGGCTTTGTCGATTACCGTGCAACCGGTATGGAATATGAGCCTTTCGGCGGCAAATGGTTTACAGATGCTTTCACACAGTGCTTGTTTAAGGGCCTTACAATCGACGAACTCGATGACGCTTCTCAGTCTTTCTACAATGGCTTGGCCGTTGTAAACAACGATTACTTCTATGCTATGCCACAAACCCTTGAAACCGAAGCTTACAAGGAATTCAGGGGCGAACTCATAACGGGTGCTGCCGGCGTTTGCGTACTTCGCGACCAGTGCATAGCAGGCCAGATAAGCGTTGAAGAATTCCAACAGAAATACAACGAACTTAAAGCCATGGGCTTGCAAGATGTTATAGAGCAAGGCTCCACAGCCTATGCAGAAATAATGGGCAAGTAATATAGAGATATATTAAAACCATAATTTAATTAGGGAGCTGTCGCAAAACAAAAAAGCGCGACAGCTCCTTTTTTGTGAAAGCTATTAGCTTGTATGTTGTAAACCATTATATCCAGCCGATTATTTTCCACCATGCAATACAGAAAACTACGCAAATTAAAACAGGGATTGTGCAGGCTATGCCAAAGCGGATAATGTCACCGGTTGTATACCCTCCGGCTCTATCTCCAAGACCTATGGTGACATTTAGGTTTTGATAGGGAAAAATATATTGGGTTGCTGCAATTATATACACGATAAAGGCAACCACCATGGGGCTTAACCCCGCAGGCTCCGCCATAATAATAAGTGCGGGGGTTACCAGCGCAATTGTAGCCATAATGCTACCCACAGCTAAGTGCATAAGCATAGTAACACCGGCAGCCACCAACGCAAAAACAACGGGGCCAACATCTAATTCGGAAGGCAGTATAAAATTAGCAAGATATGTGTTCATGCCCGTAACTCCACCTACGTTAGCAATGGCTATACAGGCGGTGAGAAACATTAGCGTACCTATGTTAATCTCCGCCCAGTCGTCTTTAGTTATAACATCGCCTATTAAGGGCATACTCATCAAAACTGCTACTCCTATGGTAACCCAGCCAAGGTCCACGCCGTGAAGTCTATCTGTCATCCATAAAGCCACCGCCACAGCCAACCAGAATATTGTTTTAATCTCTTGGGAAGACAATGCACCCAAGGCTTTTAATTCTTCTTGAGCTGTTTCTTTAGAGAAATTAAATGTTTTTGGGCTGGGAAATAGCTTGAGTTGCACAAAGCACATCATAACTCCCAACAATAAAGACGGTATCCCTAAGCCGTAGGCCCATTCTCCCCAAGAGGGGCGAAACTCCACAGGTATTTGTTCCAACAAAGCAAAATTTAACATGCTTTCGCTTGTCATTAAAAACATAATGGAACCAATTTGAGAAGCAAACACGGCAAAACCTATGTTTGCGGCGACTTTTTTGTCCATACCGGACTTGTTTATTACGCAACTCATAGCGCTCATAATCAAAAAAGCACGAGGGAAAGACTGGGGAATAATCAAGCTCAGCGCGTAGCTAAGCAGGTAACAGGCAATTATCGCTTGCTTATAAGTTTTTACAAACCGCCCAAGGAAGAGCAAAGCAAAACGATTAGCAACGCCCGAATTTTTAACCGCCGCGGCGATGAGAAAACCTCCAATAATAAGGTACTGCATGGGCATAGACCATAGTTTAAAAACAAGGCTTGGCGTAATAATCTGCGGGTCAAGCAGCAGCATATACCCTACAATAAGACCGCAGCCTATAAAACCAGCATTTGCTACCTCCATAGCCCACATAATAACCGCACATAGCGTCAGCGATAGACAATGCCGACCTATGGGATCTAAACCTTTTAAGGGAATAAACCATATCGCAATGGCAACGGATAATCCGCCGACAAAGCCAATTACTCTCTTATTATTTATTTGCATTTTTGTCTCCTACATTTTATTTATATTTTATATCTTAATTTAATAATAATTCAAACTGTCCTTTTGTTTTATTGATATAGCCGTGTACGTTCCTTGCTATAAGCTAAAATTTTTCTTTGTTTTAAGCGCATTGCCATTTTAATTTGTATAAAATTAAAACTAATACTAATTAAAAACCTTAATTCACAGCTAAACTCCGTTTTTTTGCTAAACCGAATTAGCGAAGCGTACCCAAAAACTTAGTTGACCTAATTAGGCAAGCAAAACAGTAAAAGGCTGTTTACCAAAGCATTAAAGGTGAAATTAAGGATACACCGCACAAATGAGGTGGTTCGATGGCTCACGAAGTTTTCGTCAGATGCAACTGTAAAAAGCGCAGGTTTACCTGCTGTAAATCAAGCTTTTTACAGGCAGCAGATGGCGGAAAATTCGTCGCCAGCGACGCCGCTGAATTGTGCGGGGTTTCCTTAATATAAGTTAAGCAAAGCAAGCTCAAAAAGGACCGGCTATCAAAGCAAAATTGGTATAAGGCGATACCGCACCATTAAACGGTAACTTAGGGCAAATTTTCTCACCGCCAGTTCCCCGCAAAAGGCCTGATTTACTTTTAGTAAACCTGCGCTTTTTACAGTTACATCTGATAAAAAAATTTTCTCCATCGTATCACCTCGTTTGTTCAGCATTGCCTTAAGCAATCCTACTATTTTTAATGTTATATTGTACGCTTTATTGCTAAAGCATATATAACTCGGTCATTAAATTTGGGCGAGTATAAGGCATCAGTTGGGGATTGTCAATTTATATACCAATTAAAAACATTATTGAAGATAAAATAGGGATTTTTATGTTTTTCAAAGATAAACAAAGGATAGTTAGAGGAAATAAGCTGACCTAGCACAGAGATGTATAAATATAAAAACAAGTTAGCTTTAAGGCTTAATTTATCATTATATTTTTTAGTGTTAAGTTTAATTTTTAGCTTAAGAGATATTACAAGTTCAGTGGAATTAAATATATTAAATTAAAATACACAGCTTATTTTGTGCGGTTTATAATCGCAAAAGCACAAAAAATAGGTTGTGTATGGATAATTATAGCTAAGATAAAAACAGCTCTCGTCCCTTAGATTATTGAAATAAAAAAGGGAAACTTTGCGTTCCCCCTTTTTTAATTGCTAACATTGTTATTATTTAATTCATGTGCTTTCTCTTTTGGTTTACAGTTTGCATATTGTAGAGTACAAAAAGAAAACAAAATACAGCACGAAATCACAAAAAATTACCTAATTGGCGACTATGTCATCTTCGTTAAATGTTTTATTTTTTTGTAAATAGCATAAATAACATAGCTTATAAAGCCATATACACTTAACGCCGCAGAAATTTAATGACTTATTCTATTACTAAACGAATAAAAATCACCAAACACGGCTATTCCACTGCCAAAAATCGCAGTTCGGGCCACATAGCTCTGCAATAGGAGCGCTTAAGTCGTTAAGGCGAGCGATGATATCCTCAGGTAACTTTATCTCCATAGCTTTTACATTGGCTTTAAGCTGTTCTATATTGCGGATACCGACGAGTATTGTGCTAACAGCTTTATTGGAAAGCACCCAGCTGATGCACAACTCGCTACAGCTGATACCGGTTTCTTTAGAGAGCGCTTTTAAGTCCGTTATAAATTGCTGTACTTCCGGTTCCATACCTTGGCCGCCATGGCGGATCAGGTCGTTCTTACGGCTGTCAAAGTGTATTGTACGGCGGCGAGTTGGCGGAATTTCGTCTGTGGAATCATATTTGCCGGCAAGTATGCCTTGCATTAAAGGCATATACGCCATTACGCTTATATTATTTTTTTCGGTATAAGGGAAGATAGCGAGTTCGGCGCCACGATGTATTACGTTGTAAGCCAGCTCGTTAACGCAAATATCTATGCCCATTTCGTTAACTATAATCATCTGACCTACGCCAAAATTGCTTACACCGATTTCGCGCACAAGGCCTTTGTCCTTAACTTTTTGCAGCTGCTCAAGGTTGGCGCGCAGTAAGTCTTTATCGTTACAGGGCCAGTGCATCAACAAAACGTCTAAATAATCCGTCTTTAAGCGGGATAGGCTGTCGTGTACCATTTGCTCGTATTTAGGAAGCTCATCATAGGATAGCTGCGGTATTTTGTTGCAGATGATCATTTTTTCGCGCAGGCCGTGGCTAATAATATCACCCAGCGCTTTTTCCGATTCGCCGTCGTTATAGACAAATGCCGTGTCATAATAATTAACGCCCATATCAACGGCCGCGTGCAGGAGCGCTTCGCTCTCTTTGGCTTCCTGTTTGCCCCAATAGCTGTTGCTGCCGCCCCCAAAGGACCAGCAACCCAGTGTCATTCTGCTAACCATAAGGTTAGAGTTACCAAGTTTAACCATTTCCATAAAAAGATACCTCCATTATTGTTAGTCAGGCGAAGCGCCCGCTTAATTGTTAAGTTATATAGCACAAGGCTGTGTTTAGCATACCTTATTTGTGTGGTGTGTTAGTGATAAATTTCCCCCGACAATGTAACTCGTTGATACTTATATGTTTATACAACATGTTGCGTTGAAAAGCAACCAAAACCGCGGAACAGCTCGTTATAAAAAGTTTATCTCGTTTTATTATATGTCTTTATCTACCAATGTATATACCCCCTCCCCGCTTGAAAGTGGAGCGGGGATTTGTTAAAATTGTGTCAGCGGATTAAATAGGGAGGAGTTATGGAATATTACAGTACTTTTTGTATTAAGGGCAGAGAAAAAAGCCCTTATGCTTTTGAACAACTTGTTTCCTACCTAAAAAAAACAAACGACGTCGATATTGTGGACTTTGCGGGAGAGGGTATCTGTTGCGTTTCTCTTGAAGAAGATACAGATACACCTAAAGATTCCTTTAAAATTAAGGTAGATACCGATTCCATCAAAATATGTTCCGGCAGTGTTTCGGGCTTTGTGTACGGAGTATATTCTCTTTTGGAAATGTGGGGCTACCGCTTTTTTGCGCCGGACTGCGAAAAAACACCCGATAAATTAATCAAACTGCAACCTGGCGAACACATTGAAAGGCCTTCGTTTATTGCGCGGGAGCTGTTTTGGCGCGAAGCCATGGACGGAAGCTTTGCAGTAAAGCTTAAACTCAACTCCGCAAGGTCTTCCATAGAAGAAAAAATGGGCGGTAAGCTCATGTACTATAACTTCAGCCACAGTTTTAACGACTTGGTGCCTGTTGAACGCTATTTTGATGAACACCCCGAATATTTTTCCGAAATAGACGGCAAGCGCACAAAAAATAAAACTCAGCTTTGTTTGACCAACCCTGATGTGCTGCAAATTGTTATTGACGGTGTACTAAAATGGAAAAAGGAAAATCCCGATTACAAAATATTTTCCGTTTCAATGAACGACTGGTATAATAACTGCACCTGTGAAAATTGCCATAAAATAGATTCTCACGAGGAAAGCGGTGCGGGTACCGTTATACATTTTGTAAATAAAGTTGCAGAGGAAGTAGAAAAAACATACCCAAATATATTTATACACACCTTTGCGTACCTGTATTGCCGTAAACCGCCTAAATATCTTAAACCCCGCCACAATGTAATAATACGCCTGTGTGGTATAGAGAACTGTTTTTCCCACCCTATAGAAGAGTGCGGGGCGCATATAAGCGCAATAGACGTGCAACAGGGCAACGCCGCTTCTTTCCGTGGAGAAAAACAGGACGAAAATTTGTTCTTGAAGGACCTTAAAGGCTGGGCTAAAATAGCAGAAAACCTTTTTATATGGGACTACACAACCAATTATGCAAATTATCTGCAACCTTTCCCAAATATTAATGTATTACAGAAAAACATTAAAACCTACAAGCAATTTAATGTAAAGGGCGTGTTCGCACAAGGCAATTTTGCTTTTGGACACGCAAGCGCCTTAGCGCAGCTTAAGATATATATTTTAGCAAAACTGTTGTGGAATGCAGACGAAAACGTTGAAACGCTTATACATGAATTTTGTGAAAGCTATTATGGTAAAGCAGGCGCCACGATGGAAGAATACGCAAAGCTGTTTTTAGATGCGGGTGAACACCACGCCGGCATTTACGACAGCCCTGCTGCCCCATATTTAAGCAACGAACTGCTTTTTAAAGCTGACGAGCTTCTTAAATCCGCCTTTAGAAAAGAAACGGAAAACCCCTATTTAGAAAGGCTTCAAAGGGAACACTTAAGCATACGCTATGTGCTTTTAGCGCGCGAAAACCTAAGTAATCCCGATAGAGAAAAACGCATAGATTTATTTGCACAGGACGCAAGACGCCTTGGCATAAGCGAACTTTTTGAACGCAAAGACTTTGATTCTTCAATAAAGTTTTTAAAAGAAACTCCGCTTAACTCAAACCGCAAAGGAGTGCTTTCTATAAGCTATCCGCTTTAAAAGGAGAAATAAATGGAACTACAAGAAATTATAAAATCTCAGAATGAATTTTTTGAAACCGGTGCGACAAGAAACCCCGCAATACGCATAGCGGCCTTAAAAAAGCTTTATGACAATATAGTAAAAAACGAAAGCGACATACGCAAAGCGCTCTATGAAGACCTTAACAAAGATGCGCTCGAAAGCATGACTATGGAAATCGGCATTACATTATCCGAAATTAGTTACATGCTTAAAAATATAAATAAGCTATCAAAGCCAAAGCGCCGCATGTCGCCCCTTTCGCACATGCCTTCGCACCTTATGGAATACTGCGACCCCTATGGTACTGTGCTTATAATAGCACCGTGGAATTTTCCATTCCTATTAAGCATTACACCTCTGATAGACGCCATAGCTGCAGGCAACACCTGTATTATAAAGCCAAGCGCTAAGGCACCTGCAACCAAGGCTATAATAAAAAAGCTGCTCGATAGCAGTTTCCCCGAAAACTATGTATACACGGTGGAGGGCGGACGGGAGCAAAACGCAAATTTGCTTGATTTTAAATACGACTATATATTTTTTACCGGATCAAAAAGCTTTGGGCGGGAGATTATGAAAAAAGCATCCGAACATTTATGCCCTATAACGCTTGAGCTTGGCGGTAAAAGCCCCTGTATAGTTGATAAGAGCTGCAATTTAGAAATAACGGCAAAAAGAACCGTTTTTGGCAAGCTTACAAACGCAGGCCAAGTATGCGTCGCACCGGATTATTTTTTGGTACATGAAGATATAGTACAGGATTTTATAAAGACCTTTATAGAACGCACGGAGGAAATATATACAAAAGACCCCATAAACTGCCCCTATTACCCTAAAATAATAACCGAAAAGGATTTTAACCAAGTTTTAGGCCGCATAGACAAAGAAAAAACAATATACGGCGGGAAATTTAACAGGGAAAATCTTAAAATAGAGCCTACCATAATTTACCCTGCAACGCTTGCCGATAAATGTATGCAGGAAGAAAACTTCGGCCCCATAGTGCCTATAATACCCTTTAGCAGCTATCAGGATACGCTTAAAATAATAAATGCACACCCTGAGCCCTTGGCGCTTTATGTTTTCGCGGAGGACAAAAATGTTGTACAATATTATATGCAGCGTGTGCGTTTTGGCGGCGGCTGCATAAACGATACGCTCATGCACGTAGGCACCCACAAAATAGGCTTCGGCGGTGTAGGGCAAAGCGGCATGGGGCTGTATCATGGCAAATACGGTTTTGACACATTTACGCACCGCAAAGGCGTGGTGGTAAGTTCCACCCGCTTTGACATACCTGTGCGCTATGTGCCCAATACAAAAAATAAAATGCGCATAATAAAAAGGCTTATGCGCTGACAGGAGGAATTATGTTAGCAATCACAAACGGTAAAATCTACACTATGGCGGGCGATATAATCGAAAACGGCACCGTACTTATTGAGGACGGCAAAATTTCAGCCGTGGGTAAGGATATACAAATACCCGAAAACGCCCGTGTTATAGACGCAAAGGGTCTGCCGGTAACGCCCGGCCTTATAGACGGCCACAGCCATATAGGCATAGGCGAAGAAGGCATAGGCTTTGAAGGCAGAGATTATAACGAAGTTACAGACCCCACAACCCCCCATTTGCGTGCAATAGACGGCATATATCCCTTTGACGAAGGGCTTAAGCAGGCATACCAAGGCGGTGTTACGACAGTTGTAACAGGCCCCGGTTCCGCAAACTCCGTTGGCGGCACTTTTGCAGCCATTAAAACTTACGGCCGCCGTGTAGAAGATATGATAGTAAAAGACCCCTGCGCCATGAAGATAGCCTTCGGCGAAAACGTTAAGCGCGTATATAAGGACCGTGGCCCCATGACACGCATGGGCAATATGGCAAAGCTTCGCGAATTGCTATACAAAACAAAAGAATACCTTAATAAAAAATCCACAGCTGATTCTGACAAGCAACCCCCATACGATATGAAGCTTGAAGCCATGATACCTGTTTTGAAAAAAGAAATACCTTTAAAGGCACACGCCCACCGCACGGACGATATATTTACTTCAATACGCCTTGCTAAAGAGTTTGATGTTAATTTAACATTGGACCACTGCACGGAAGGCCACTTAATTGCAGATATTTTAGGCAAGGAAGGCTACCCCGCATTTGTCGGCCCCAACATGAGCAACGCTTCAAAATACGAGCTTCGCAACCGCAGCTACGAAACCGCAGCAGCGCTTTCAAACGCAGGCGTAAAGGTAGCTATAATTACAGACCACTCGGTAATACCGGAACCGCTTCTACCTGTATGCGCCGGCATGGCGGTTAAGGCCGGTATGGACGAGTACGAGGCTTTAAAGTCCATCACCATAAACCCAGCAGAAATATGCGGTATAGCAGACCGTGTCGGCAGCCTTGAAAAAGGCAAGGACGCAGACCTTGTTATATGGAGCAAAAACCCCATACGCAACATAGACGCATATGTAGAGCTGTGCGTGCTTAACGGCGAAGTTGTGTTTGAGAGGGAATAATACCACCCCCAAACCTTAATGCTTTGATAAACTTGTCTTTTCCCATTTTTGTTGCGCATTCTTCGTTCAGCACTACAAAAAAATCTGGCGTAACTCTTTGCATTAACGGTTTGGAACAGTGTAAAAAACAATAAAAACAACTAAAGGCACTGTTCACTTGAGCAGTGCCTAAATTTTTATAAAAAACTCTATTTTACAGCAATATCGCTTTATATTTATATTAATTAAAGATATTAAGTGCTAAACCGGCGCTGAGACTAATCTTCTTTCAAAGGCTTTAGCAACTCCCTGTGGGTGCTGTCTTTAATTGGGCCATTTAGTTGGGATATTTGCATAGAGAGTTTGGAGAGTTCTTTTTCTGCGTCCAAGCGTTGCTGTTCTCCCGCCTGCTGTATTGCCTGTGCCTTTAATACGGTTTGCTTTAGCTCCTCGTTGGCACGCTCTATGGCCTGTGCTTCTGCGCCGCCTTGTTTTTTTATGTCAGAAAGGCGTTGTGCCGCCTGTTTAATATCCTGCGAGAGCTTTTTTGTTTCCTCTATGGATTTTTGCCCCGCAAGGCGAGTACGGTTTAGAACGGCATTCTGCTTGTCAAGCCCCGCCGCAAGCGCCACTTGGTTACGCCAAAGCGGTACGGTTTGGTATATAATCATCTGCAGTCTTTCGCCTATACGGCGGTTGTTTTCCTGCAAAAGCGCTATCTGTGGAGCGGTCTGCAAAGCTATTGTGCGGGATAGTTTTAAATCGTGCAGGCGTTTTTCAAAGCTGCGTATACCCGCCTCTAAATTTGAAAGGCGGCTGTCTTCTATAATATTGCCTGTTTTTTGCGTTACAGCTAATTTTGCCTGAGCTTCTGCAAGAGCCTTTTCGCCCGCTTCTATATATATTTCAAGCATTTTAAGGCGGAGCAAGTTTTCCTTGTACATTTCTTCCATTATTACATTATCTTTTAAAAGGCCTAAGCGCATTATGTCCATCTCTGATGCTAAAGAATCTATAGCAAGGTCGGCATCTTCAAAGCGTTTCAGATAACGCTCCCTACCGCCAAAAAGCCCCGCAAAAAAGCCCTTTGGTTCTTCAAAAGCGCTTATTTCTTCTATAAGGTGTAAAAGTTCGTCTATTAGCTTGGCACTTTCGTTAAGTGAAGTGTTTGACTCCATGCGACGAAGGAGCCTATCCGAAAGGTCTGACAGTCTTCTCTGCACACCCGCCCCAAACTGCACAGATGTCTGCACACGGCTTAGGTCAAGGCTCTTTGCTATTTCCTCTATCTGCTGCTGTTCTTCCGTGGTAAATGCGCGTTTGTTTTCTTCCATACTACTCCAATGCGTTTATTATATTTAGCATAACATTTGACGAGGGCATTTGGATAATGTCCTTTATGACGGGTGCCACACCATAAACCGGCAAGCTATCGGTGTTGGCACGGGCGGTATTTACCCCCGTCCTAAAGCCGTGCTTTTCCCATGCTATTTGCTGTATTTCCTCGTCCATCATGGCGGGGATTACACGGCGACCATTGTCTGTAAGCGCTATAAACACATGGCTTGACCACACGGTAGGCACCGGATAAATCATAACTACGTCGTCTTTAATCTGATTATAGTCTTGCGGGTTGGTGTTTGCAAACTCTATAAGCTGGCTTTCGTAGCCCGCTACCAAGGGGCGCGCGCCCACGCCAAGCTTTAAAAACTGGCTGAAAAGGTCGGAGGAACTGCTCTCCGTAAACCCAAGCCTACTCGTTATTGCTTTAAGCTTAGGTATAACAGATTGCATGTTTTGTTCGGTTACGACGCTACCGCCCGCCAACATGTTAGCCAAAAGCCCCGAAAACATATTGCCGGAGTTTGACTTTGATGGGTTTGTCGTGTGCACTACAACGGTATCGTACAAATCGACACCTATATCACGCCATTTGGTGCTGTTTTCAAGCACGGGGAGAAACTTTGCCATATCCATATAATATATGCCGTTATCTTGCTTAACATAGCCGGAATTTATAAGGCTGTCCGCAACCGCTTTACGGCTATATATAACTATGGGGGTGTTGAATATAATTTCGTTTTGCTTAGGCTTGCCGTAAGTTTTTTCGTATAAATCCAAAGCTGTTTGGCTGGACGGCCACAGGTAGTCTTGCTCCGTATGGTTCGCCCTTATCATATCATAGGAGCCGGCCTTTTGGTAGTCAAAATCCATGGCGTATTTTTTGTTCAGTATTTTCTTTACCTGCTCGTCTTCGATAAGGCCTATTTTTTCGCCACCTATATATCCCTTTATCTGCACATGGGGAGCTTGGTTGTTTTTAAAAACGCCGTATACGCCAGAAGCAACTATGACAAGCAAAAGCAATATAAGCCCTTTATGTTTTGATTTCATAGTTTTAGCCCTCCAAATGCAGCGTTTCTTCAAGCGTTTTTATGTCCGCCTCCACGTCCAACACTTCGTTTTGAACAAGCCTTCCAAACTGCTTTGTAAAGGCTTCGTACAAAATATCCATCGCGCGGGAGGTTTCTTTTGACAATCTATCTATTTGTTCACCCGTGGGGCTGCCTATCTCTATCTTTCTGTATTTTTTAAGTATATTTGCACCCGTGTCAAGGTAATATGTAAAAAAGCGCCTCGCCTGCGGTATCCTGTCAGGATTATTGTTTAAAAACGCAAGTATGCGACTGCCCAATTCGTGCAAGTTCTCCGCCTTTTGTTTTATTTCTATACTGTTTAATGTTTGAGAGCAATTATATATTGCCTGCATATCCTCGTTCGCTTCAACCATCATGCGGTGCATATTTTCGCCGCCCTTTAGGTTTTCCACATTTACCTTGCCTATTTTAAGAGCAGGTTTAAGCAAAAGATACACCGCAAAGTACAGCACGACGGCGATTACGCCCGCTACTATAGGGTTCCAGACCAACATGTTTTTTAACACAAAATATACCGCTAAAGACACAACTGCCGAAACGCCGGTGCGCAAATTTTCTTTCATTGTTTTCCCCCTTTTAATAAAAATCAGTTATAACCCTTTGCCTTTCGGAAAGCCTCTATTAAATCTCTGCTGCCGTCAAACACCCTTGCGTGTGTAAGCTCCGCTATAAGCCCAAGCTCCTCTTTGTCGGCCTTGCCGAAAGATATACAAAACACCGGTATATCCTGACCGTTTTTTTGGTAATAGCTTTCAAAATCCTTGTAATCCTTTTCGCCGTTGGCCTTGCCATCTGTCATAAGTATTACAGCGGGGTTGTAGCGGCTTAAATTAACATCGCTCATATGGGAAAAAGCCTTTTCAAGCCCCTCGTACATGGCGGTACCGCCGAATGCATCATGTTCTTTTATGGCGGAGTAAAGGTTTTCTATATCTACATTGCCCTTTGCAGTTTCTATGTTTTTTATAGACGTGCCAAACAGTATAACCGTGTTTATTTCGTCCGACGAAGCCTGCAAGAGGTTTTTTGCAGCCCTATCCTGTAAAAGTATTTCTTCCATCGCCATACGCAATTCTTCTATGGGTCTTCCGTCCATGGAGCCGGAATAATCAAGCACATATACGGTATAAGAGGGCTTTCTAAAATTTGTCTGGTAGAGGTTTAGAGCCTTTATTATAGTACCCGCCTCAGGCATTCTTATGGGCGTTATTATAAGCTCCGTATCCGCTCCCCAATCTTTATTCCATACCTGTTTATGCTCCTGCGCTATTCCTATATAGCCTGTACGTCTGCCGTAAGCTTGTATCTCTTTTTGGACATCATGGGACATTATAAATTCTTTGAGCTTTAAAAACAGCTCTTCTTTTTGTTTATCCCCTTGGTTTACATAGCCCAATGGAGCGTCAGATATTGACAAGCCGTCGTAAGGGTACACTATGTATAAAGGCTCTCTGCCCTGCTTTATAAGCTCTTTATTAGTTGTCAATATCAAGGATTCGTAGTTTACCATGGCATCAAAATTCCCGTTTAAGAACAGGGTTTTAAGCCATTCGGAAGAACCCGATGAACGGTCCACACCCAAAAGCAACGCCCTTATATCCTCCGCAAGCTTTGGTGATTTAAGCATATCTTCCGTAATCATATCGGGTGAATCTAAAAGCGCATAGAGGAAACCCATATACGCAGAACAGCCGGAGTTTGATTGCGTTGCGCTAGTCATGCAGAATTTAAGCTCCCCTGACTGTATTTTTTTAAGTATGTCGCGCACGGAAACTTGACCCTCTGTAAAACCCAGTTTTTCTGCGAGCGATTTTCTTATGCCAAACACAACCGGTGTCGTAGAAACGGATTCTGCATATTTTACCTTGTGGTTTTTATCCCCCATTGTAATCCACATGCTTGACGCCGGCCAAACGGCATCGTAGGGAACATGGTCTAACATAAGGCTCCTTGCTATATCTATACTGCCTTGGTATACCATGTTGAGCGAGACCTTGTTTTCTTTTGCAAAACGCTCAAGTATAGGCTCCAGCTCTTTGTTTTCGGAACCCGATACAATGGTAAGCTCGTTTTTCCAACGAGGGTCGCTTAGCTTGTATTCGCTTGCGCTTTGCGGCAGCTTAAGTGTTTCTTTAATACTTTCTTTAGTTTTATCTTTACTAAACAATCCCACTATAAGAAATGCTATTATTATGACCAACAGGTTTAAAATGCAACCGAGCTTCCTTTTACCCGCCCTTTTGCCAGATTTTTGCATATTATTTCCGCTCATTGCGTCCTCCCCCACAATATTTACCTAATACCATTTTACGCGCCCCGTAAGCAAGCTATGTTAAATCGCGGTAAAATCTATGTAAAGTCTTGAAAAAAACGAGAATAAAACGGAATTTTAGGGCTTTGAGATTGCTTTTTGAAGCATATATGTGTATTATTTACGCTAACAATTAGCATACTATTTGGAGGTAGCTATGAAGACCAATTTCGATAAACAGGAGCGCCTTCTTCGCATAGGCGTGTTAGGCTGCGGTACAATAAGCCAAGCAGGGCATTTTATAAGTGCACTTAAATCTAAAAACACAGAGCTTTACGCAATATGCGACGTCTCGGAAGCTCTGCTAAACAAGATGAACGATATTTATGCTCCCAAAAAATGCTATAACAGCTTTGAAGAAATGCTTAAAGATGACAATATTGAAGCCGTTATAATAGGCATAGGCGACCAGTTCCACACGGATTGCACTTTACAGGCTTTAGAAGCCGGCAAACACGTCTTGGTAGAAAAGCCAATAGGCGTAAGCATTGCGGAAACCGAAAAAGTAGTTAAAAAAGCAAAGGAAAAAGGGCTTATAGTACAGGTAGGCAACATGAAGCGCTTTGACCAAGGCATTGAATATGCCAAAAACTTTGTGGATAAGTGCATAGGCACAGTTACAACATACAAGGGTTGGTATTGCGACAGCAGTATGCGCTATACACTCTGCGACAATGTAATGCCCGTGCTGTATTCCTCCTCCGACATGAAAAAACCTAAGGGCAGCCCAAAGCAGATAAGGGATAGGTACTACCTTTTAGGGCATGCAAGCCACCTTTTTGATACTGCGCAGTATCTATTAGGCGATATAGAAAGGCTTTCCGCCAAACTTAAGCAGGTG
>JAUNLY010000096.1:0-4139 GCA_030532025.1 Eubacteriales bacterium
TTAGGTATTGGGCTTATTCTTTAGGTTGGTAAGTATATCTTGCTATAAGCCTTGGCATGTTGTTGTACATACCATAGGCTTCGCCGTATATTTTGTAACGCTTGCCTACTTCCCAAGTGGTTTTGGATTGGTTTTCAAGCAGCACCGGCAGTTCACCGCCCGTTTTGCCGTCGGATACATCAAATATCATAAGCTGTGGCCTTTCTGATATGGATTCCAGTGCAACGCCTGTCATAACATAAACTTGTGTTTTTTCTACGCGTTTGGATAGGTTTGCAAGCAAATCGGGGTAGCCGAAGCCGTCGTTTAAAGCCCATGCCCTTGTGGTGTATATATTAGGTGTTGGCAAGTAATAAACATTATACTCTATAATTGTTGACTGCTTACCGGGGTAATCCGCCTGTATGCGAATTGTGTTGTTGCCAAAATGCTCAAATGTTGCATCAAAGCTAAATTCGCCCGTGGAATCAAGCTTTGATGTGTCAAGCTTTGTGTGCGGGGTCAAAACCTTTATAGTAGCGCCGGCACGGGTGGTAGCAAATATTGGCATTCTGTCTAAGCTGCTCTCATCGTCTAAGGTTGCAGCAAGGTCCAAAGGTATATCCTGTACGGCACGGTATATGGTTATTGTAGTGGTATTCATACGGTAGTACTGGCTTCTTACCGTTATAACTATTTTATTCTCGCCTATTGGGTGTATAGGTGCGTTGTAGGTTATAAGGCCGTCCTGTGTGTTTACAAAGGAGGAGTATTCTTCGCCGTTTATAAATACCTGACTGTTTGTCATAACCTGAAACTTTATATTGTAAAGCGGCATACTGGTTTCCGTGTATAGCGTGCTTGGGTTTATAAGCAACAGAGGGCTTTGTGGGATATCTATTGTATATTTCACAAGGGGCATTGCGACCTGCTCGTTGGTTTCCGTGCGTATATAAGGTGTTAAACTTACTTCCATGGTTTCGGGAAGCCAAGTGTCTTTATCTTTGGGATCTTCTTCCTTAAGTTCATACCAAAAATAGTCCGGCACCTGAAAGCTTGCATATCCGCCTACTGCCATAAAGCTCTTGCGCAGTTCTTTAATGTAAATCTGTGCGCCTTCGGTTGCGGGAATGCGAATGGTATGCGCCGCCGCTTCGCCCAATATGGAAGCGGTTATTTTAGGTTGCAGCTCTTCGGGAATTGTGTTTTTCTTTTCTAAGTAAGGGCGCAAAATAAAGAAATACCCTGCTATAACAAGCCCTGCCAAAAACAAAAGCACGGCTAATATGGGCAATATACGCCTTAGGCCAAAAGTTGTGCTCCTGCGAAAGGATTTTTTTTGGAATTTATAGCTGCCTGTCGCACGCTGTCTTATGTTTGCGTTAAAATCCTCTCCCGTGCCATAGTATGTGGGGCTGTCGGTGAAACCGTCGTAATCTACGTGCTGAGAAAGGCCATAAGGGTCATATCCGGATTGTGAAGGAAAAAACTGTTCGCTTTCTTCGTTGTCTACGCTAAAGCCTCTTCTGCTGCTTGTTTTACGGAGCTGTCTTTGCCTTTCTTCGCCTCGCTTTTTGCGCTCGTGGTAGCTACGCATTTCAAGAGCTAAGCGGTCTTTTGGGTCTTCCTTAGGTATCTCGTTGCCGCTTTCGTCTATCTTGTATTGTACGGCTGCGACTTCCTGCGTTTTTTGAATGCTCTCTTCAAGTGCTTCCACCGGCTGTGTAGCAGAAAACCTTTCAGCTAAGGGCAGGGGAGTGCCGCACTTAAAGCATTTAGGCAGAGACGCCCTGTTCCACTGACCGCAGTTGGGGCATTTCAATTTTTTTCATCTCCTAATTTAAGCACTGCAATAAAGGCTTCGCTCGGTATTTCTACGGAGCCGAACTGGCGCATGCGCTTCTTGCCTTCCTTTTGTTTTTCAAGCAGCTTTTTCTTACGGCTTATGTCGCCGCCGTAGCACTTGCTCAATACGTCTTTGCGAAGTGCTTTAACGGTTTCCCTTGCTATTATTTTACCGCCTATGGCAGCCTGTATAGGTATTTCAAATTGCTGGCGCGGTATTACGTCCTTTAGTTTTTCGCACATGGAGCGTCCACGCTGGTAGGCCTTGTCCTTATGCACTATCATTGTGAATGCGTCGCAGATTTCTCCGTTTAACAGTATTTCAAGCTTTACAAGCTCGCTGTCTTTATAGCCGGAAATTTCATAATCAAGCGATGCATAGCCACGGCTACGGGACTTTAGGGAATCAAAAAAGTCGTATATAACTTCGTTTAAGGGCATTTCGTAGTTAAGCCTTACACGCTCGCCCTCGTACTGCATATCTTTAAACACACCACGCTTTTCTTGGCATAATTCCATAAGCGTACCAACGTATTCCTGCGGGGTGTAGATTGTGGCATGTACAAACGGCTCGCGCATAATTTCTATATTGTTTATAGGCGGCAGATGTCCTGGGTTGTCTATGTACAACTCTTCTCCGCTTGTGGTTATAATCTCATAAATAACGTTGGGAACGGTTGTTATGAGGTTTAAATTAAACTCTCTTTCAAGCCTTTCCTGTATAATTTCCATATGCAAAAGGCCTAAGAAACCGCACCGGAAGCCGTAGCCTAGAGCAGCACTGGTTTCTGGCTCGTATATAAGCGATGCGTCATTCATCTGAAGCTTTGCAAGTGCGTCTTGAAGTGCCGTATAATCTGCGCCGTCGGCGGGGAATATGCCACAAAACACCATAGGCGTAACCTTTTTGTAACCGGGCAAAGGTTCTTTTGCAGGCTTGTCGCCGTTTGTTATGGTATCGCCAACGCGTATGTCGCTAACCTGCTTTATGGAGGCGGCAACATAGCCTACCTCTCCCGGTAGCAGCTCTCCTTTTGAGCGGTAGCCGTTTGACATAAAGCCGGTTTCTACAACCTCAAACCGAGCACCCGTCTGCATCATAAGTATAGGCATACCAACTTTAAGGCTACCTTCCATAATGCGCACAAAGCATATGGCGCCGCGGTAGTTGTCGTAAGTAGCGTCAAATACAAGGGCTTTAAGCGGTGTGTTATTTTCGCCCTTGGGTGGCGGAACTTTTTTTACTATTATCTCTAACACTTCTTCTATGCCTGTGCCGGCCTTGGCGGAAATCCTCGGCGCGTCGCTTGCGTCTATGCCTATAATGTCCTCTATTTGCTGTGCCACTTCGTCCGGCTGGGCGCTTGGCAGGTCTATTTTATTTATTACCGGTATAATTTCAAGGTTATGCTCAAGCGCCAAATAGACGTTTGCAAGCGTTTGCGCTTCAACGCCTTGCGTTGCGTCCACCACAAGTATAGCGCCTTCGCAGGCTGCAAGCGCACGGGATACTTCGTATGTAAAGTCCACATGTCCGGGGGTGTCTATAAGGTTTAACATATAAGTTAAACCGTCTTTTGCGCGGTAGCTCATGTTTACCGCCTTAGACTTTATAGTAATGCCCCTTTCCCTTTCAAGCTCCATGGAGTCGAGCACTTGGCTTACCATTTCACGCTGCTCGTATACGCCGGTTTTTTCGAGTATCCTGTCGGCAAGCGTGCTCTTACCGTGGTCTATATGGGCAATTATACAAAAATTGCGAATAGTTTGCAGTCTGTCTGTCATTCTTCCTCCGAATTATCATAATGTTTTTGCATTTGCTCATTTAAAAGGTTTATGTTGCCGCAACCCATGGTTAAAACGATGTCGCCTTCCTTGCCGTGCTTTAGTATAAAGTTTTCGGCATCGTCAAAGGTTGGGGTAAGGTAGGCATTTATGCCATTTTTTCGCATGCCGTCGACAAGCATTTGGCTGTTTATTGTGCCGGGGTCTTTTTCCCTTGCGCCGTATATATCCGTAACCAAGGTGATATCCGCCTGTGCGGTACATGTTAAATAATCGTCAAACAGGGATATTACACGGCTGTATGTGTGAGGCTGCATAACGGCTATAACACGCCTGTTTTGAAGCTTGGCAACGCTTAAAGCCGCCTGCATTTCTGCAGGGTTATGCCCATAGTCGTGGTACATTTTGATGCCTTTTATATCTCCCGTATATTCAAAGCGACGGTGTGCGCCCGTAAAGCTTTCAAGGGATTGAGCTGCAAGCTTTAAATCTCCCTTTATTTCATGTACACAGGCAAGGGCGGCAAGGGC
>JAUNLY010000096.1:4239-6030 GCA_030532025.1 Eubacteriales bacterium
AAGGGATAAAAAGTCAAAAAACGCCTGTTCAAGGTTTTCCATGGTGCCGTAGGTATCCATATGGTCTTGCTCTATGTTTAAAAGCAGTGCTATGGAGGGGCTCATGTTCAGGAAAGAGCGGTTAAACTCGCAGGCTTCTGCGACAAAAAAATCGTTTGCTCCGCTCCTTGTGGAGCCGCCGATGGAATCAAGCCTACCGCCTAAATGCACCGTGGGGTCAAGCCCTAAGTTTAAAAGCACTTGCGATATCATAGCGCCCGTCGTTGTTTTGCCGTGCGTGCCGCAAACGCATATGCGCTCGCCGTAGCCTTGCATAAGCTGCCCTAAAAGAACGGCACGCTCCATCTGCGGTATGTTGAGTTCCTTTGCCCTAAGCCTTTCTGGGTCGTCCTCGTGTATGGCGGCGGAAAATACTATTAAATCGCTGCCTTCTATTATCTCTGGGTGATGTCCGACGGCTACCGGTATATTGATAAGCCTGAGCTTTTCTGCAGCATGGCTCTCGCTTGAGTCAGAACCTGTAACAATAAAGCCTTTACGCTTTAACATTTCTGCAAGGCCTGACATACTGCTCCCGCCTATGCCTATCATGTGCACACGCTTCCCGATAAAGTCTTTTATATGCATAAACTAATGCCGTCCCCTTTCTCGCCCAAAGGCACGAGCCTATTATACTTAACTCCCTTTGTTTTCGCAACAATTAAGGGTAATGGTGTGTGTACAACAAAAAAGGCTGTACATTGACAGCCTGCGTAAACTAATAAAATAAAATTATTAATTATAGTGGTTGACATATAAAACAATAAAAACCTTTCAACCGTTTCCGTCCTGTAATTGTTCTTGCCTTATTTTGCCTATAAGCCCTGAGTCCATATCCCAAACTATGTACCATTCATTTCCTATTACACCTATTATTTTGATAAGGTCTACCTCATATTCGCTAAGCAAAGTTTTGTTTTTTTCGCCTTGCCAGTAAACTTCCGTCACGGGGTTTATGGCAATTTTAGTGTTTATGTTAAATTCAACCGCGTTCATATCCTTGTTGAAGGCTAAGAACTTAGTCATCATATATCCTTCTTCTTTGCCTATGCGTACATGTGTCCATTGCTTGCCTTTTTGTAGAACGTAAATAGGCGCACCATTGTAAAATTTACCAAGAGAACGGGATTTCCTGTCGGGCTTTTCTCTTAAGTGCAGCCTGTCTTCAGGGTTTTTGTTGTTAGGCGTCGCCCAGTTGCTTTGATTCAAGCTTTTTTTTGCCTCTTCAAAGCTGGTAGGGAAGTTTTCCCAGTTGATAAGGGTTATATCGGAAAATGGATGGCTTCCTATAAAATAATTTCCAGAATACGAAAATTCTTTAAGCAAATAGTTTTCTCCATACGATATATTGGCAAAATCCGCATACCACGCACCCCATTTCCCGCTTGCATAACGCCTTATACTGCAGTCGCCTCTGCCTGGTATATATAAAGACTGCGTAAGATTTTCCACGCCCAAGTAAGTGCCTTTAGGCAAAGGGGAACTTTCGGTAAAAACCCAGCCATTATTTTTGTCGTAATTTAAACAGAGTAAAACTATTTGTGTGTCTTTTCTTTCGGCCAAAAACTGTATCTCGAATTGGTTTTTTACGCCGTCAATATATTTATAGTCGTTTTTAACCAAAACATTAAACAGCCTTTGCATAATTTCATCTGCTATATTGCCGGTTTCATCGTTAACATAACCTTCGCCCGAAAAAGGCGGTCTGTAGTTATCTACATATGCAAGGTTACGTTCATGCCATGTAAGCAC
>JAUNLY010000097.1 GCA_030532025.1 Eubacteriales bacterium
AGTTATGGGAAAAGAAAAAATAGAATTTTTAACAGGTAAGAACTATTATTACACAATCGCTGTAATTAGTGATATATGGAAAGAAATGGGATGGTGGTCAATTATTTTTTTGGCTGCTATAAGCGGTATTGATCAGACGCAATATGAAGCTGCCAAAGTTGATGGAGCATCAAGGTTAAGGTGTATTTGGTCTATTACACTACCAAGTATCAAGAGTACCATAATGATTGTTTTAATACTTTCCATAGGCGCACTTATGAGCGGCGGTATGGGCGGCTCTAACTTTGATCAGAGCTTTTTACTTGGTAATAATCTTAATTATGAGCGTTCTGCCACATTACCTTATTATGTATATGAAATGGGTCTTACCCAACAGCGATTTTCTTATGCCACTGCTATAGGGTTATTTCAGTCTGTCATTTCATTAATTCTAGTCTTTTTAAGCAACCTGATCAGCGGTAAATTAACCGGCTCAAGTCTGTTTTAGGAGGCCTTTTATGATCAAAACAAATAATAAAAACTCAATAAAAAGGACCTTAGAAGACAACGTAATAAGCATTGTTGTAGGCATAATAATATCAATTGTTTTTTTTGTTACAATATATCCATTTTGGTACTGTATTGTTCTGTCCTTTAACGAAGGAACGGACGCATTACGCGGAGGCATCTACCTTTGGCCACGTAAATTTACATTTGATAACTATTATGCAGTTATAGGAATAGAATATATTCCCATGGCATTTTTTGTCTCCGTGTGCAGAACCCTCATAGGAACAATTCTTTGTGTCGCTTTTACAGGATTGTTTGCCTATTCTATATCGCATGAAAATTTAATCGGCAGAAAGCTTTACATAACAGCTATGCTTATCATTATGTATTTTAGCGGAGGCCTTATACCACAATATATGCTATATAAAAATCTAGGCCTAATGAATACCTTTTGGGTATACATTATTCCAAATTTGTTCGCCGCTTTCAATGCAGTTATCATGATGAACGCTTTCCGCGAAGTACCAAAATCTCTCGAAGAGGCGGCTATCATCGACGGGGCAAATGATATGAGAGTATTTTTTCAAATAATACTGCCTGTAACAATGCCCACAATGGCAACTATGGCATTATACTCTGGAGTTTGGCATTGGAATACATGGACAGATTCTGCCTTTTTTATATCTAACAAGAACCTCAAAACATTAAGTAATATCATGATTAATTTAATAAATCAATCTGAGTCAGCTGCCCAAACTTTAGTTGGTAATCTAAACCAAAGCCAAGTCACATATACTTCTATGACTTTAAGGCCAGCTGCAATGATAATTTGTGTATTGCCAATTGTTGCAGTTTATCCATTTTTACAAAAATATTTTGTAAAAGGCGTAATGATTGGTTCTATAAAATAATAATCAAAATAGTAGGGAGAGTAGTTTTATGAGTAATACTATTGTAGCAATCGGTGCCCATACAGGCGATGTTCAACTTACTTGCGGAATGTTATTGGCAAAACAAGCCATGCGTGGTGACAAAATAATTACAATCGATTTGACCGCCGGTGAGCGGGGAGCACCTCAAGGCATGACAACCGATGAGTTTAGGGAGAAAAACATCGCTAGTGCTGAAAAATTCGCAAAAATGATAGGCGGTGAAAGTATAGTTTTTGATGAAAAAGACGGCGAACTTTATGCAAACAAAGAAATCGAACTTAAAGTAGCCACAATATTGCGTCAAAAACAGGCAACTCATGTTTTATACCACTGGAAAAACAGCTTACATAAAGATCACCGCCATGCTTCAGTAATTGCTGATAACGCTGTATTTTTTGCTTCGTTGAGAACATTCCATATGGATGATTTAAACCCAGCGCCAATACGTAGAACACTTTATGCAGAAAACTGGGAAGATGCCGAAGATTTTAAACCATATTTTTATTTCGATGTGTCAGAAGCTTTTCCTTTATGGAAAGAAGCAATAAAAAATCTTTGGTTAGCTGAACACTCAAAAGATTTTCCATATTTGCGTTTTTATGAAGCTTTAGCCATAAGTCGCGGTGCGCGAATAAAAGCAGATTATGCTACCGCTTTTGGTATTGACGAATATGCGAAAATAAACAAAATAGATTATTTATAAGCAATAGATTTTATATAATAATTCCAAAGACACTTTCTTTCCATAATGTATATTTTCTTGAAACATAAACTTTGTATTGAATTAATTGTTTAGCATGTTACATAAACCCAACCCCCATCGATTTTTCGATCGATGGGGCGTTGGGTTTTTAAGCATTGGGATTATTTTCACCAACACTGCGTTTACTTACTTAGATAATCCGTATAGTACATGTGCCAGTTCGGCACGGGAGAGGGTGGATTCTGGGGCTATGGTGTTATCGTCTGTAAGGCGAAGCAAGTCGTTTTGCAGCAAGAAGCGGAACATATTTTCGGTTTCTGTCGGGACTTTGTCCGCATCTGCGGCTTCTGGCAAGGGTTCTAAACCCTCTGTTATGTCTTGGCCGGAGGCTGCAAGCAGTGTCTGTAAAAGCTCTGCAACGCCTTTACGTGTTAGCAGATCTTCCGCTTTTTTGGAAGCAGGTATAAGCTTAAACTGCGCCAAGGATTTTACGGCCTCTTCTGCAGAAACTGATCCGCCGCCTACAAGTGCAAATATGGCTTGTGCATATTCGCCCACAGTAGCTTCTTTATCTGCGCCAAACAGGTTTTCTTCGACCGGTTCCATAAGCTTGTTGTCAAGCACGAAGCTTACTGCTTCCTTATACCAAGCATCGTCCGGCAGGTCGCTATAGCTCTGCTCTTTTTCCACCACGGCAAAGGGGTTCAAAATATTGTCGTACAGGTCGCTGTGCTCGTTTATAGCACGCGCACCGCCTGCTGTTGCACGCAAGCCCTTTTCGTGCAGGGCTTTGTAAAGAGCGGAGAATTCCTTTATCTGTTCGGGCGTTACAGCCTTAAGCTCCTCCATATGTTTAAGCGTTTCCTGTTGTGTATACTCGCCCACATAGTCTGCCATTACATTAAGTGCGCCCACAAGCTCTCCCTGTGACTGAGCAAACAAACTGTATGCGGAAAGTATATAGCCCTGTAACGCTTCAGCGCTCAGCTCGTTTGCCGCTAATTTTTCTGCAAAAGAACCGTACACATCAAAGGTTTCCACTATGTTAGGGTCCCTATAGGACATTATATACACGCCGTAATCGCTCGCCTCATGCAACACGCCATAGGCGCCGTACTGGTCGCGTAGCAGCGGGTACAAATAGGTATCAGATACAAGGCTGGCAAGCGCATTGAGCGCACCTGTGTATTTTTCAATGCCCAGATCCTCATAGTTTGCAAAAATTAGGTTGTATTGCACGGCCGAGTCAATAATTAAAGCTTCGCTTTTGGCAATCGCCGGAAAATTGTACACGGCGGGCTTGCGCTCTTCGTCCTTAAGGCGGCTTAGGAAAGCATCTATCGCCTTGCTGTAAGCCTTTTGGCTGTCTGCATTTCCAGCAAAGCCCACTATGGCTCCGTTTTTGTTGCGGAGGTTCTCACGCACTGCAGTAATTTTTTCTATTACGCCCTGCGGGTTTTCGTCAAAACTCTTCTCCAGTTTTTCAAGAAACGCATAATAATCCGTATCTATTGCACAATTATAGTATGCGGTGCCGGCGTTTGCAGAGGCCAAGGCACGGCGTATAAGTACTATGTATGCGTTGTTTGTTATATAGTTTTTAAGTTCTGTTTTTATTTGGCTTATTGCAGCCTTTACTTTAACTGTGTCCTCGTAATTGCTTTCAAACAGCATCTCATATACAAGGTCATAAGCGGGGGCAAAGTCTTCGTCCATCGCTATAAAGTCTACACGCAGCTTCGGATGGCAGGTCTTGCCTTCCTTGTCTGAAGGGGCAAACACACGCATTGTGCGGTTGTACAGGTAGCGTGTCATAAGCGAAGACAGGGCCGCGTTATCGTGGCTTTCGGTATCTAACCTGCCCAGTAAATCTGTATACAGCTTAAAATAATGTATATCTTCCTGCTCTATGGAAGAAGCGTCAAGCAGTAGCATACTCTGACCAACGCCCATTACTTCGGCAGGAATGTTAAGGCGACGCACGCCGTCCTCTCCTGTTTCGTCCGAAATATCATAAATGCGTTTTTCAACAGGCAAGCTTTCCACGGTAACCGCCTGAAGTTGAGATACGTACTGCGATGAATCGTCCGCAGTTTCTTCGCCCGCTTTGGCGGTTTCTGAAACAATGGCGGCGATTTCTTCTTCCGTCATTTTTGCCTTGCGCTCAGACAATTCCTTTTCAAGGGCCGAGTCTATCTCTTCCTTAAGGCCGGCTTTGGGTTGAGTTAAAACCAAGGCGGTAACAGGCTTATTAAGCATATATTTTTCAATAAGCGCCTGATATTTGCCCTGCTCGGCAAACTCCACAAAGTTCGCAGTGTTGTCAACATATTCCGCAAAGGCGTTTAAATCGTCAGAAGCTGTCCAGTAGTAGGCTATAAGCGGCATAACATTAGGGCCTACATTTGGGTTTTCGGTACTTAACAGAAGATCCAAGCGCGTTGCAGCTGCAACAGCTTCTACGGCATCTTTATCGAAGCCCTTTTCCGCAACGTTTTTAAGAGACTCATCCACAACATTGCGGAAGCTATCCTTTTCGTCCGGGTTTAAGCCGCTTGCATAGAATATAATGCCTATGTCGGGTGCCGCATTGTCGTAATAAACGGCAGCGCTTGCCTGCGGCAGCTTTTCTTTCATCTGCTGTTGAAACACGGAGGACTGTTCGTTAAGGAGCGTGGTAAAAAGATCCACAACCTTCTCGTCTTCCTTATCGGCTCCAAGCAGTAAGAAACCGTAATAAACTACGGAGCCGTTTGCTGTATCGGACCCCATTTCAACAGGAAAATCAAATGTAGCTTCAACGGCAGAGGATAGCGGTTTATAACCCGTATCGTCCCTATCAATCTCCACTTTTTCATAAGATGAAAAATATTCGTTCAAAAGTTCAAAGAACGCCGGAAGCTGCTCCAGCTTGCCGTACAATATAGTAAGGGAATTTGAGGGGTGGTAATATGTATCGTGATAGGCTTTAAGGTCTTCCCAGCTCATATTAGGAATATGTTCCGGGTGACCACCGTAGGAATTGCCAACAACAGAGCCTGGAAACAGCGTCTTTTTAAAGTTTAAATCCGCAGCCCGTTCTATGGTGTATGCTCCCTGCATTTCAGTGTACACGGTGCCTGCCAATGTAAGCGGTGAATCCTTATCCGCCATGGAATAGCGCCAAGCTTCCTCCTTAAATATGCTTTCGTCATTCATTATCAGGGGATTAAACACGCTATCCAAATAATAATCCGCATATTTAATCAATTGATCCTCAGACAGCGAGGCCGAAGGATAGCTTGTCATAATATCCATGGTAAAAGCGTTTAAGTATGTGTTATAGCTCTGATGGATAAGGTTAAAAAACAAGGATTTGGACGGATATTTCTGTGAACCGTCCAGCGTGGCATGCTCAAACACGTGCGGAATGCCCATGTCGCTATCCGTTACGGTACGGAAGTTGATATCGAAGGTGCGGTTTGTGTCCTCGTTTAGGACAGTCATAACGAGCGCTCCCGTTTTCTCGTGCTCGTACACATTTACATCAGCACTGACTAATTCCAGCCTGCCTGAGTTAATGTGTTTAAAGCCTGAAAAAGACGAGCCTTCACCCTCGGCTAACGGTAGCAACGGCATTGCAAGTGCCATGCAAAGCAACATACAAAACAGTTTTTTCTTAGCTTTCGGCATTGTTTATTTCTCCTTTAACGTTAAATATACCGCGTACAAATATGCGGAAAATATATCATGGTTATTGAATCACTTTGAAAAGAGCTTGTCAATAGTACTGGACGTCAAACACAATTATGGTACAAATGCGGATAGGCATCAAGTGTGTCAAAGTAAACATTCATTTTATCACAGCAGCAAATTATCTAACATCAACTTAAACACTCATTCTGCCACTTTTTTACATTGTCA
>JAUNLY010000098.1 GCA_030532025.1 Eubacteriales bacterium
ATCTTGTCCAAGGTCTATACTTCTATGCCCGTTTGATACGAAAACGCCGTCTTTTTCTTTGCCCTCATAATATACCACAGCGTGATGGTCGTTTTGATATTTAAGTTCTTCATATTCTTGATTCATAAGGCAGGTTACAAAAATATCGCTATCTTGTATATGAAAATAGTCAGGACATTCGGGCATTGTACTTACGCCGTCTATAAAAATACCGTCAAAATCCCAGTTTGTTAAATCCGTACTTTTATAGCGTAGAATTTTACCCACATTATCCTTTGTGCCTGCAACAAGCACTCTATATGTATCCCCGGATTTGGATATTTTAGGGTCTCTAAAATCCACTATGCTAAACCCTTCGGGCAACATATCAGAGCTTATAACGGGATTGCCTTTAAATTTAACAAAGTTAATACCGTCTTCGCTTTTGGCTATGCATTGTTCCTGTACGACTATGCCGTCTTTATTTTTATGTACGCCTGTATAAATAAGGCTTAATTCGTTTTCTAATGCAATAGCGGTTCCGGAAAAGCACCCCATATCATCAAAAGGGCTGTCGGGTGCGAGCGCTACGCCTTGCCACTGCCATTTGACACAGTCTTTGCTAACCCAATGCCCCCAGTGCATAGGCCCCCAAATTGCTTCATAAGGGTAGTACTGGCAAAACATATGATATTGACCGTTAAAGAAACAAAAACCATTGGGATCGTTAATCCACCCTATTGGTGCTGTCATATGGTATTTGGGACGAAATTTATCGTTGACGCTTTTATAATTGGCTTTTATAAAATCATTAGCCCTATTTATACTATACATAATATTCCTTTCGATTAGTGTGATATAAAAATTATGGCGGGCAAAGCCCGCCATGAAAAGTTATAGACTTATTCGTTGGATCTTACTCTATCTATGGCGCCTTGATAGATATCAACAATCTGCTGTACGCCGGCGGCTTCCATTTCCGCAAGGTATGTGTCCCAAGTGGATTCCACGTCTCCGTTTAAGACCCATTGTACAACATAGCGGTCGACTGTGTTTGCAAGTGCGTCATAAACCCTTGATACAGCTCCCTGTTCCTGAGTTGTAAGCATGATTTTCGGAATAGTGTCGTAATTTGCCAAATCTTCGTTCTTGCCGTTTATAATCTGGCCTTCCAACAGTGTTTTAGCGTCATAGGTGTATTCTGCAACGGTATCATAGTATTCGTTTAAGACTATCATGGAACCGCGGCAAGTTGTTGTATTAACCCTCATAGTGCCAAAAGAGGTGTACGGCTCAACGGGGATTATATCGCCGTTCTCGTCCAAGTTAAAGCGCAGCACGCCGTCATCAGCCAGATAGTAGTTGTACCCCACAGAACCCCAGTTGCTCTGTATTGACAATGCGGGGTCTGCAATCATGTATTCAACAAATGCAGCTATAATTTCGGGGAATTCGCAGTCAACGCTAATTGCGGTGTTGCATGCGTCCTGCATTTCGGAGAAGTTAAGTGCAAAGCCTACGGTGCCCTTGTCATGCTTTAACTTCGGCAGCGGCACATATTGATGGCGTACTTCGTTGTTAAGTATTTCCATGTCTGTCCAAACGCCAAAAGCACCTATAAGCGCTTCGTCTTGAGCGAGTTCACGGTTGCGGTAATTTGTGCCGGCTTCAACGTCAAACGCGTCTTTGTTGAGCAGGTTTTCTTTGTACAATTTGTGGAAGTACATTGCTGTTTCGCCAAATGCCTTATCCAAAGCGGTATAAGTTACTTTGCCGTCTATTAAGCGCATATGGTCTGCAAAACGGTTTCCTCCGCAATATGAGTCCGCTTGTCCAAACGCACCGGTGAAACGGTAGAATGCATCATAAGAGCCAAAAGTATCTTCGCTACCGAAGGAAGTTGCAAAAGGTATTTCATCGGCTTTGCCGTTGCCGTTTAAGTCTCCCGCATCTCTGAATGCGATAAGTGCATCTGTAAATTCGTCAACGGTTGTAGGAACCGGGAGACCCAATTTATCAAGCCATGCTTTGTTTATAAGGAAGGGACCGGGTGTCAATACAAGGCCGTACATTTCTTCAATATAGGGGAAGCCGTACATATGGCCGTTTGGTGCAGTTGCTTCAAGCAGATATTTTTCATTGTCCGAGAAAACTTTAACCAGTGTGGGGCAAAATGCCTTTATAAGGTCTTCGGTAGGAGTGAAGACATCTTGGTCGAGATAGGTTATTACTGTCGAGGTGGAAAGGCCGTCTCCAAAGTTCCAGAAAATATCGGGTAAAGTGTCTCCGCCCGCCAAAATAAGTGAGATTTTTTCGCTTGAGCCGTCCAAGGGAATGGGCTGCCAATCAAACCTTACGCCCGTATCCTTTTCCCAGCGTTTTACCATATCCAATTCGCTTATCGGTAAAACCCTTTCGGCGTTGTTTACTATTAAAGCCGAAAGTTTGCCGTACTTTGCTTCAAATGCTTCAGGGTCTTTTATGATGGGCAATGTTCCATCAAGGTTTACTAAGCCAAGCTCAACAGCTTCCTTAGTTTTGGGGCTGAGTTCATAGTCTTCCCTGTTGGTCGAGCTAAAAGCGAAACCCGTCATAGGTATCGAGATTAGCGTTAGCAAAACTGCAATACACAGAATGCTGGATAGTGTTTTTTTCATGAGATCCTCCTTATTTTTATGCCAATGGCATTATTTATAAAATAATTAGGGCGATATCGCATAAATAATGTGGTGTTATTGCGGTAAAATTCGCGGTTTTTTCTTAACCTTTTACGGCGCCTATCGTAACGCCGGCCACAAAAAACTTCTGCAAAAAAGGATATATCAAAGTGAGCGGGAGCGCTGCTACGGTTATAATTACATATTTAAGCTGGTCTATAACTTTTTGCCTTTCCGCCAACTCTGCTCCTGAAGAACCGGCGCTTAGCTGGTTTGATAGAACTAAGTTCCTAAGCACAACTTGCAAGGGCATTTTGTTATCGTCTTGCAAAAACATTAAAGCGTTAAAGAATGTATTCCACATTGAAGTTGCATAGAACAAAGCCATAACTGCAATAATAGTTGAAGAAAGTGGCAAGACAATCTTAAAAAAGAAAGTAAAATCAGAACAACCGTCAATTTTTGCGGCTTCCAAAAGCTCTATTGGTATGGTGGATTCAAAGAAAGACCTGCAAACTATTAGATTGTATACAGAAACTGCTGCGGGCAATACAAGCGCCCAAGTAGTGTTGTAAATACCAAGTTTTTTTATCGTAAGAAACATCGGTATAAGCCCGCCCGAAAAAAACATTGTAAAGGAGAACAAGAACAATATAGTACGACGTCCGGGCAAATCTTTTCTTGATAGGGAGTATGCGGCGGGTATTGTAACCGCAAGGGAAACTATAATGCTTATAAATGTGTACTTTAAGGTGTTTGTATAACCATATGTAAGGGAGGGGTATTTAAAAGCTTTAGAGTAGCCTACAAGATACAGTTCTTCAGGGTAAAACAGGAGTTTGCCCGTGTTAACTATTTTAGGGTCGGTAATCGATGCGATAACAACATAGTAAAGAGGATAAAAAATCAGTATGCAAAGAGCTATCATCAGAGTATAGTTTATTACGTCAAACAATACATCGCCTTTTGAATACATGTTGTGCCTTTTAGTAAGCTTTCTATTGTTCATAACTGCCTCCTAAAAAATACTGATATCGGCTGTTTTTTTGCTGAGCATATTAGCTAAAAACAGTATTATAAAGTTTACTATGGAATTAAATAGACCGACCGCTGTTGCGTAAGAATATTGGGCGGATTGCAGGCCTACCTTATATACATGTGTAGAAATAATTTCGCTTACAGTTGTATTTGCGGGCGACTGCATTAAATAGGCTTTTTCGTAGCCGATGGTCATTATGTTTCCGAGCGATAAAATAAACATAAGTATAACTGTTGGCATAATGAGAGGAATATCTATATACCAAATTCGCTTTATTTTAGATGCTCCGTCTATCATTGCGGCCTCGTAATATTCGGGGTTTATGGCCGTCAATGCGGCTATGTATATTATTGCGTTAAAGCCCATGGTTTGGTATATGGTCGAACCTATGTACATGGGTCTAAAGTACTGCGCCTGCGAAGTGAACAGCTTAATTTCGTTACCGTTGTTGGATATTATTGTATTAACAACCCCGTTAGCCGAAAACAACACATACATTACAGAAACCATTACAACGTTTGATAAGAAATACGGCGCATAGGAGATTGTCTGTATTGTCTTTTTTAATTTCAAATGGCGAACCTGATTGAGCAATAATGCAAATACTATTGGAACCCAGAATGAAAACAGCAGTTGGTATAAGCTTAGCAGCAGCGTATTAACTATTACGTTTTTTGCAATATAAGTTGAAAAAAACTGCTCAAAATACTTAAATAGAGGATTTGCCCACGGGCTTGCGATTATGCCTTTTTTTATTCTAAAATCTTTAAAAGCTATCAAAAGGCCGTACATGGGTGAATAGCAGAATACAACAAGCCACACAAGGGCCGGTACGAGTAACAAATACAGCTGGCGATGCTCAAAAATTCTAAGCAACCGGCTTTTTTTTCTTAAATTTTGTTTTCCTGCAATAGATGTTTGTTGCATAAAACTCCTCCTAATTATTTTTTTGCGTTAAAAACTCAGGTCTTTTTAAACAAAAATCTATAGCTACAGCAGCAGCTCCAAATAAAATGTCGTCCCCGTCGAAAGTAGAAAGCTCTATGCTTACATTTTGACGGATTTCTTTAAGTATGCGCGATTGGACTACATTGTTTATTTCATCAAGCAGAAGCTTTCCGCCTTTTGACATCTCATTACAGATAAAAATAGTGTTAGGGTTAAAGCCGTTTATAATATTTACACAACCAAGCCCTATATAAAATCCGGCGCGCTTCACGCATTCCTGTGCGAATGTATCGCCTTCATCAGATAGAGAAAAAATAATCTCGGTTGTCAATGTTTCATAGTCGTTTAATTTGCTGTCTGGGTGGTTTTTTCTTTCGTTATAGCAAAAGCGCAGAAAAGCAAGGCTTGAGCAATACATTTCAAGACAGCCGCAGTTACCGCAAACGCAATCCGGCCCTTTGTAATCTATTGATATGTGGCCTATCTCCGCCGCTGTTCCTTGCGAGCCGTTTATTATTTCGCCGTTATATATTACACCGGCTCCAACACCCTCCCCAACGAGGAAGTGAACAATGCAGCCTTGCAGGTCTTTTTTTTCTATTCCAAACCACCAATCTGCCATGGCGCCGGCGTTGGCATCGTGGGAGATTATAACCGGTATATCTTTAAAAGCATCATCATTAAACATATTGGCAACACTTAAGTCTCTTCTTGCTTTTTTGTCTAATTCGGATATGAGCAGTATTTTTTTCTCGTTTATCAGAAAAGGGCCGGGAACTGCCACGCCTACTGCGACTATTTGTTTATCGTTTTTAATATAGCCTAACACGATTTTCTGAATTTGAGAAAAAATTTCTTCGTCGGCATCATCTATTGAGATAGTTTTATTAGTTTTTTCAAGCAGTTGCCCTGAAAAAGAAAATACACCTATGGAATAGTTTCTTCTTGAAAGCTTTACACCTATAATTTTGTTGCCGCCTTCGGTAATGCTAAGGCCTATGGAACGCCTGCCCTTTTTGCCTGTAAGCAAAGCGGCTTCTTCTACTATACCTGCTTCTATAAGTTGAGCTGTAATTTTGCTAACGCCGGCCCTTGTAAGACCCGTATGCTCTGCCAACTGCGTGCGGGTTACGCAGCTGCCTCTTTGTATGTGCTGCAATATAGCGATTTGGTTTTTTAATAGCATACCGTCAGCGTTGTTCACCTGCGAGCTGCGAGTCATGTAACCACCTTCCATAAGACAATCCGTCTAATTAATAAACCGAGTTAATTCATTAACCGAATGATATCACCGCTCAAACCGAATGTCAACCCCAAAATGGTAGAAATTTTTAAT
>JAUNLY010000099.1:0-1390 GCA_030532025.1 Eubacteriales bacterium
AATATTTCTATAGCTCTTTCGGTAGCTCTTTGTCCCGCTTCGTCCCCATCATAGGATATCCAGATTTCGTTAGCAAAGCGTTTTAAAACCCTTGACTTTTCGTTTGAAAGAGCGGTTCCAAGCGTTGCCACAGCCCACTGTATGCCTGCCTGTGTAAGCGATATAACGTCCATATAGCCTTCGGCTAAAACCACATGCTCTAAGTTTCTGGTTTTGCGTATAAGGTTGGCTCCGTATACACCTAAACGCTTATTGAATACCGGACTGTCCGGAGAATTTATATATTTGGGCTCGCCTTTATCTAATATTCTCCCGCCAAAGCCTAATACCTTTGAATGGAGATTTAATATAGGGAACATAGCTCTTCCCCTGAACATATCATAGCTGGTGTTTTCTTTTTGAACTATTAGACCGGCTTTTATAAGCTCCTCTTTAGTGAATCCCTTGTCCAAAAGATAATCAAGCAACGCCGTCCAGTTAGGGCTTGATGCTCCAAGACCAAATTTGCGTATTGTGGCATCGCTTAAACCACGTTTGCGGTAATATTCCAACACGGGAGCGCCTTCTTTAGTCCAAAGTAAATTGTGGTAATACTTTGCAGCTTCCTCGTTGGCGGAGTATATTCTATCCCGCAGGGAGGCAGCTTCCTCGTCGATTTGCACCATGTTTTGCGGCAAAGGTACATTAAAGCGGTTAGCCAAATACTCTAAGGCTTCGGGGTATGTAAGGCGCTCAAGCTCCATTACAAACTGAACTGCATTACCCCCACTATGGCAACCAAAACAATAATAGACATTCATCTGTTCGTTTACGGAGAAGGAAGGGGTTTTCTCATTATGAAACGGGCACAGCCCCCAGAAGTTTTGGCCTTTTTTCTTTAAAGGCAAATAATCTTCTGTCAACTGCACCATGTCTATTTTTGAATACAGCTCATCTATCCAACTTTGAGGATAACGAAATTTCATTGCACCACCCTTTTATTACTTCGCTAAAAAACAGGTTTTTCCTACTATATCACCTGAAAAGGGCTAGGCTCAAAAATGTTTTTAAATTCTCTTATCGCAAAACGATCCGTCATAGAGGCTATATAATCTGCCGCGGCCAATTGAGCGCTCTCATTTACTGCGATTGTTAGGTATTCTGACGGCATTTTGTTTGGATTTTTCGAGAAATATTCAAACAATCTTTCTATTATAAAATCGCATTTACGTTCTTCGTCTGTGCGCCACTCATCTTGGTATACTCTTGAAAATAGGAAAGCACGCAGCTTGTCGGTAGCATTTTTAATGTTTTCCGACATGGAGAGCGTAGGCTTACCAAGGCTATGGTTGATAATATCTGTAATCATGGTATCTATACGCTCTCCGTGGCTCTCGCCCAAAATTTCCAT
>JAUNLY010000099.1:1400-5940 GCA_030532025.1 Eubacteriales bacterium
CTCGGAAGCTCATATTGTTTTATTATTCCTGCACGAACAGAGTCGTCTATATCGTGGTTTATATATGCGATACGGTCGGCAAAAGCTACGGCACGACCTTCAAGCGTTGCGGGGTTTCCTCCGCCCGAATGGTTGAGTATGCCGTTTCTTGTTTCCCAAGTAAGGTTTAGACCTTGCCCGTTGTTTTCTAGCTTATCTACAACCCTTAGGCTGTGTTCACTGTGCTTAAACGTTTTATTTAATAGGCGCCCTAAAGTTCTTTCTCCTATATGTCCAAAGGGAGTATGCCCAAGGTCATGCCCTAAAGCAATGGCCTCTGTAAGATCCTCGTTTAAAAGAAGACCACGTGCAATGCTTCTTGCCACCTGTGACACTTCGAGTGTATGTGTTAAACGCGTTCTGTAGTGGTCACCTTCAGGAGATAAAAACACCTGTGTTTTAAACTGTAACCTGCGGAAGCTTTTGCAGTGCAAAATCCTGTCTCTGTCTCTTTGGAAATCAGTACGCATTATATCCTCGGTGATGGGCTTTTCTCTGCCTTTGCTTTGGCTGCTTTTTGCGGCAAAAGGTGATAAAAGCTCCATTTCCCTTTGTTCTAAACGCTCTTTATGTGTCATGCTTTTCTTCCTTACAAGCTATAAAAGTCTTAGCCCAGTTTCTTTCTTCTTCTGTAATATGCGCATTTTCAAGCAATTCTGGTCGTTTTTTGGCGGTGTTTACAAGTGACATTTTTCTTCTCCAGCGCTGTATTTCGCTATGGTTACCGTTTAGCAAGACCTCTGGCACTGACATTCCGTCATACTCTCTCGGCCTTGTGTATTGAGGATACTCAAGCAGTCCGTCAGGTGAAAAGCTCTCATCTTCGGGGCTTTCTGCGCTCCCCAATACTCCATTTATCAACCGCGAAACGCCGTCAATCAGCACCATAGCTGGCAGCTCTCCACCGGTTAAAATATAATCACCTATTGAGATTTCTGTATCTATATAGCGTTCTAGTACACGCTCGTCAACACCCTCATAATGCCCACAGAGTATTGTTATTTCGTCCTCAATAGACAGAGCTTTTAGCATATTCTGTGTAAGCGGTTTTCCCTGCGGGCTCATATAGACTGTGAGTGTTTTTTTACCAAGGCTTTTTAAAGCATCTGCTATTGGCTCCACCGTCATAAGCATTCCCGCACCGCCACCAAATGGATAGTATTTATAATATTTAACTGTATTAAACCCTCTTGCTGAGCGCACTTTAAAATGCTTTCTTGCATGGGAGAAAACATTTCGGGGAATATAGTTAAAATATTAATTATCAATCAAACACACCTCGGAGAGTATTTTTTTATCCACGACGATTTTGTTTTCAGGAATAGACCAATTTATTATTAGCTTAGAAAGTACAGGCACCAATATCTGCTCTTTTTTGGTTTCCACAATAAAAACATCGTTAGCACCGGGCTGTATTACGTCTTTTATGGTGCCGATTATGTCGCCATCTTGCGTTACTATATCACAACCTATAATATCTGCGATATAGTAACGGCCATCTGGCAGTGGTTCTGCTTTACTTCGGTCAATATATAAAACGGTGTCGCGCAACTTTTCTGCCGCGTTCCTGTCTAAAACGCCTTCTAATTGCAAATAGGCAAACCCACCCTGCACACGGCTTTTTAAAATGCGTACGGGTGAAAAGCTACCAGCTTTTTCAACAAACAAAATGTCAAAGTCTATTATTTGGGTTACATCGTCCATTAGAACGGCTATTTTTACCTCGCCGTGTATACCGTGAGGTTTTAGTATTTTTGCTGCCTGAAGAAATTGATTTTGCATAGATTAAAAAAGACGCATAAGCGTCTTAATCGACAATCTCAACAAAGACGGGTTTGTCGCCTCTGTTGACAGATGCCTTAACAACAGTACGGATAGCTTTGGCAATCCTGCCTTGCTTGCCTATTACCTTGCCCATGTCGTCAGAAGCGACGCTAAGTTCCATAATTATGCCATCGGAGCTTTCCGTTTCCTGCACGGATACTTCCTCAGGCTGACTTACGAGGGATTTAGCAATAAATGTAATAAGCTCTTTTATATTGCGCTCCGCCATTATTGTACTTCCTCAGACGCAGCCGCCTCTGTGGTTTTTTCTTCTTCGACAGGTGCTTCTTCCTGCACATCGGCAGCTTTTGCATTATTTGAATAATTAGGCTTTTCGATTACGCCTGTTTTTTGCAGAAGTGCGCGTACTGTATCTGTGGGTTGTGCGCCGTTTTTGAGCCATTTAGCTGCTTTTTCGTTATCAATATTGATTTCGGCAGGCTGCTGCATGGGGTCATAAGTGCCTATCTGCTCGATAAAGCGGCCATCACGTGGTGAACGCTCATCTGCTACTACGACACGGTAAAAGGGGTGTTTCTTCATACCCATTCTTTTTAAACGAATTTTGACTGACATTGTAGGAATAATCCTCCTTAAAATAAATAGTATATATGGTTACCACTTAGTGGGAAAACCCTTAGAAAGGCATTTTTAGGTTTCGCATAGCACGGCGGCCATGTTTACCTGACATCTGCTTAAACATACTTTGCATCTGAGTAAATTGGCGCATAAGCTGGTTTACATCCTGTACGGAAACTCCTGCTCCCTTTGCTATGCGTTTGCGCCTGCTTGCGTTTAAAACAGATGGTTTTTTTCTCTCCAGTGGAGTCATGGAGCGTATAATAGCCTCCGGTTTTTTTAAGGCATTATCGTCCACTTCTATATTTTTAAGCTTACTGCCTACACCGGGGAGCATATTTAGCACATTTTGCAGTGGTCCCATTTTTTTGAGTTGCTGCATCTGTTCCAAAAAGTCTTCTAATGTAAGGTCTGTAAGTGATTTGGCCTTGGCTTGTTTTTCGAGTTCTTTTGTGTCTACACTCTGTGCGGCTTTTTCTATTAATGTAAGCACGTCACCCATACCGAGTATGCGGGAAGCCATTCTATCTGGGTGGAAAGTTTCTATATCGGAAAGCTTTTCGCCGGTGCCGGCAAATTTAATAGGTTTACCTGTTACTGCGCGTACAGACAGCGCTGCACCGCCACGTGTATCGCTGTCAAGCTTTGTTATTATGACGCCATCTATACCTAACTGTTCGTTAAATGAGGAAGCGACGTTTACAGCATCTTGGCCTGTCATTGCGTCTATTACAAGCAATATTTCCTGTGGACGCACTTTTTCTTTTATGTCTTTGAGCTCTTGCATAAGCTGCTCATCAACATGCAGTCTGCCGGCGGTGTCTATGATCAATACGTCGTTTCCGTAGTAGCGAGCCTCTTCTATAGCTTCCTGAGCGGTTTTAACGGGGTTTTGTGTGCCTTTTTCGTATACAGGCACGTCTACCTTTTCACCTACAACTTGAAGCTGCTTAATAGCTGCAGGGCGGTATATATCGCAAGCTACAAGCATGGGTTTTTTGCCTTCTTTTTTAAGCGTACCCGCTAATTTAGCCGCCATGGTGGTTTTACCGGCACCTTGTAAACCGCAAAGCATATAAATTGTCGGAACGGAAGAAGACCAAGTGAGCTTTGAATTGGCTCCTCCCATAAGCTTGGTAAGCTCTTCGTTTACAATCTTTATTACCTGTTGACCTGCATTTAATGAGGAAAGTATTTCTGTGCCGACGCTGCGTTCGGTAACGGTTTTAATAAAATCCTTTACTACTTTATAGTTGACATCGGCCTCAAGAAGAGAAAAACGCACTTCGCGCATGGCGTCTTTAATATTTTGCTCATTTAACTTTCCTTTTCCGGTAAGCTTTTTAAAAGTGTTTTGAAGCTTTTCTGAAAGTGATTCAAACGCCATTGTTTCCCTCCTCAAAATTTAAAATGGTACTTATAATGTCTTTTACCTGCTGTAGTGCAGTAACACTTTCCGAGTCAACTTTTAATGTATCTAAAAGCGTATCTGCTTTTGAGAGCATAAAAAAGCGTTCGGAGAGCTTAAAGTCTTTTTCAAGCTGGTCGAGCTTATCAAAGGAACGGAAAATAGAAGAGCTTACCCCTTGCCTTGAAATGTTGAGCTGTTGAGCTATTTCCCCGTAGGAAAGATCCTCGCAGCAGTACAGGCGCAGTATTGTAAGCTGGGTTTCTGTTAACAGTGGAGCATAAAAGGAAGCGAGCATACCGTACTCTACCTTTCTATGCAACCGTTCCGTACCGTTTGACATTTCTCCTCCAAGCTGTCAAGTCTTTTTGCTTGACAGATGGAAATATACAGCATATAGTAAAAATTGTCAAGCGGTAAAGAAGCTTATTTTATTGTGAGAAACAATATTATTTCTATGGATATCATATGAAATTACTTGTTTATATTTAAGGGCTGCTATAAGGGCTTTTGTTTGATTTTATAAAACTTAAATCACTAAACTGACGAGTAAGTTCTTGACAAATTTCGCTGCATTATCTATAATACCCTTCACGCCGGTGTGGCGGAATGGCAGACGCACTTGACTCAAAATCAAGCGGGCGACCCCCATGCTGGTTCAAGTCCAGTCACCGGCACCACCTTATCCCC
>JAUNLY010000100.1:0-635 GCA_030532025.1 Eubacteriales bacterium
GCTGTTTTTTTCGCGTTTAAAGAAAATATATCGCCCCTCTGGTTAGCCGTTTTGTCGTATGTGCCTGTATTGCTTGTGCTATGCCTTGTGTACATGCTGTTTTGCGTTGCATTGCCACAAAAAACAGTAAGGCTTAAAGCCGAAGAAACGGCAAGAAGCCTTCTGCCTTTTATACGCACGGCAAATGCCGTGTTTAACCCCTTTGCGTATATGATAAACCGTATTTCGTCAGGCCTTGCTACACTTTCAGGCCTTGACCTTGATGCCGAAGTCGAACAGGTTACGGAGGACGAAATACGCATGCTGGTCGATGCAGGCGAAGAAAAAGGCGCAATAGAAGAAGCCGAACGCGATATGATAGAAAAAGTGTTCGAGTTTAACAATATGACTGCGGAAGAATGTATGACCCACCGCACGGACATGCAGAGCATATACTTGGAAGATACGGACGACAATATTTTAAAAATAATAGAGGATACCGGTTACAGCCGTTTCCCTGTCTACGAAGAAGACTTGGACCATATAATAGGCGTTTTGACTACGAGGGATTTCCTCATGAACCGCACAAAGTCAGAGCCTTTAAAGCTTAAAAGCTTATTGCGCCCTGTGCGCTTTGTGCCGGAAACCGTGCGTAC
>JAUNLY010000100.1:645-897 GCA_030532025.1 Eubacteriales bacterium
ATATGCAGGCAGATAAAGTCCACATGGCAATAGTCGTGGACGAGTATGGCGGTACAAGTGGCCTTATAACCATGGAAGACCTGCTTGAAGAAATAGTAGGTAACATATACGATGAATACGACGTGCAGGACGGCATGGATATTATAGAAAAAAGCAAGGGCGTATGGCGCATATCAGGCGGGACGGAGATAGAACAATTAAACAAAGTAACCGGTATGGAACTACCTTTAGACGAAGAGTACGATACCATAG
>JAUNLY010000100.1:929-5911 GCA_030532025.1 Eubacteriales bacterium
TATAAATTCCAAATAGAAAATATAAGCGATAGACGCATAGAATGTGTGGAGGTAAGAAAAACAGATGTATGATGTATTAATAGTGGGCGCAGGCCCCGCCGGTCTTTCCGCAGCCCTTACAGCAAGGCAGAGAAATTTAAACACCGTTGTAATTTATAACGGGCAGGGTGCTATGGAAAAGGCGCATGAAATAGACAATTACTTAGGACTTCCCAATATAAACGGGGCAGAACTTGTGACAATAGCTAAAAAACAAGTAGAGGACAAGGGGGCCGAAATTAAAAAAGGCCTTGTCCAAAAGATAATGCCCATGGACAAAAGTTTTAGCTGCCTTATAGATAACGATATCTTAGAAGCGAAAAGCGTTATTTTGTGCTGTGGAACGGCTCGTGTAAAACAACTTGAAAACGAGGAAAACCTGCTTGGGCAGGGGGTAAGCTACTGCGCCACCTGCGACGGTATGTTCTATAAAGGTAGAGAAGTTATTGTTGTAGGGGCAGGGGCTGAAGCTGTGGAGGAGGCCAACTACCTTGCAACGCTTGCAAATGTGAAATACATATCAGAAAAAAAGCACGATATTTCAGAGCTTTCCGATACTATTACTGTAATAGATGATAAACCTAAGGCAATACAAAAAGAAGACGGAAAAATGCAGCTCGTCTGCGGAAAAGATACCTACAATACGGACGGCATATTTGTATTGCGTCCTGCGGTCGCACTTACCCAGCTCTTGCCCGAAATAAAGACAGATGGTGGCAGTGTCGCAGTAGATAAAGACATGGCTACGAGCGTAGCCGGCGTTTTTGCTGCGGGCGATATGGTGGGAGCGCCGCTGCAGGTGGCCAAGGCTGCCGGCGAAGGCAACATAGCAGCGCTGTCCGCCGCAAAATACATAAAAGGCCTTTAATATGAAAAAAAGGCTTGCCCTGCTTTTAATTGTTGCGGTTTTTTGCTCGTGCGCAACCGTATTTACGGAGGGTGGAATACCGCTTAATTTTGAAACCCTAACAAGGGAATACAAAGAGGGCGATGTTCTTAAATATACATTTAGTTGCAAATTTCCAGTGCTCTCTGAGGAAAACCCCGTATACGAAAACATAAACCAGTATTATGTGGTGGCTGTGCGGGAGATGACGGAGCTGTTTATGCCCATGTACGCAAAAGACCCGGACATGGGCAAAATGCCCGGCAACTATATATACCAAAACTACGAGATTACCTGCAATAATGGGCGTTTCTTTTCGACACGTATGCTTCAAGAGCAGAAACTTAATGGAGAGATATGGCATACCATAGGCTCTCAGGTGTTTGACGTAAGCGGTGAATACGCAGGGGAAAGCCTTACCCTGCGTGGACTGCTTGAAGAGATTGGCGAAAGCTCCGACCAGATAGCAGAACTTGTAATAAAAGACATATGGCAAAAAATAGAGCAGGAGATTAAAAGCCCCTCAAGCCATTGGAAAAGCGACCTTAGCTTTGAACAATTGGAGCTTGATTTTTTCCCGCAGGAGCATTTTTACGCAGACGAAGAAAACCGAGCTGTGTTCTACCTGCAACCGTATATATTCCGAACGGATGGGGAAATAATAACATATAGTTATTCTAAAAAAGATATAGAAAAACTAATACTAGAGGAGGGCAAAAACTATGAAAATGGACGCATTGGTTAAAACCGAAGCCGCAAAAGGGCTTACGCTTATGCAGGTGGAAAAACCTACCCCCAAGCCTGGAGAAGTGTTGATAAAGATACACAAAACGGCCATATGCGGGACAGATCTGCACATCTACAACTGGGACGCGTGGAGCCAAAAGCACGTTAAACCGCCGTGTATAATAGGGCACGAATATGTGGGCGAAATAGAAGCCTTGGGCGATTACGTAAAAGGCTTTGAAGTAGGCGAAAGGGTATCCGGCGAAGGGCATATAGTCTGCGGACACTGCCGTAACTGCCGTGCGGGCAACGGCCAATGGTGCCGCAACACCGAAGGCGTAGGCGTACAGAGGGATGGCGCATTTGCAGAATACATATGCATACCCGCTTCAAACTGCATACCTATCTCTAAGGACCTTCCGGAAGATATAGTTGCATTTTTTGATGCCTTTGGAAATGCTACGCATACAGCTCTTATGTTTGATGTGATAGGTGAAGACGTGCTTATAACCGGCGCCGGCCCTATAGGTATTATGGCGGCTGCCATATGCCGCAAAAACGGCGCGCGCAATGTTATAATTACTGATGTTAACGACTTTAGGTTAGACCTTGCCAAAAAGCTCGGTGCAACCGCTACCGTAAACGTCGCAAAGGAAGACCTTAACGAAGTTATGAAAAAACACAATATGGTAGAAGGTTTTGACGTAGGGCTTGAAATGTCGGGTGCGGCTTCTGCCTTGAGCCAGATGATAGAAAATATGCGAAACGGTGGTTCCATAGCGCTGTTAGGGCTGTTCGGCAACAAGCAGCCACAGCTTGAAATGGACGATATAATACTAAAAGGTCTTACTTTAAAAGGCATATACGGCAGGCGTATGTTTGAAACATGGTATAAGATGGGCGCTATGATAGAAGCGGGGCTTGACCTAAGTGCGCTTATAACGCATAAATTCCACTACACGGAATTTGAAAAAGCTTTTGAAATAATGAATACAGGCAACAGCGGTAAGATAATTTTAGATTGGAGAAAATAAAATGAAAAAAGCACTGGAGTTTTTTAAGCAAGAAATAGAAGAAATAAAAAAAGCCGGTACAAGCAAAGACGAGCGCATCATTATAACCCCACAAAAAGCAAGGGTAGATACAACACAGGCTAAAAACGTGTTAAATATGTGTGCGAATAACTATTTGGGCCTGTCCAACAATAAGGAGATAATCGAAGCCGCAAAGTCCAGCTATGACAAATGGGGCTTTGGCCTTTCAAGCGTGCGCTTTATCTGCGGCACACAGGGCGTTCATAAAGAACTCGAACAGCGTCTTGCAAATTTTCTCGGCATGGAAGATGTAATACTCTACTCCTCCTGCTTTGACGCAAACGGTGGCCTTTTTGAAACTCTTTTGGGTAAAGACGATGCAATACTATCGGACGAACTCAACCATGCCTCTATAATAGACGGCGTAAGGCTTTGTAAGGCAAGGCGTTATCGCTATAAAAACAGCGATATGGATGAGCTGGAAGCCCAGCTTAAAGACGCACAGGACGCAAGAATACGCCTTATAGCGACCGACGGCGTTTTCTCGATGGACGGCTATGTAGCAAAGCTTAAAGAAATTTGCGACCTCGCCGAAAAATACGATGCCCTTGTTATGGTGGACGACAGCCATGCCACGGGTTTTATGGGTAAAAATGGCCGTGGTACACACGAGCATTGCGATGTTATGGGACGGGTAGACATAATTACAAGCACTCTGGGCAAAGCCTTGGGTGGAGCTTCCGGTGGTTTTACCGCAGCATCAAAGCCTATTGTTGATTTGTTAAGGCAAAAATCAAGGCCGTATCTTTTCAGCAATTCGCTGGCTCCGGCTATTTGCTCGGCATCTTTAAAAACGCTCGATATATTGGAAAAGGATACATCGCTTCGCGACAAAGTACACGAAAATACGGACTACTTTAAAAACAAATTACGCACACTGGGTTTTGATGTACTCCCAGGCGAGCACCCGATAACTGCAGTTATGCTCTATGACGCGCACGTAGCACAGGAGTTTGCGGAGAGAATGTTAAACGAAGGCGTGTATGTCGTAAGTTTCTCATTCCCCGTTGTGCCTAAAGACAAGGCGAGAATACGTGTACAGATAAGCGCAGGCCACTCAAAAGAAGATTTGGATTTCGCCGTAGAATGTTTCGGCAAAGTAAAGAAAGATATGGGAATATAATAGGTAAAATATGGAAACAAAAAAGATACTTTATTCCGGCATACAGCCGTCAGGCGCCATTACCCTTGGTAACTACATAGGTGCCATAAGCAATTTTGTAAAACTTGAAAGTCAATATAATTGTCTCTTTGCAATGGCGGACCTGCACGCACTTACCGTGCGTCAGGTTCCCGCAGATCTTCGCGCAAGGACCATACAGCTTACAGCGCTTTATATAGCCTGTGGCTTAAACCCCGAAAACAACATAATATATTGCCAAAGCCATGTGCCGCAGCATGCGGAGCTAAGCTGGATATTATCCTGCTTCAGCTATATGGGAGAACTTGGGCGTATGACGCAGTTTAAGGCGAAGAGCGAAAAAAATTCGGAAAACATAAACGCAGGGCTTTTTACATATCCTGTATTAATGGCGGCGGATATTCTGCTTTACCAAAGCGATTTGGTACCGGTGGGAGCTGACCAAAAACAGCACTTAGAGTTGACCCGCGATATAGCTCAGCGCTTTAACGGCATATATGGCGATGTGTTTACTATACCGGATGGCTATATACCAAAGGTAACGGCTAAAATAATGAGCCTTATGGATCCTCTAAAAAAGATGAGCAAATCCGATGATCCCGACAGCTATATTTCCTTGCTCGATTCCTTCGACGATATACGCCGCAAGTTAAAGCGCGCCGTTACCGACAGCGATGCGGATATACGCTTCGACCCTGAAAATAAGCCTGGCGTAAGCAACCTGTTGAGCATTTACTCTGCATTAAAAAACGTATCAATAGAAGAAGCTGAGAAGGATTTTTCCGGAAAAGGCTACGGGGAACTTAAAAAGGATATAGCAGAGGTCGTAGTAGAGCACATTCGCCCAATACAGGAAAAATATAATATGCTCATGCAGGATAAAGCTTACCTGAACGACTTACTTAAAACCAACGCCGAAAAAGCACAGTCAATAGCCCAGAAAACACTAAGAAAAGTATATAAGAAAGTAGGGCTTTATCAAATTAAATAAGGAGCATCGTAATGGATACGAGCATAGCGCTTAGGCTTACAAACGGAGAACAGAAACAGCTAAAAATAAATGAAGCCAAAGAAAAACGTGCCGTAGTGCTTATAG
>JAUNLY010000101.1 GCA_030532025.1 Eubacteriales bacterium
GTGTTATCTTTATTGTCCTATCATCTCGTGGCATAGGGAACGGCTGATAAGTTTAAGCCTGTTTTCTTTATCCGCCAATATCCACATAAGCTTTGTTACGGCGGCTTCGGTGGTCATATCGTGTGCGCCGTATATGTTCTTGCTGTTTAAAATGCCGTGCCCCACCTCGTATACCGAAAAGTCCGACTTTTCATACAGGCACTGCGTGGTAACAAGAGTTATTATGCCGCTTTCAGAAATTTCTTTAAGGCTTTGCACAAGGTTACGCCTTATGTAGTGCAGACCGCCAAGGCCAAAGGCCTCCATTACAAGCCCGCGGTAGCCGGCATTTTTAATGTGGCTGAATATCTCGGTATCGGTTCCCGGCATAAGCTTTAAAAGGAATACTCTGCTATCCATTTTGAGCATGGTTTGCTCATCAAAGTTCGGAGCCTTAGGGTTTTTAAATTCGTCCAGATGAAGCCCCTCCGCATCAAAATAGCCAACGGGCGGAGCGTTTATGGAATCGAATGCGTCAAAGGAAAGCGTGCGCACTTTAACTGCCCGTGTGCCGAATATAACCTTGTTGTGAAAGCTTATGTATACGCTTGGAGGGGCAGAAGCCGCAACGGAAAAGGCTTGCTCAAGGTTAAGCGGTGCGTCGGAATAGGGGAAATTAAGCGGAAGCTGCGAGCCTGTAATAACCACGGGTTTCTTTATGCCCTGAAGCATAAAGCTGAGTGCCGAGGCGGTATAGCCCATGGTGTCGGTACCGTGTGTTATAACAACGCCGTCGGAGCTTTCAAGTGCGGTTAACACCTTTTGCGCCAATATACACCATTCTTCCGGTTGTATATTGCTTGAATCCAAGGAAAACACATCTTTTGGAACTATATCGTAGTTTTGTTTAAGCTGTGGCAACAGCTGCAGTATTTCCTCCGCCCTAAGCGCAGGCTCCAGCCCGTTTGCGGACTGCATGCTGGCTATTGTTCCGCCCGTTGCAAGCAAAGCGATGCGAGGCTTCATAATATACCTCCGTAAAATAAAATATTAAATGCTTCAGCCCTTACTCGGCATAGAAACTACCGCTAATTTGGAGCTTATAAAAACATCAAAGCCCATGGCGGGAAGGAGTACGGTGTCGCCCGAATTGAGATTAAGAGAACCGCTTTCCCAGCTTATTGTGCCGGGGCTTATAAATGTTAGCATTTTAAAGTATTCCGGTGTGTTTTCTATAAGTGCGTTTTGGCAGTCCGTATAGCGGTGGGTTATAAAATAGGGCGTGTTGAAAATTTCTTCGAGTTTTCCGCTACCTTCTTTAAGGGGGAGCGTTTTAGGCACTATCGCATTGTCGCTGAACTTTATATTGCTTACGTTTAATGCGTCCTCAATATGCAGTTCGCGCTTGTTGCCAAGGGAATCCGCCCTGTCCCAATCGTAGAAGCGGTATGTCACGTCGCTACTCTGCTGTATTTCATATAGAGTAATACCTGCGCCTATTGCGTGCACGGTGCCGGCGGGTATATAAAAGGCATCGCCTGCCTTAACAGGCACATAGCGCAGGAGTGACGAAATATCCTCCGTGCGGTTTAAAAATGCGTTTTGTAGTTTTTCTTTGCTGATGCCTTTTTTTATACCATAGACTATATGGGCGTCTGGCGCTGCATCAAGTATAAGCCAAGCTTCGGTTTTTCCGAGCTTTTTTTCTTTTTTCAAGGCATAATCGTTATCAGGATGTACCTGCACGCTCAATTTATCCCTTGCGGATATTAGTTTAAGCAACAGGGGAAAAGGCTTATCTACCTTTGTGCCTAAAAGCCTTTCTTCGTAAAGTTCTATAAGTTTTTTAAGAGTTGTGCCGTTTTCATCTGTACTGCTTAAATTATCAAGACAGCTTACTTCAAGGCTTTCTCCGGTTTTTGGGTCGGGTATATCGCGATTAAAAAGCGTTTTAAGGCTGTCTCCGCCCCAAGGGGTCATGCTGCCAAAGCGGTATGCCGGTAGCATTTTTATAGGGGCTAAGGCTTTGGCACTCATACTATATCCTTTGTGGCGACTATGTCAGCACCTGTGCCGGCAATATTTTTAATGAGCACATCGCCCAAAAGTATGGGCAAAGAAAATTCTGCACGGTTTATTTCTTCCATACATTCTTTTATTTTGTCCTTGGGTATGGGTGTAGATGTCTTAAGGCTCACAGGCATAAGGCTTCCTTTTACGGGTGCTACGGCTGTTACCATGCGCATGGGGGATACGCACTCCTGTCGCGCATAGACTTCGCCCCTTTTGCAGGTATTGCCCTCTACTTTTGTTACCTCTCCGTTGTCAAGCGTTACCGTCATACGGCAACCCATGGGGCATGATATACAGGTTATTTCTTTCTGCTGCATTATTTATCCTCCGCTGCGAGCTTTACTATGGCGTGTGCAAAAATCTTCATGGAATCAAAAAGTTTATCAAGGTCTAAATGTTCGTCTGCCTGGTGGGCAACATCTGGGTCTCCTGGGAAGGATACGCCAAACGCTACGCCTTCTTCGAGCATTTTAGCGTATGTGCCGCCGCCTATGGCAAGCGTTTTTTTCTCAAGCCCTGTTATTTCGTGGTAGGCTTCAAGAAGTTTCTGCACAAGCTCGCTGTTCTCCGGTACGAAGTGGGGACCTCTATCGGTTGTTTTTATAATTTCAAAATTAGGCAAATGGTGTTTTATAAGCTTTAATGCGTAAGCCCTGTCGGTTAGCATGGGGCAGCGCATATCAAGCGTTGCATATATGCGTTCTGCGTCGACACGTATAATGCCTATGTTGCAGGTGAGCTTGCCGCTTAAGCTATCTTCAATTGCAACGCCAAGCCCTTTGCCGGAGTAATCCAAGCCGACAGCTTCTGCAAGGGTCTTAAGCGGGCCTTCTGTGCCGAGTTCCTTAAGCAGTACTAGCAAACCGCCTATTGCGTTTTTGGCGCTTTCAGGGTGTGCTGCGTGTCCTGCTATACCTTTTACGGTGATTCGCATGCCGTCGCTTTCCTTTTGGGCGCTCGCTTCAAAGCCGTATTTTTCGCTAATCTCTTTAACCTTGGGTATTATTTCTTCGTCTGCCGCAACAAGTGCCGAAGAAGTACCGGGTATTACGTTTGACCTGTCGCCAGTTTCCCAGCTTATAACCTGCAGACCCTCTTTTGAAGGACGAGCGTTTAACTGAAGTCCAAGCATACCTTTTTCTATGTTTATAACGGGATAACTGGCATCTGGGCTAAAGCCTGTGCGTGGCATGGTTACTTTTGTTTTGTAATACTTCATGCACTCCATGCCGCTCTCTTCGTCACAGCCGAATATAAGGCGTACTTTGCGCTTAAGCGGTATGCCTGCTTGCTTTACTGCATACATGGCATAAAGCGCTGCAACTGCGGGACCCTTGTCATCGCTTACACCCCTGCCGTATATGGCGTTGTCTATAATTTCTCCGCCGAAGGGTTCTTTTGTCCAGCCGTCACCTACGGGTACAACGTCAAGGTGTACAAGTATTGCAAGTGCGTCTTCGTCGCTGCCTGTTCCCATTTCTGCATGGCCTGCATAGCCGTCAACATCAAGGGTTTCAAAGCCCATGCGTTCGCAAAGCCCTAAGGCCTTGTCGAGCATTTTACGTAGATCACTCCCAAATGGGGCGTTTTCTTGCGGTTCGTCTTTCACGCTGGGCGTACGTATCCAGTCCTGCAGGGAAGAAACCATCTGAGGCTTTAATTTAGTCAAAATCTCGTTTAAATTTTCCATATTGTGCTCCTTTTTGTTTATATTAAAAAAATTTATTTTTGGTTAATCAATGCTTTTTTTAGGCGTTTAAGGCCTTTTATAAGGTTTTTTTCGGGACAGGCGTAGTTGATGCGTATGAAGCCTTTGCCGGTTAGCTCACCAAACATTGTACCGCTGTTTACCGCAACACCGTTTTCGTAGAAGCGTTTTGCAAGCACATCGTTATCCGTTTCGTATGCGCTTATATCAAGCCAAGCTAAGTAGGTGGCTTCCATAGGGCTTAATTTGGCTTTGGGGAGCTCTTCTTCCACAAACTTTTTAAGAGTTTTTTGGTTGCCCTGCAAATATTTAAGCAAGCCCTTAAGCCAGTCGTCCCCGTGGTTGTAGGCTGCCATGTTTGCTTCCATTGCGAATATGTTGCCGGCTTCTATACCTTGTGCAAATTTGTATTTTTCTATTTTGTCCAATGTATCTTTATCCCTGCATATAAGCCAAGCTTGTTTAAGCCCCGCTATATTAAATGTTTTGCTGTTGGAGGTCATGGCGATTGTGTTTTTGGCCGCCTCTTCTATGGATAATATGCTTACAAATTCGTGCGGTGGGAACACAAAATCGCAATGTATTTCGTCCACCGCAAGGCGAACATTGTATTTTTTACAAAGGGCGGCCATTGCACTTAGCTCCTCTTTAGACCAAGGCCTTGAAACGGGGTTGTGCGGGTTGCACAGCATAAACAGCTTTATGCCTTGAGAGAGCCTTTCTTCAAGCTTTTCAAGGTCCAAAACATAACGGTTGTTTTCATCGCGCTCCATTACAATTTCTGAAATGGTTCTCCCGCTGTCTTCTATTGCGGAATAAAAAGGCCTGTATATGGGGGTTAAAAGCAATACCTTGTCGTTAGGTTCTGTAAGTACGTTTACGCAAATACGAAGTCCCGAAACAACCGAGGGCAACATAATTAAATCTTCTTTATTTATGTTTACATTGTGGTGTCGCTCCCAAAAGCCTATAAGAGAGTTGTAGCACTCGTCTATTACCATGGTATAGCCGTAAACAGGGTGCTTTGCCCTTTTAACCAAGGCTTCCTTAATTGCGGGGGCACAGCGGAAGTCCATATCCGCAACCCAAAGTGGTATGCCGTCTTCCGGCATTATATCCCTGTTACCCCACTTGACGCTGTTGCTTTGGGTACGGTCTATAATTTCGTCAAAAAAAGCCTTGTTGAATTTCATAGCATTTGCTCCTTACATAATATTACATGGTAGCCCGCCTTGCGCTCAATGATTCCTACAACATTAAATATTGTATGCAGAAACTCTTTTGCAGACGGCGCACCCTGTTGTTTTCTTATAACTATATATAGGCTTCCGTTTTTGTTAAGGTGCATGGCACTCTGTTTAAAAAGCTCATGCACCAAGGCTTTGCCCGCACGTATTGGAGGGTTTAACAATATATTGTCAAATTTATCGCTTATGTTTTCAAAACCGTCGCTTTGCAATACTTTTACATCAACATGGTTTAAATTGGCGTTTTTCTGCGCAAGATCAACAGCGCGCATGTTTATATCGCTCATGGTTATTTTTAGTGTGGGGAAACTCTTGGCGAGTATTATGCCGACAGCCCCCCAGCCGCAACCAAGGTCAAGCAGTGTACCCTGCATATTGTCGGGTAGGCTGTTTAATAGTATCTGCGTGCCTTTATCCAACTTGCCTTTTGAAAAAACGCCCGCGTCCGTGTAGAAGTCAAAACGGGAACCCCAAAAATCCACCTGCGTTAGCACCGGCGCGCTTTGGACTGAGGGGTTTACTTCAAAATACTGTTCAGCCAAAGTTTACACTCCTTTTAAGCAATTCAAGTTCTGTTGGGGTAAGATCTCTAAATTCGCCGAGTTTAAGTGATGTGTCAAGCTCTATATCTCCGAAGGAAAGGCGCCTAAGGTCTAAAACCGTATGTCCTTCTTTAGCAAACATACGCCGCACCTGCCTAAACTTGCCCTCGCTTATTTTTATTTGGCAAAGCGTGTTATTACTATCAAAGC
>JAUNLY010000003.1 GCA_030532025.1 Eubacteriales bacterium
ATGAAGGACATGCCTATGGCTTACAGCCCATAAAGAAAAAGAGAAACTTTTTCTCCAAATTCTATAAGCGCGGCAGGAGCCGTCGCAAGCGTTATAGAGACGCAGTATAATCGCTATGCTAATTTAACCCCTTAATGCTTTGATAAAATTGTCTTTTTCCGTTTTTTCGTTTCTTTATTCTACTTTGCAAAAAACGGCGTAAATCTTTTAATTAATGTTGCGATTAGTATTAAATGGGTTTCTAAATTATAAGCCCGAGAACCCCTCGGGCTTAAAGTATGTAAAGATATTATATTTTTCAAGGTATATATATATATTTAAAGGAGTCAATTAATGCAGTTTTCCGATAGAGTGAAAGTTAAGCTAATAGGCGACAGAGCCTTTTATAAAAAGGTTTTTCGCATTTTCTTGCCGGCAGTTGTGCATGTAAGCGTTACCAACTTCGTTAACTTTTTGGATAACCTTATGATAGGCAAGTTAGGCACAGCGCAGATGAGCGGTGTTGGTGTTTCCAACCAGCTTCTGCTCGTGTTTAACATGATTATATTTGGGGTTTTGAGCGCTGCCGGTATTTTCTCCGTCCAGTTTTTCGGGAGCCAAGATTTTAGCGGGGTAAGAAAAGTATTCCGTGCAAAAATTTATATGGGTGTTGTAACTACTGTTTTGGGTATAGCACTTTTCTTGACGGCGGACGAAGCTTTGCTTTCGCTTTTCTTGCAAGGAGAAGGCTCTAAGGAATTAGCGGAAAGCATTTTAGCAAACGCTAAAACATATTTGCATATAATGTTATTTGGGCTTCCTGCCTTTGTGCTGTCGCAGAGCATAAGCACCACCATGCGAGAATCAGGGGAGATGAAAGTCCCCATGCAGGCGGGTGTTGCAGCGCTTTTAACAAACCTTACGGGCAACTATCTGCTTATTTTCGGTAATTTAGGTTTTCCTAAGTTAGGCCTTATAGGTGCTGCCATTGCGACGGCGCTTTCAAGGTATGTGGAGCTTGGCATTATAAGTTATGCGGCTAAGTATAACGATAAATTCCGGTTTTTTAAAGGCGTATTCCGCAGTTTTTCCGTACCTGCGAGCCTCTGGAAGGATATTTTTATAAAAGGCGCACCGCTTATGCTAAACGAAATACTCTGGTCTTTGAGCATGTCCGCGGTAAACCAGATTTATTCAAGGCGAGCCTTAAAGGTGTTGGCCGCTATAAATATTTCATCGTCCGTTGTCGGCATGTTTACAGTGGTGCTAATAGCATCAGGCACGGCGGTGGCCGTAATTATAGGGCATCTTTTGGGTGCGGGGAAAACAGAACAAGCCAAAAAAGAAGCATGGCAGCTTATGTCGTTTAGCTTCTTTGCCTGCGCTTTGCTGGGGGCTTTGTTGTATTTTTTAGCACCTCTATTTCCTAAAATGTTCAACACACAGGACGAAATACGTCAAACAGCGGTGAGCTTTATGCGTACATTTTCCATAGTGCTTCCGGTTAAGGCTGCTACAAACTGTAGCTATTACACTCTGCGTGCCGGCGGCAAAACCGTAATAACCTTCCTGTTTGACTCTGCATTTAACTGGGTGGTGCTTATACCCCTTGCATATGCCTTAGTGGAGTATACAAGTTTACCTATAGAAGAACTGTATTTTTGGGTACAGGCCGCTACCTTGCTTAAACTCTTATTAGGGTTGGTTTTGGTACAAAGGGGCACTTGGGTACATAATTTAGTCAAAGCATAAAAAGTTTTTTATGTTGTAAAAGATATAGATTTCGTGTATAATCGTTTTGCACCCACGGATGCTTATTTTTCCGTGCGATGATGTTTGACAACAATAAGGAGGAAAATGCATGTCAAAATATGTGTATCTGTTTAAAGAGGGCGATGCGTCCATGCGCAACCTGTTGGGGGGCAAAGGTGCCAACCTTGCAGAAATGACCAACATAGGTCTTCCCGTGCCTTACGGCTTTACGGTAACGACCGAAGCTTGCACACGCTACTATGAAGATGGGAAAACAATAGCTCCCGAAATCGAAGAAGAAATATACAAGGCTCTTCAGGTAGCGGAAGAACAGGCAGGCAAAAAGTTTGGCGATCCCGAAAACCCCTTCTTGGTATCAGTTCGTTCAGGCGCGCGTGCTTCCATGCCCGGCATGATGGATACTATTTTAAACTTAGGTCTTAACGATGTTTCAGTAGAAGGCATGGCAAAGCTTACCGACAACCCCAGATTTGCTTATGACAGCTACCGTCGTTTCATACAGATGTTCTCAGATGTTGTTATGGAAATAGATAAAGACCTTTTCCACAACGCATTAGAAGCTGCCAAAGCTAAAAAAGGCACCACGCAGGATACAGACCTCACCGCAGAAGACTTAAAAGAACTCGTTGTAGTATTTAAAAATATCTACAAAGAAGCCATCGGTAAGGATTTCCCGCAGGACCCCAAGGTACAGCTTATGGAAGCCATAAAGGCAGTTTTCCGCTCCTGGGATAACCCGCGCGCAATATACTACCGCCGCATGAACGACATACCCTCAAGCTGGGGCACAGCCGTTAACGTGCAGAGCATGGTATTTGGCAACATGGGCAACGATTGCGGCACAGGCGTTGCATTTACCCGTAACCCTGCAACCGGCGAAAACAAGATTTACGGCGAATACCTTATGAACGCACAGGGCGAGGACGTTGTTGCCGGTATCCGCACACCCCACCCGCTGAGCGATATGCAGGAATCCATGCCGGAAATCCACAAACAGTTTACCGAAATTGCAGACAGGCTTGAAAAACATTACCGCGACATGCAGGACCTCGAATTTACAATAGAACGTGGCAAACTGTTTATTCTTCAGACCAGGAACGGCAAACGTACCGCACAGGCTGCTGTAAAAATAGCTGTTGACCTTGTGGACGAAGGCATGCTTTCTGAAGAAGAAGCCGTATTAAAGGTAGAGCCCAAACAGCTCGACAGCTTGCTTCACCCCACATTTGACGCAACAGCCCTTAAAAATGCAGAACACATTGCAACAGGCCTTCCCGCATCTCCCGGTGCAGGTGCAGGTAAACTCTATTTCACCGCTTCAGAAGCTGCAGACGCAGGTCGCCGTGGCGAAAAGGTAATACTTCTCCGCGACGAAACCACCCCCGAAGACATCGAGGGCATGGACTTTGCACAGGCAATACTTACAGCACGTGGCGGCATGACAAGCCATGCAGCTGTTGTTGCACGTGGTATGGGCAGAGCGGCTGTTGTAGGCTGCCCGGCAGTACACTTAAACGAAGCCAAAAAAGAAGTGCGCATTGGCGACAAGCTATATAAGCAGGGCGACACCATTAGCGTAGACGGTAGCACAGGCAAGGTTTACGACGGTGTTATCCCCACAGTTGAAGCAAGCGTTTCGGGTGACTTCGCTCGTCTTATGGGCTGGGCAGATGCCGCAAGGCGCCTGCAGGTTCGCACAAACGCCGACACTCCCAGAGACACCAAACAGGCAGTGCACTTTGGCGCAGAGGGCATAGGCCTTTGCCGTACAGAGCATATGTTCTTCGAAGCGGACCGCGTAAAAGCCATGCGCGAGATGATACTCTCCGACTCCGCCGAACAGCGCAGTGCAGCACTTGACAAAATACTTCCCTTCCAGCAGAAAGACTTTGAAGAAATGTTCGAAGCCTTGGAAGGCCGTCCGATGACCGTGCGCTACTTAGACCCGCCGTTGCACGAATTCCTGCCCGTTAAGAGCATGACGGCAGAAATCGAAGCGATCGCAAAAGAACTTGGCACAACGGTAGAAGCCATCAACGAAAAGATTGACGAACTGCACGAATTCAACCCCATGATGGGTCATCGTGGTTGCCGTCTCTCCGTAACCTATCCCGAAATAGCCAAAATGCAGACCCGTGCGGTGCTTCAGGCAGCGCTCAACGTCCGCAAGGAAAAAGGCTACGATATCGTTCCTGAAATCATGATACCGCTGGTAGGCACAAAGGCAGAGCTTAAGTTCGTAAAGAACGCCGTTGTTGAAACCGCCGAGAAAGTATTCGAAGAATACGGCGAAAAAATCGACTACCATGTCGGCACCATGATTGAGATACCGCGTGCCACCGTCACCGCAGACGAAATTGCAGAAGAAGCGGACTTCTTCTCCTTCGGCACCAACGACCTCACCCAGATGACATTCGGCTTCAGCCGTGACGACGCCGGCAAATTCCTCAATTCCTACTACGACAACCGTATTTTGGAATTCGACCCCTTTGCAAGGCTCGACTTTGACGGCGTAGGCAAATTGGTCAAGATGGCAGCCAAACTCGGCAGAACAACCAAGCCCGAATTAAAGCTCGGTATCTGCGGTGAGCATGGTGGCGACCCTGCAACCATAGAATTCTGCCATAACATAGGTCTTAACTACGTATCCTGCTCTCCCTTCCGTGTACCGGTTGCACGCCTTGCAGCAGCACATGCCGCAATCAAGGAAAAACAGGCAAAGTAATTAATACTAATCTCAAACATTAATGCTTCGATAAACTTGTCTTTGCATTAACGATTTGGATTAGTATAAACAGACGATCAAAGTACAATAAGTATTAAACAACAAGGCACCTGCAAGGGTGCCTTGTTGTTTGCTTTTTTCGGAGAATTCAATACTGTATTTAACTAAATATAATATAAATTTTTAATGCTTTTTCTTTCTAAATACCACAAAGCGACTGGCGAAGTAGTTGAATATTACTACAAGCACATTCATAAGTATTTTTACTATGCCGTGGGGTATGTTGAATACATATATGCAAAAATTATATAGCGCTAAGTCAAACAGCAAAAAGCTCAAGACCCTTGCGGATACAAACAGTATAAACTCAAGCCGTTGGCTTTTTGTGTCTGTGGAAGTAGCTTTAAATACATAGCGGCGGTTTGTGAAAAAGGCGAACAACACGCTTAAAATCCAGCCAAGGGAGTTTGATATGTTTAGTATTGCCGCATGCTCAAAGCTGCCTTTTAAATAGTTTTCGGGCTTAAGCAGAAATGTGAGCGAAAAGTAGACAAACCAGTTTACAAGGGTTGTAAGCACGCCAAATACAACGTATATAATTACCTGTCGCAGGTTTTCGTTTTGAAGAAGCTTTTGTATTTTTTCGCTTTCAATAAATTTCTTTATTTTTTGTTTCATTGGTTCTCCTTGTTAAACAGCTCAAGCTCTCCGCTGTCGCCACGGGAATAACCTAAGCTTAGTAGTTGCTGTTTTTGTATTGTAGCAGGCGTTTTTAGTTTTGCTGTGCTGTAAAATATAGTATCACCCTGTATTTCTTTTACGGTGATATTGGCCTGCTTTATCTCGTCGTTTTCAAGCCATATGGCTTTTATTTTTTTGCCATAGCGCAGTGAATAATTTAAAAAACGCTCAATCATAATTTGCTTTAAACACAGCTATTGCGTTGTCATTATAAACTACAGGGTATATAGCTGCAAGTTCCTGCATGTCTGCACCGTATTTGGCAAGCTCATGAGGTGTAAATAGTATATAGTCCACGCCGTATTTATTTAAAATATCTTTACTGTCTTCAGGCGAAGAATAGAAAAGCCGTATGTCGCTTTCGCGCTCGCCTATATTAAAGCCGTGGTAATAAAGCCACATAGCGGGGCCGCACACTATGCTTCTGCCTGCTAAAGACGATACGGGGTTTATATGCTGTGTACCGGTTAAGAACAAGGCGTTATCTTCAGTGTTTTCTTCAACCCACTTTGCAAGTCTTACATCTTCCTGTGAAAACATCTCATAATCGCTTTTTATTTCTCTTGTTATAGAAAGCGTGCCAGTCAAGAAAAACACTATGCAGGATAGTATGGCGATAGCTTTGCGGGATTTTAGGCCTTTTAATCTATCCAAAAGAGAAAAAGCATATTCTGAAACAGCTATGGTGCAAAGCGCATACCACACGTAAAAAAGCTTGTTGTTATCGTAAATATTCGGCTGGAAACGTATGAACTCCGCTGGTATAAATATCATAAACGCGCCGAGATATATAAAGCGGTGCTTTTTATTGTTTTCAAAAAGTGAAAATATAATGAGCAAAAATGGCAAGCCTATGTTTTTTACATAAAACCAAATATAGGGGTCTTTTAAGCCGCTTCCGCTGTTGTTTACCCAGTTGAAGTGCAGGCTTAAAAAATGCTCGCTTGCAGAGGACTGCTTAAATGTAAACATAAACAACTGTGGCAAGGACAGTGCTCCTGCAACTGCAATATAGATAAGCCAAGGCTTTATGTTTTTATGTTTTATAATATCCCATAAAAACCAAGCGAAACTTAAAAGCACGAGCGCCAAAAAACTGTGCGTATGTATAAGCGGTAGGCTTCCGCCGATAGTGCCAAGAAGTACAATTTGTTTGGTGTCGTAAGTTTTTTCTTTGATAAAATCGTACATTAAATATATGCAGGGGAATATAAACACCCAGCCCGCAAGGAATGTGCGTTGCGGCACGAGCATATCCACTATTATATTGCTCCAGCGCAGGTTGTATGTGTCAAACTCCGCGTGGTTTGCGGGCGTCTGGTACCAGCCGTTTAAAATTGTGTTAAATCGCTCAAACCAAGTGCCGAGCTTAAGCTCGTTGCTGCCGGGGCTTCCAAGGTTAATTCCCGCCATATCCAAAGAATATAAAAATCCAAGGCCGCCGTTTATAAAAAGCAAAAGTGCTGCAAGCACAGCAACACGTTTTTGCCCGCTTATTCTAAGCGCTAAAAGCATAAAGCCCGCAAATACAAGCAGCATCATAATAGCTGCGGGGAATATCATGCTAAAGCGTAGGCTTGTGCCAAAAAGCATAAAGCTTGTTGAAAGGCTGTCTGCTAAAAAAGGATAGGATAATCTCTCTTGAGGAAATATGCTGTAAATTGGCGGGAACGGTTTGTTTTTAAGCGAGGTGGCAATGGATAAATGCAGAGGCAAATCCCCATAGGTGGATTGGCCGACGTGCAAACTGCCGTCAACGGGACGCAGAATATGCGTGTGCAAAAGATAAATCCCTATAAATGTAAGCGGTACTGCGACAAGAGTCACGATTTTTAGATCGCTCTTATCCTTATTCGTAAATTGCCAAGAGGGTTTATATTTACCTAAAACTGTTGCAATTACTGCTGTAACGCATGCAAGCCCTAAGGCGATAAGGTTTGATAATATAGAAAACGGCATAAAAAACGAAGCTAAAGCCGGTAACCACATCATAAGCAGTAGCCCCAAAACAAGGCCTATCCAAAGCCTGTATAAGATAGTCTTTTTAGGGATTACTTGGTTTATAATAGCTATACCGCACAGTTCAAACGATAGGAATACGAAAACTGCCGTCATTTGCTGTCACCCCCGGCTAAATCAAGTATCCTCTGCCGCAGCTCTTTACATATGCGCTCGGTTTCATCGCGGGAATCGTTATCGGGGTTATATTCCACATAGTCTCCAAAGCTTAGGCGGCGGCGCTGTTTATCCGCATAAACGGGTATAAAACGACAACGCTTGCCGGTTTTTTGGTAGTAGATAGGGGCGACGAGCGTAAAGCCTGTAAAAAACTCACCTATTCCGCTGCGCAAATACAGGTTGTTGCGGCTTTCGTCCGCAGGGTTTTCGGGGAATATTAAAATATCGTCACCCGCCTGCATACATATAGCTGTTTCACGGAATGTTTTAATCAAAAGTTTGGGATTATCTCGGTACACGGGTATGCCGTAGGCGGAGTGCATAGCCCAGTTTACTATGGGTGCGGTAAATTTAGCTAAAGGTAGCTGCCATGATTTTGGCATCCATTTTTGGCGCATAAATGTGCCTTCGTAGATATGCTGTAGGGTAAGGCTTTTATCCATCATTCTGTCTGCAATCCAAGGGCGGAAGGGGAAAGGCATATATATATAGCAACACATGGGGCCGTAAAGCTCACCGTGGTTGCATATAAATACGTTGCTTATTCCGTCGTTGGTTGGGACTTTTTCTTCTCCCACAATTTGAACGCGCATAAATATGCTTACAAACTTGCTTAAAATATTTAGCCCGTAGCGTTTTCTGCTTACTTTTACTATAACGTTTTCAAGCTGTTTTTGCAGGGGGGCATTGGTTTCGCCGTTTTTTGTAAGCAGCATATAGTCGTGAAGCTTTTTAAGATGATTTTTTGTAAGCGGGAAGCGCAGTGCTGCAAGCCCTGTGGCTATAGCCAACACAAGTGCCGGCAGTATAAGTGCCGGTTGCAATACGCTTGAAGTGCTTAAAGAAGCATCGTATTCAAAAAAGCTTAAAAGCGCAAGGCCTATTAATGCGAGCATCTGCCCGAACATGGAGGCATAGGCTATTACTATGGGTTTAGTCTGTTTTATTTGCTGCAATGTTTCTTTGTCTATTGCAAAAAGAAGCACTTCCTGCATATTCTTTTCAAGGCGCGAAAGTGCTGCCATGCTTAATAGTATTCCTGCACTGCAGGAAGCCAAGGACAGATAGCGCAATGCTTGGCTCTGGTCCTTAAGCTCTTGCCAGAAAACTATAAGGCTGAATATCCATAGTGCAAGCCCGAGCAACAATGTGTTGTTTGTGTCGCTTTCTTTAACCTGTGCTATAAAGAAGTTAACAAGCTGTACTATAACAAAGCTTGCGAGTATAGCCACAAGGAACGCAAAAAACACCGTATCAGCTGTGGTCGCTATAAATGAGAATATAAGTATCTGAGTTATTTGCAGTGCTGCAACAGAAAGAACAAGCAGGCGTATAAAGGCCTTATAGGCATTTATGGTGTTTGCCTTTTGCACAGCATCGGCGTTTACGGCTGTTTTTTCGTAGTAAAAGCCGCGGGATTTTGACAGTATAACGGCTTCAGCTAATGTGTTTATAAAGTATGCACCTGTTAAATACCATGCGGTTTGGTTGTTCTGCGTGGAAAACAAAACTATTGCGACTATAATTAAAAACACTGTGGACAGCTCCGCTGTGCGTATACCCCTTTGAACGCCCGACATTTTATAGGTGATGGGGGAGTTTATAAGTCTGTTTAGCGTAACGGAGCGCAGCCAAGTAGCAAGCACTATTGCAAATAGCACCCACGCACTCGGCAAAGCGCTTTGTTTTGGGTAAAACAAAATTAAAGCTATACTAAAAAGAAAGCATATGACTGTAAGCGTATATATTATGATGCGCTCTTTTTTGCCTAAAATTTCGCGGCGGCTCCTGTCAAATATGTATTTGCTCGCAAGCCCTGCAACCTGTGCTGCAATAAAAAGCGCACCGCCGAAAATAGGCCTTTGCGTTAAAGCGTTTGAAGCTAAAATACAGAATATAAAGTTATAAAGCGTAATAAGCGAAGGCATCAGCAAGGAAACGCCTGCCGGAAAAACCATTGATTACCTCCTTAAAATTGCTGCTATATCGCGGGCGATTTTTTGTCGTCCGCAGTCTTAAAGAAACGCTCTCGCCTGTTTTTTGGCAGGTAGCGCAGAAGCTGTTTGCACACATTGCCTGTTATAAAGCCCATGACTATTCCGGCAAGCATAAGTATTGCCATGTAATATAGTAGCTTTCCTGTTCTAAGCTGCCACATGGCAACGCCTATCTGCCCTACATTGTGAAGTACAGCCCCTGTTATAGCGGCACCTAAAGGGCTTACACCTTTTATTAAATATACAACAAGAATCATACCGAGCATAGATAACACGCCCCCCGCCAAGCTATAAAGCATGGCGTTTGGGTTTGCGAACAAATAGCCACTTAAAAATACCTTTGAAAGCATAAGTGTAAACGAAAAAGGCACGCCCAACCAATAGAGCGAAAGCAAAAGGACGCTGTTTGCAAGCCCTAATTTTATACCGGGTACGCCAAGCGGTATGAGGGATTCTATATAACCCAGCACCAGCATTACCGCCAAAAACATGGCGCCTAAGGCTATGCGGTTTGATTTGTTCATTAAATCCTCCTTGAGGTAGTTTAAGATAAGCTATCATATAGCTCTTTGCTGCAACTTAACTATATTATCGTATATGTTAATAGCGATTGTCAATGCAGAGCTATATGCAAGACGTTGAAAGTATATAATTTTACAAGCTGTTTTAAGGTAATACACGATCAATTTATCGGACTTTTTTGTATATAGCTACATTACCTTTAAATAGCGCACACACATTTTAACATAGCTTTGAATATCATTAAAGCATAAAAGCCCGTGTGAAGTGAGACGAAAACGTAAGAAATGCGTAATATGGAATGAATTAAACCGTAAACAACAGAGAGGTTTGCGCTTACAAAAGCAGTTTAAATTCTACATGACACAAAAAATTGAAACAATAAAAACACAATATGCAAAAAAGCTATAAAAACAAACGGAAATCCAAGCTTTTTTTGCATATGAATGCATATTCTTTAAAAAAAATTCCTTTTTTCGCTTGCATAGAGGATTCATTATATGGTATACTCCTATCACCTTATATTTTGTGTAGTTACACAAATTAAAAACCAACAGGAGGTAGACACATGAAAAAATTACTCGGTATCCTTCTTAGCGTAACCTTGCTTCTGTCAATGGCAAGTTTTGCTGTAGCGGAAGAAAACTGGAAAGTCGCCATCATGACCGGTACGGTTTCTCAGGGTGAAGAAGAATTCCGCGCCGCGGAAAAATTATTAGAAAAATACGGCGCAGAACACATTGTAACGGCCACCTATCCGGACAACTTCATGTCCGAAATGGAAACAACCGTTTCACAGCTTGTAGCCTTCGGCTCCGACCCCGAAGTAAAAGCCATAGTAATGTGCCAGGCAGTTCCGGGCGCCAAAGCGGGCTTTGAAAAAATCCGCGAAATGGGCAGAGACGATATTCTTCTCATAGCCGGTACCGCACAGGAAGACCCGATGGACATAGCCGGTGCATCCGACATAGTCCTTTACGCAGACGAAGCGATACAGGGCGACCTTATCATGCAGAAGCTCGTCGACTGGGGCGTAGACGTATTTATACACTATTCATTCCCGCGCCATATGGCAATGGAACTTATCGTTGCAAGGCATAACCTGCTCACAGCGAACGCCGAAGCTTTAGGCATCGACATGGTAGACGTAACCGCTCCCGACCCCACGGCGGAAGCAGGCCTCTCCGCTTCACAGCAGTTCATTCTTGAAGACGTGCCGCAGCAGATGGCAAAATACGAAGGCAAGAAAGTAGCTTTCTTCACAACCAACTGCGGTATGCAGCCCTCGCTCCAGACAGCAGTTCTTAAAGAGCCCAATGCATACTATCCGCAGCCTTGCTGCCCCAGCCCCTACCACGCATTCCCCGCAACCTTAGGCCTTGAGCTTGAACCCGGTGCCGATAACGAAGATGCCCTCAAGCAGATCGCCAAGAAGCTGGACGAAAGCGATGCGGTCGGCAGGTTCTCAACATGGGCAGAACCCGTAAATATGACCATCATCGACGTAGGCGTTGACTATGCAATTAAGTTCATCAAGGGCGAAGTCGCAGAGAGAAACAACTCTGAAGTTCTTAACGCCATACTTGCTGAAAAAGCCAATGGTGCGAAATTCAACAAATTCGTCAACTCCGAAGGCGTAGAGCTTGATAACTACTATCTCATAGCGCTTCCTCCGGTAAACTTCGCAGATTACCTCGAGAAGTAATGTTTTAACTACTGTTAACCAATACAGCCCGCCCGATGTGGGCGGGCTGTATTTATTTAAGGAGGCCTGTTTTGAAAACAGAATATATACTTAACATGCAGGGGATAACCAAGCGTTACGGCGAAAACACCGTGCTTGAAAATGTCAACCTGTCTGTAAGACCGGGGGAAATTCATGCCTTGCTCGGTGAAAACGGCGCAGGTAAATCCACTCTGATGAACGTGCTCTTCGGTATGCCTGTTATACACAACACCGGCGGTTTTGAAGGGCAGGTTCTTTTAGACGGTGAGAATGCCAACATAACTTCCCCGCACGATGCCATGAAAAAGGGCATAGGCATGGTGCACCAAGAGTTCATGTTGCTCCCGGAATTTACTATATCCGAAAACATAAAACTCAACCGCGAAATAACAAACTCAAACCTCGTCAGCCGTATACTTAATAAAAACCTTGAAACCTTAGACATGCCTAAAATGGCTAAGGACGCAAGGAAAGCCTTGGATGATGTTGGTATGGGTATTGATGAATATGTTCAGGTTGCGGGTTTACCTATAGGCTATATGCAGTTTATTGAAATAGCCAGGGAAATAGATAAGACGGGCGTAAAACTGCTCGTTTTTGACGAGCCTACGGCTGTGCTTACGGAGTCCGAAGCTGATCAGCTTATATCCGTAATGAAAAAAATTGCCGCAAGTGGTATCTCCATTATATTTATAACCCACAGGCTCGATGAGGTTATAGCTGCCTCTGATGTCGTCACTATACTGCGCGACGGCAAAACGGTAGCAAACCTTAAAACCAAGGACGCCACGGTGCTTACTCTTGCGGAACTTATGGTAGGCCGTCAAGGCGAAGGCATGGTGTCTACGGAAAAACGTGCAATTCCAAAAGACGCCAAAGTAGCTATGTCTGTGCGCAACCTTTATGTTGATATGCCCGGCGAAGAAGTAAAAGGCGTAGACTTTGACGTCTACGAGGGCGAGATTTTTGGCATAGGCGGCCTTGCGGGGCAGGGCAAGATAGGTATTCCAAACGGCATAATGGGGCTTTATGAGGCTTCTGGCGAAGTAAAGCTCTTTGGTGAACCGCTTCAGATAGGCGACCCTAAAAAGGCGCTTTCTGCAGGCATATCCATGGTATCAGAAGACAGGAAAGGCGTAGGCCTTATGCTTGACCAGTCCATTAAAAACAATATCGTATTTAACGCTATGGAGATTAAAGGCGAATACCTGCGCAAAATACTTTTCTTTACGCAAAAAAACGAAGCCGAAATCGACAAACAGGCGCAAGATATGATAAAAGAGCTTGATATACGCTGCTTTGGCCCGCAACAGGCGGTAGGGACTCTTTCGGGCGGCAACCAACAAAAGGTATGTATAGCAAGGGCGCTTACCATGAAGCCTAAGTTTTTATTCGTTTCAGAGCCGACCCGTGGAATAGACATAGGTGCCAAACGCTTAGTACTTGAGACGCTTTTAAAACTCAGCCGAGAGGAAGGTATAACCATCGTCATGGTATCCTCAGAACTTCAGGAGTTGCGCTCTATTTCCGACAGGATTGCTATAGTATCGGAGGGGAAAATAGTAGACATACTCCCGCCTGATGCTTCAAGTGCGGCTTTCGGCCTTGCCATGAGCGGCATAAAACCGGATGAGCATACCGATGAGGAGGCCAAAGCATGAAAAACTGGAAAAGAATAGTTGCGGCTTTGTTGCTTGTTGTAGGCATAGTTTTAATTGTTATGAGCGTAGTGAATATGCCTAAAAGGAACAGCGAAACAGGCACTGCCATAATAGAAAAATTAAGGGTGCGCTCGCTTCTTTCCGCGGTAGGTGACGGCGTTGTGGAATCCTATGTGGATATCGCAAAGAAAAATGCCACGGAAGAAGTAAAAGCTGCCGGCGGCTCCCTTAGCGACCTTCGCAAGGCGATAAAAGAAGCCGAAGAAAAAGTACGCTCCGAATTTACGGGAGACACAACAGACTATACCGGCAAAGATATGACGGGCGTTTACGCTTCTCTTGCCGAGTATGACGCTTCTCTTGCAAGCTACGCCGACGAAAAAGCGCTTGCCGAGAAAAAATATTACGACGCGCATTTGGCGGAGGCGGAAGCCTTAGCAGAGCAAAAGCGAGAGGAAGCCATAGCTAAAGGCGAAGATGTACCCGCAGAAGAAACCGTATTTGTGGATATGTCAGGCTTTACCCCAACCGAAAAAATGCTTTCTCTTCGCGCAACCGCAGACGAAAAATATAAGCTCCTCGGTGCGGAACTCATGAAGGTTGAGCCCCAGCTTACCGAAAACGCTTTGGAAACACTGCAAAAAACAGTCGATAGTGTACTCTACCAAGAGCAGCGGGATTTTGCCTCTCTGTATGATGCCTACGCTTCATACGCAGGCACCGATGTATTGGACGACCAGCGTCAGGCTTTTATAATTCGCTACGCGGACGACTTTATCACATTTGGCGTAGGGTTTATAATTTTAGCGTTTGCAATATATTTCTACGATGCCATAGTAAAGGCTTTGGGCGTACCGCGGTTTATAATAGGCTTGTTCTTTATACTGCTGTGCCTGTCGGCCTTGGTGTTGGATCTAAACCTGTCTGCCCTTCTAAGCAACACTGTTGTTCGTATGGGTATGAACTCCGTCATGGTTTTGGCTATGGTTCCCGGTATACAGTGCGGTATAAGCCTAAACTTAGGTCTACCAATAGGCCTTGTTGCAGGGCTCTTGGGCGGCCTTATGGCAATAGAATATGAAATACCAGGCATTGCAGGCTTCCTGTTTGCTTTAGCTTCAGGTATGATTATAGCGGCCATAGCGGGTTACCTTTACGCCATGCTGTTGAACCGCTTAAAAGGCTCCGAAATGTCCGTTACCACATATGTTGGTTTCTCGGTCGTTTCTCTTATGAGCATAGCTTGGCTTATGTTGCCCTTTAAATCGCTTAAACTCCGTTGGCCATTGGGTACGGGTCTTCGTAATACTATAGGTCTTGATAAATCAAACTTCTGGCGCATACTGGATCGCTTCCTCGCTTTTAAAATAGGCGACTTTATGGTGCCGACGGGATTGCTTCTGTTTATGGCGTTTGCCTGCTTAATGGTATGGCTTTTCAGCCGTTCAAAAACCGGTGTTGCCATGCAAGCGGTAGGTAACAACAGGCGTTTTGCTCAGGCTACCGGTATAAATGTAAACAAAATGCGCACCATAGGTACGGTTCTTTCGACCGTTTTGGGTGCGGTTGGCATACTTGTCTACTCTCAAAGCTATGGCTTTATGCAGCTTTACACAGCTCCTAGGCAGATGGGCTTTGTTGCAGCTTCCGCAATACTAATAGGCGGTGCGAGCACTTCAAGGACCAAAATAAGCCATGTCATAATAGGTACATTCCTTTTCCAAGGCGTTTTGACGCTCGGTATGCCCGTTGCTAACGAACTGGTACCCGGTTCTACAATTTCCGAAACCATGAGAATACTTATTTCAAACGGTATAATTCTGTATGCACTTACCAAGTCGGGAGGGGACACGCGTGGATAAATCAAAAGATATTCGTACAATAATGCGGGATAATGCCGTGACGATTATGTTCGTCATACTGTGCATTATAGGCCTGGTGTTTTCGGGTCAGTCCGTATCCTTCGTAATGTATGAGCTGGTCGGCCGCATAAGCCGTAACGCTTTCTTGGTGCTTGCACTCATTATACCTATAATAGCCGGCATGGGCATAAACTTTGCGGTAACCATAGGTGCTATGGCGGCGCAGATATCGGCCCTTTGGATAACCGAATGGCAGATACCGGGCCTTACAGGCTTTATGGCGGCAATCGCCATGACGCTACCTATAGCCCTTGTATTTGGTTTTCTTATAGGTAAACTTCTTAACAAAATGAAGGGGCAGGAGATGATAGGTGGCCTTATACTCGGCTACTTCGCAAACGGTCTTTACCAACTGCTCTTCCTGTTCATATTTGGAAACATTATTCCGCTTAACACAAAAGGGCTTGTAATACAAGGCTCAACAGGCGTTGCAAATACGATTAACCTTACGGGCGACAAAGGCATAAAATATGCGCTTGATGGCATTATGCGTTTGCCCATGCACGAAACTGTGTTTTGGGCATGCGGAATAGCCGCCCTTGTAGCGATAGCCCTTATGGCGCTTAAAAAGATCGAAGCTAAAAAAGCTATAAAAATTATAGTAATTTTGGCTGTTTTGGTAGGGCTGTTCTTTATACCCGCGGTGCGCGATCTGTTTGTGCTTACGAATGTGCCTATCGTTACACTGCTTGTTATATTCCTGCTGTGTCTTTTCAACAATGCCCTGCTTAAAACAAGGCTGGGTCAGCAATTCCGTGCAGTAGGTCAAAACAGGGTTGTTGCTAACGCCGCAGGCATAAGCGTTGACACCATACGCGTTATAGCGATCATGATTTCAACCGTACTTGCCGGCTGGGGGCAGCTTATATTCGTGCAGAATATGGGTTCTTTCCAAACATACGGCGCACACGAACAGGTAGGTCTTTATGCGGGTGCTGCAATACTGGTTGGTGGTGCTTCAATAAAGCGCGCCACAAACGGCCAAGCGATACTTGGCACCATACTGTTCCACTTGCTGTTTATAGTCGCACCATCTGCCGGTAAAAACATATTCGGCGATGCCGCGGTCGGCGAATACTTCAGGGTGTTCATATCCTACGGCGTTATAGCTATGGCGCTGGTAATGCACACATGGCGTGGTGCTGTCAAAAAGAAAAAGCCAGGCGAACAGGATATGTCCGCAGTAGAAAAAGGCTGATAATTCATTCAAATACCAACAAAGTACACCTTTTCGGAGGTGTACTTTTTTTGGAATTCGTGTATAATAAATCCCGAAGGGAGAAGGCCATGGACGATAAAAATGATATACGAAGGCTTAAGATTATTGAGCTACAAAACGATATAATACGCCAAATGACGGAGCGAAATTTAAAGGACGTGGGGGAAGATTTATGGGGACATAAGCTTACCCCGCCGGAAGGCTACCCAAAAGTTCCGGAAGTTTTTTCGCCCGAAGAAAAAACTTCAGAAAAAAAAGAGAAAGCAGATAATAAAGGCGCCTTAGAAAAACCGCTCCCCAAGGAAAATATAGAAGACCTTAAAAAAGAGCTCATGGAATATATAGGGCTTGATTCTGTCAAAAAAGAAGTAAACAGCCTTATAAACCTTGTTAGCATATATAAGCTTAGGAAAGAACACTCCCTTCCCACAGAAGAACTTTCTTTACACATGGTGTTTACAGGGAACCCCGGCACCGGCAAAACCATGGTTGCACGCCTAATGAGCCGCCTATACCATTCTTTGGGTATATTAGAAAAAGGCCACCTTGTGGAAGTGGATAGGAGCGGCCTTGTGGCGGGCTATGTAGGCCAAACCGCCATCAAAACGCAGGAGGCAATAACAAAGGCCTTGGGCGGTGTGCTTTTTATAGACGAAGCTTACGCTTTAACTACCCGCGGCCCGCAGGACTATGGACAGGAAGCTGTGGAAACCCTTCTTAAAGCGATGGAAGACAACAGGGACAAGCTTGTAGTAATAGTTGCAGGCTATACCGAGCTTATGGACGATTTTATACACTCAAACCCAGGGTTGGAATCACGCTTTAACCGCTTTATACATTTTCCTGACTACACAGTCGATGAAATGATGGGTATATTCTCCCTTCGCATGAAAAAAGCGGGTTACGAACTTGATAAGGAAGCGGAAGACACACTAAGACAAATCCTTTTAAAGGAAAGCGAGGACGTATCGGGCTTTGGCAACGCAAGGGGCGTTCGCAACCTGTTTGAAAAAGCCGTTTCCAATCAAGCGGATAGGCTGGCCGCAAAAGAAAACATAACAAGAGAAGAGCTTATGTTGCTCACAAAGGAGGATATTTCTCCGCCTAATGCGGAAGAAACTAAACAATAATATGAAATGGATAGAAGTAACGGTTGAAAGCAATGCACAGGGTGCAGATATAATAACAGAGCAGTTTCATATATTGGGCGTACAGGGCGCACAGGTTATAGACGGCAAGGATATACCAACACAAAAAGAAGCCTTGGAAGACTTTGAACTGCTTGATGAAAACATAAAGCGTCCACCGGAGGGCGTAGTGCTTATACGTGCATGGTTGCATGACGAACAGCAGCTTGAAACTATAAAGAACACTCTTTCTAAGCTTCCTAAAATAACAGGTATAGATTTGGGTACATTGGAAGTTAAACTTAAGGTCGTTGTTGATGACGACTGGAAAGATAAATGGAAAGAAGATTTTAAAACACTGCATATAGGCAAGCGCTTTGTTATAAAACCGAGCTGGGAAAATTATACTGCGCAGAATGACGAAATAGTCATAGAGATAGACCCGGGGCTTGCGTTTGGAACAGGTCTTCACGAAACTACTGCTATGTGTTTAACTCTAATCGAAGAAAAACTTAAGGGCGGCAGCCTGCTTGACATAGGCACCGGCAGTGGCATATTGTCTATAGCTGCGGCAAAGCTTGGTGCGACAAATGTGCTCGGTATAGACAGGGACAATTTAGCGGTAGAAGCCGCAGAGAATAACATAAAAATAAACAATGTGGAAGACAAAGTTAAAATCAGCATGGGGGATTTGGCAAAAGGCATAAACACCCGCTTTGACCTTGTTGTTTCTAATATATTGGCAGAAGCTATAGTGCAGTTAATCCCGTCGCTTTCGGGGCTGTTAAATAAAAACGGTTTCTTTATAGCTTCCGGCATAGTTAGGGATAAAGAAGGAATCGTAATAGAATCCTTAGAGCAACACGGCTTTATGGTAGAAAAGATAATGCACAAGGCGGATTGGACTGCGATTGTAGCATATAAAGAGGACGAACTTGCATAGTTTTTATATAGATATTATACATAATAAAAAAGCAATTTTAAATAAAGAGGACGCTCATCACGCAAGGCGTGTTTTAAGGTTAAAAGATGGCGAGGAAATAGCGGTCGTATCAAACGGTATACGTTACAGTGCAAAATATTCCACCGAGGATTCCGCGGTATACATAACAGGCAAGCTCCCATCAAACGAACCGCAGGTTAAAATAACGCTGTATCAAGGCTTTGCTAAGGGCGACAGGATGGACTATATAGTGCAAAAATGTACGGAGATAGGTGTAAATGCCATAGTGCCCGTTTATTTTTCGCGTTGCGTGGTGCAAGATGCGGACAAAAAAATACCCCGCCTAAACAGGATAGCAAGGGAAGCTGCAAGCCAGTCGCAAAGGAATGTTATCCCCACGGTGCATAACGCCATAAGCGTGGAAATGCTCGCAGAAGCATTGGCAGAGCACGAGCAGGCTATAATCCCTTGGGAGGAAGCTAAAGGGAAAGGTCTAAGGCAAATATATAAAGGCGCTAAAGACGTAGCCATTATTATAGGCCCAGAGGGTGGCATAGCACCGGAAGAAATAAACATGTTGCAGGCTGAGCCTATAACGCTTGGCCAAAGAATACTGCGCACCGAAACAGCGGGGCTTGTAGCTGCCGCAGGAATATTTTTGCTGTCAGGGGATTTGGAATGAAAACGGTCGCTTTTTATACGCTTGGCTGTAAGGTAAACCAGTACGACAGCGAAGCAATGTTAGACGAATTTATAAAGGAAGGCTTTACAGAGCTTGAAGCTGATAAAAAAGCCGATGTCTATGTAATAAACACCTGTGTTGTTACAAACACGGGGGAGAGAAAAAGCCTTCAAATGGTGCGGCGTTGCCGCAAAATAAACCCGGAAGCCTTTATAATAATAGCGGGCTGCCTTGCTCAAAGGGAGGCGGATAATCTTTTAAATAAAGGTGCGGACCTTGTTATAGGCAACAGCCGCAGGAAAGATATAGTAAAGCTATATAAAAAAGCGCTAATGCAAAAACAGGGACTTTCCGCTGTGGAAAGCATCAAAAAGGCGGATTTTGAGCCGCTCAGCGTTGAAAACTACAGCCACAAAACACGCGCCATATTAAAAATACAGGAAGGCTGCGACCGCTTTTGCACTTACTGCATAATCCCCTATGTAAGGGGCGGCATAAGAAGCCGAAAGCTTCAGAGTATAATAAAAGAAAGTTCTAATTTTATTGCACAGGGCTATAAAGAAATAGTTTTAACCGGCATACATTTAAGCAGCTACGGCAAGGATTTAAAAGATTTAAGCCTTATAGATGCAATAAGGGCTGCGGCGCAAGATGGGCTATATAGACTTAGGCTTGGTTCTCTTGAACCTGTGGCTATTACAGAAGAATTTGTTAAGAGCTTAAGCCAAATACCCTCTATTTGTCCGCAGTTTCATCTGTCGCTTCAATCCGGGTCAGACAGCGTATTAAAGCGCATGGGCAGGCGTTACAGCACGGAAGAATTTAAAAATGCCGTTGCACTTCTGCGTAAATACTTTAAAGACCCAGCAATAACAACGGATATAATATGCGGTTTCCCAGGAGAAACCGAAGAAGAGCACATGCAAAGCCTTGAGTTTGTAAAAGAAATACAGTTTGCCAAAGTGCACGTGTTTCCATACAGCAGGCGATCGGGTACCAAGGCCGCCGCTATGCCGGAGCAAATAAAAAAAGAGATAAAAAATTCTCGTGCGCACGATATGATTAAAATAGGCGAATATTCGCAGCAGAAATATGCCGAAAGCTTTTTAAATAAAACCATGCCCGTACTCTATGAAGAAGAATATAAAGACGGCGCTGCGGGCTATACCGATAATTATTTAAGGGTTGAAACAATAGGGGCTAAGCCAAACAGCATTTTAAATACAAGGCTTGTTTCGTATAACAACGGCGTTTTTATAGGACGCTTAGAATAAAATAAATAGGAGGGAAAGAAATGAAAGACTGTATTTTTTGCAAAATAGTATCAGGAGAGATACCTTCCAAAAAGTACTATGAAGACGATTACTGCTTTGCCTTTGCGGATTTAAACCCGCAGATGCCTTTCCATGCGCTTATAGTGCCCAAAGAGCATGCCGCGTCCTTAGCGGAGCTTGATAATTTAAGCGATGCCGCTTTGGCGGCTTGCCTCAGGGCGGCGCAAAAAATCGCAGAACAAAACAATATTACCGATGGCTACAGGTTTATATCCAACTGTGGAAAACATGCCAGCCAGTCAGTGCAACACCTGCATTTCCATATGTTAGCAGGAAGACAATTGAGCGAAAAGATTGTTTAAGCTTAGCCTTAAGGTTTTTAATTAGTGTAATTTATAAACAAATAAATCAACAAGCTTAGATTGCTATAAACATTAAAACCGTGCTTTGCGCACGGTTTTAACAATATTTACGGGCTACTGCCTTACCATTCAATTCCTTCCCTTGCAGGCATGCCTTCGTTAAAGGGATGTTTTACGGCTTTTATTTCGCTTACATAGTCGGCTTTTTCTAAGAAAGAGGCGGGCGCATAGCGTCCCGTTACTATGCATTCTCCGTGGATAAGTGCGGTGTCTATAAGTTTAAGCGCCTGTTTTTCATCTATAAGCTTAAGGCCTGTAGCGACGCATAGCTCGTCAAAAACTGTTAAGGCGGGTTTAAAATCGTTTATGGCTTCTATCATGCTGTCGACGGCGTTTTTCATGTCCTCGCTCGCCTGTTTTAGTTCGTCTTCGTTCATCTGATATGTAAATTTGTTAAACTGCGGGGCGGGGTATATGTTTACTCCCATTTCTTTTAAAGGCAAAAGCTCGCCCGAGTTATCCATCTTCATAAACTGCACCAAAAACACCTTGCCTTTGTGGCCTATCATGCGCAGCGCTGCCCCCATAGAAGCCGTAGTCTTACCCTTGCCGTCCCCTGTGTAAACCTGTAAAAGATGCTCCATATTTACCTCCGTTTAACGCACTTATTTTGTGGCTTTTATATATAATAGCACTACCGGCTCTTTGCAACAAGCCTTGACGGGAGTCATAACATTATATATAATTTTTATAAATGAATATGGTTTTGCAGCTTTGCGCATTGCGCCGGCCATGCCGAGGGAACACGAATGAAATTTTCGGACTATCCCAGTAACCGTGACGCTGACGAACGGACACTATGCCACTGCTAAAGCGGGAAGGCGTCCGCAAGGAAGAAGCTAAGTCGGGAAACCTGTTGCTGCACTGTTCCCTGGGTTTGGAAGAAGCCTCTTTTTGCAGCCGCTCCTTCTTCAATCGGGGCGGCTTTATGCCGAAACCTATTCAAAAAATATTAGGAGGCATATCATGCAAAAAAAGACGGCAATTCTTCTCACACTTGTTATGGCTTTAGCGATGTTTACAGCCATAGCTGACGGTCTTACAGTAAAGGATTTTGAAGGCAGAGAAATCAAACTCTCAAAGCCTGCGGAGCGCATAGTGGTTCTTATGCCCGCAGACTGCGAAATACTCTACGCCATAGGTGCCGGCGACAAAATAGTAGGCCGCGGCGAATACTGCAATTACCCTGCGGAAGTGCTCGAAATTGAGACTGTGAAATCCGGTCAAGAGATGAACCTTGAACAGGTGCTTGCATTAAAGCCGGATCTTGTAATAGCTACCAAGATGGCGCACAGCAAAGAGAACATAGAAGCACTTGAAAAAGCGGGCGTTCCGAGCCTTGTGGTTGATGCACAGAACATAGAGGATGTGTACAAGGTTATAGAGCTCATAGGTAAAGTTGTAGGCATGGAAAATAATGCGCAAGAGCTTATAGCTGAAATGCAAAAAGGCTTTGAAGAAGTCATAACAAAGGTAGACGGCAAAAAATTAGGAAAAGTATATTACGAAGTGTCCCCGCTGCAATGGGGTCTTTGGGCTGCGGGCGGCGGTACCTTTATGGACGAGATAGGCAATATGTTAGGTCTTGAAAACATATTCGCAAAAGAAGCCGCATGGGCGCAGGTTTCAGAAGAGCAGGTTATAAAATTAAATCCGGACTATATTGTAACCACAACCATGTACTTTGGCGAAGGCCCAAAGCCTGCGGAAGAAATACTCTCCCGCAAAGGTTGGGAAGGAATAACGGCTGTTAAAAACGAAGATGTTTACAACGCCGATAACGATATGATTACAAGGCCCGGCCCAAGGCTTGTAGACGCCGTGAGAGATTTTTACGAATTCCTTTACGAAAACGAAGCGGCAGACAAGGCTGCCTGAGGTTATTTTCCGGCTGCACATATGTGCAGCCGGCTTGGTTTATGGAAAAGCTTAGTTTAAAACAGCATATATTATTTTTTTCCTTGCTTACGGCATGCTTTTTTGTGTGCCTATGCATAGGTTCGGTACCCATAGCTTTAAGCGAAAGCGTAGATATTTTATATAAGGCCTTGATGGGGGTAGAGCAGAGCAGCACAAGTGCAAGCATACTCATATTTGTGCGCCTGCCACGCGTTACAAGCACAGGGCTTGTTGGGGCTTCACTCGCTATAAGCGGTGCTGCGATGCAGGGGCTTTTGCAAAACCCCTTGGCAGATGGCGGCACGCTTGGCACAAGTGCGGGCGCGGCTTTAGGCGCTGTGCTTTCTATTGCATTTGATATAACGCTACCAAGCTTTGCCTTAGCAGGTACTGCCATAATGGCAATATTATTTAGTTTTATATCTCTTATAATAGTTATGTCTATCGCTTACGCCGTGGATAAAAATTTCACCAACAATACCATAATACTTATGGGCGTTATATTTTCAATGTTTGCGGGAAGCCTTATAAGCCTTGTTATGGCGTTTTCCGGGGAGAAGCTCCGCTCTATAACATTTTGGACCATGGGTTCTCTTGCGGGGGCGGATTTTTCTAACATAGTCTTGCTGCTCTTATCGCTTATTCCTTCAAGCCTTGTGCTTATGCTTAACGCAAGGGAAATCAATGCGTTTTCCCTTGGGGAAAACGAAGCGTTGCACATAGGCGTTAATGTAAAAAAGGTTAAAATAGCACTGTTAATTGCAGTAAGCTGTCTTATAGGCACTGCTGTGTCCGTGGGTGGAAGCATAGGCTTTGTGGGTCTTATAGTTCCGCATGCGCTTAGAATAAAATTCTCCGGCAATTATAAAAAGCTTTTGCCGCTGTGCCTTTATGCAGGAGCTATATTTTTAATGCTTACGGACCTCTTGGCTCGCACAATATTAAGCCCTGTTGAATTGCCTATAGGCGTTGTTACTTCCTTTGTAGGTGCTATTGTATTTGTGGTTATATATGCGGGAAGGAAAAGAAATGCTTAAGGTAAATAATGTCGCCGTATTTTATGAAGATAAAAAGGCGCTTGATAATATATCCTTTTCGGTAGGTAAGGGCGAATGGCTTATGTTGCTTGGGGCCAACGGCGCGGGCAAAACAAGCCTTATTAAAACGCTGTGCAGGGAATTAAGCTACAAAGGCGAAATAACTTTACTAAATAAAGATATACGCAAATATAAAAATAAAGCCTACGCTCGAAGCCTTGGTGTATTAAGCCAGCTTCATAACAACAACACGGCTTTAAATGTAAAAGAAGTAGTAAGCCTTGGCAGGTACAGCTACACGGGTGTTTTTGCACCTTTTAGCGATCAAGATACATATTACATAGATCAAGCGATAGAAACCGTAGGCTTAAAGGGATATGAGAATAGGCCTATGTACACTTTGTCGGGCGGTGAGCAACAGAGGGCATATCTTGCACAGGTTTTTGCGCAAAACCCTAAGGTGCTGCTTCTTGACGAGCCTGTAAACTCGCTTGACCTATATTATACCGTAAGCTTGCTTAATGCGGTCAAGACTTGGCTTAAACAAGGGGAGCGCTGCGTAATATCCGCCATGCACGACGTAGGCCTTGCTGCAAAGTACGGCGAAAAATGCCTGCTTTTAAAAGAAGGACAGGTAAGTTTGTACGGAGATTGTCAAGAAGTGCTCTTCAGCAAGGAGATAAACGAAGCCTACAAACTTGACGTTCGCAAAACCATGCGCGAGCAAGCGGAGTTTTGGTTGTAAATTAAAGGCATTAATGTTTGAGATTAGTATAATACTCTCCACGTGCTAAAGGCATTTAACTAAAAAATCAGGCATTCATCGTTTAGATGAATGCCTGATTTTTATAAGGAGAGATGAGGAATTACTTGTCTAAGCTCTTTGCTGCTTGAGTACCGGCTATCCTGCCAAATACCACTATATCCGCAACGGCGTTGCCGCCGAGACGGTTTGCGCCATGTATACCGCCGGTTATTTCGCCAGCTGCGAAAAGCCCTGGTATGGCTTCGCCGTTTTCGTTTAGCACTCGTGTGTTCTCGTCTATAACAAGACCGCCCATAGTATGGTGTATGCCTGCTGTTACCTTTACGGCGTAGTAGGGTGCCTTGTCAAGGGGGTTAGCGAAGTTTGTTCTGCCGAATTCTTTGTCTTCCTTGGCTTTGACGCTCTCGTTCCAAGTATCAAGTGTATTCTGAAGGGTTGCAGCGTCCATATTTAAGTTTTCTGCAAGTGCTGCTAAGCTTTCGCCTTCTATGGTGAAGCCTTTTTTGATGTAGCCGGCTATTACACCGGAGGCTTCTGCCATGTTGCTGTCCACTATAAGGTAGCTAAAGCTGCCGGGTTGTGCGATTTCGGCTGCGGATACCACGTCGCGCGTGCCTACTTCGTCTATAAAGCGTTTGCCTTCTGCGTTTATAAGTATTGCACCATCGCCACGCAGTCCTTCTGTTATAAGGGCGGAAGTGTCAAACTGCACCGTCGGGTGAATTTGTATTTCCTTCATGTCTACAACGGCTGCACCGACTTCCTGCGCCATTTTGATACCACTACCTTGTGCGCCTGCTGCGTTTGTTGTCATAAAGCCTTTAAGCTCCGGTTTGTAGTGCTCTACCATTTCAAGGTTTGCGCCAAAACCGCCTGTGGTAAGTATTACAGCGCCTGCATTTATTGTAACATCGTCGCTTAATTCGCCTTTTGCTTTAACGCCCGCGACCTTGCCGTCCTTTTCTATAAGGCTTACGGCTTCAAGGTTAAGGAGCAACTCTATGTTCCTGTTTTTAAGGTTTTCTTCAAGACGGGGTACCAGGAAACTACCTACGGATATGGTTTTGCCGTCTTCGCCAACGGGCCTGTGCGCACGCCTTACGGAAGCGCCGCCAAGGCTTGAAACGCTGGTAAGTCCGGCGTTGTTTTTGCTAAGCCATTCTATTGCAGAAGCTCCGTTTTCTGCGAATACCTGTACTAATTTGGGGTTGTTTTTGCCTTTGCCGCCTATAAGCGTATCAAGCTGCATAAGCTCTGAGGAATCAAAATAACCTTCGGGATTTGCCTTGTAGTTGTCAAACTGTTCCTGAACTATCTTTGCAAGCTCCTGTATGCGGGCGTTGTCTTCAAAACCCTTGGCTTTTTCGAGCGTTTTTTCAACACCGGCAGCTTCTTTAAACTCGTTGCTGTCCTGTACGGGTGTTTTGCCTGCGTTCATACCGCCGGTTGCACGTACGGTGTTACCGCCAACCATAGCTTGGCTTTCGATAAGTATTACTTTTTTGCCTTCGTCGGATGCATTTATAGCTGCTGTCATGCCTGCGCCACCTGCACCTACTACGACTATGTCGCAGTCAAGTACAACCGGCTCTTTTTTCTCTTGCGTATCTGCACCTGTCAAATAGTCGTCCGGGTTAAGGCCGGCTTCTGTAAGTGCGTTTTTTGCAGCTTCCAAAAGAGCCTCTGAAGTTATCGTAGCACCGCTTATGCTTTCAACGCCTATGCTGCCTGTTTCGCTTATTTTTCCGGGCAGTATTTCAAGTGCGTTTGAGCCAATACCGGCGGTTTCATCATCGCCGGTTGCTGTAACGCTGACGATTTTGTCGTTTTCTATTGTAAGTTTAATGCTTACTTCGCCGCCGAAGCCGTCAGCTGTGCCGGTAAATTCACCGTTTACTGAGGCGAAAGCGGGAGTGAGCGAGAGCAAAAGCGCAATGCTCATAATAATTGCAGATAGTTTTTTCATGTTTACCTCCTATTAGTTTACTGGGGAAACCCCATGCAATAATTATATCATAAGAGTTGTGGCGCATATATATGGAGCGGGACACTTTCTGCCCTATATTTGCCGAATACGCAAACCCCACAAGGAGAAAAAAATTTCGCTTGAAATCGGCAAGCATTATATATACAATAGGGGATACAGTTTTTAAGGAGGCTCCGGCATGAAAAAACTTTTCGCAATACTGCTGTGCATGGCACTCGTTATGCCTTTGTTTTTCAATGTCGCGGCAGAAGAAAATTGGGACGAGCGTTTTAAACAGGTTTTGCGTAAACACAGTACAGTCGGTGGTGCCGTTGCCATAGTAAAAGAGGGAAAGGTAGTATACGAATACTACTACGGCAGACAGGGCAAAAAGGACGTACCGGTTAACGCCAACACAAAATTCCATACGGCATCAGTTGCAAAAATGGTTACCGCAATAGGTGTTATGCAACTCGTGGAACAAGGTTTAATAGATTTAGATAAAGATTTAAGCACATATTTTAATTTCCCTGTGGGAAATCCTCGCTACAAATCCACTCCTGTTACATTAAGGCAGGTTATGAGCCATACTTCGTCTATAAATGGAGACAGTAGTTTCGGATCCAAAAAACATGATTTAGAGTGGCTGCTTACGCCTAACAGAAGCACCAACAAGCAGTGGAATAACTATGCTCCGGGAACACAATACCAATATGCCAATTTAAATGGCGGGCTTCTTGGCTCGATAATAGAGTGCCTTACTAATATAAGTGCCGACCAATATATGAAAAAACACGTTTTTGAACCCTTGGAAATAGAAGCTGCTTACAATGTTTCTTTAATTAAAGATATAAATACAGTAAGCTGGCTTTTTAAAAGCAACGGTGATATTATAGAATCCGCAGAGCGTACCTATAAAAAATCCGGATATTACAAGGACACGAGCGATTATAAAAACCACTACTATAAAACCGTGGGCGGGCTTTATATATCCGCAAGGGACTTGGCGCGTATTACATACATATTGTGCAATGACGGAACTATGGACGGAGTAAGAATTTTAAATAAGGAAACGGTGGAACTAATGCGTATAAATCAAGGTGCGGTTCCAAATTCTTCCGTTACTACGGATAAAAGCAGCTACGGGCTAAATGTGGATATATCTGTAAACGATATGACGCCCGTAAAGTGGTATGGACACCAAGGCGTGAAAGAGAAATTTATATGCAACGCTTATTTCTGTCCGGAGCTTGACGCTTCTGTAGTTCTGCTTACAAACGGCTGCTCAAAGAAAAAAACAAACCACGTAGGCAATATAAGCCGTGCGGTTATTAATACAGCTTATGAATTTTTAACAAGCCAACCGGCTTTATAAATATATAAAAAGGGGGAATACTATGAAGTGTCCGTTTTGTGGCGGAGAGGACAGCCGTGTGGTGGATTCGCGCCCCACGGAAGACAAAACAAGCATAAGGCGCAGAAGGGAATGTGAGAACTGCAGCAAGCGTTTTACCACATACGAAAAATTAGAGCATGTGCAGTTGCTTGTAATAAAAAAGGATCAGACAAGGGAACTTTTCTTGCCGGATAAAATACGCGCGGGCATTATACACGCCTGCCATAAAAGGCCGGTAACCGCAAAGCAAATAGACGATATTGTATCCAAGGTAGAGCAGATGGCGTACAACAGCCTAAAGCAAGAGGTAACCACTAAGCAAATAGGGGAGATGGTTATGGACGAGCTAAGGGAGCTTGACGAGGTCGCCTATGTTCGCTTTGCGTCCGTATACAGGCAGTTTACGGATATACCGAGCTTTATGCAGGAACTTCGCAACATGATGAAGGAAAGAAACTGAGAAAGTATCAAACAAAAACGCACCCATATTAAAACGGTGCGTTTTTGTTTGGGTTTTGCTAAAGTATTATCTGGATATTTGGTCAAGCGTCATAGCAAAGCCCGGTACAAATTCGTCCATAAAATCCTTTACCTCGGGAAGGTCTATTGCATGTATGGAGCTTAATATGCCGCGCTCGGCTTCCTCAAACTCTCTGTTGCCTACCTTGCTTTCTTCAAGGCATTTAACGTATGCACATATGCGGTCGGCGGCCTTTACAATGCGCCATTCTATGGTGTCGGTATCGGCGGATATAAGCGGCTTATAGTGTTTTACAAGGTCTTGCGGTAGCATGGACAAAAGCCTCTGTATAGCTACCTCTTCTATCTTGTTGTATTCTTTTTTAATGGAAGAATTATTATGTTTAACCGGCGTAGGTAAATCCCCCGTTATAACTTCGCTTGCGTCGTGGTAAAGCGCTAAGGTCATAATATGCTCGGCGTTGTAATTTCTGTTGTGGCGTTCATTGCCTATTATAGCTATTGCGTGGGCAAACATAGCTGCCTGCATGGAATGTTCCATGTCGTTTTCAGGCAGCGTGTTTCTCATAAGCCCCCAACGCATTATAAATTTCATTCTTGATAGATATGCAAAAAAATGGTGTGCCATATTATCTGTCCTTCTGTTTTTTGATATTTTTTTCAAAGCCGAGTTTACCGGGCTTGTAGTATACGGTATCTTCAAAGCCTTCGGGCATATAGTTTTGTTCTATATAGTGCCCCTCGTAATCGTGCGGGTAAAGGTAGCCCTGTCCTGCGCCCGTTTTTTCTGCGCCTTTGTAGTGTGTGTCGCGAAGGTGCATGGGAACAGCGCCAAGGTCGCCTTTTTGGGCGTCTGCCATGGATTTTTCCATGGCAATTACAACGCTGTTTGACTTAGGGCTTTCGCACACGGCTATAATGGCCTGTGTAAGGCTTAGCCTTGCTTCCGGCATGCCGACAAGCTTAAGTGCCTGTGCAGCGCTTACCGCCTGCACCATAGCTTCGGGGTTTGCAAGCCCAACATCTTCGCTGGCGTGTGCTATTATGCGCCTTGCTAAAAGCATAGGGTCGCAGCCGGAATATAAAAGGCGTGAAAACCAAAGCAAGGCGGCGTCGCTGTCTGAACCTCTTAAGGATTTGCAGAAAGCCGAAAGCATATCGTAATACAAATTATCGTCCATACGCAATACGGGCTTTTGTATGCTCTCCTGCGCTATATCAAGCGTTATTGTAATTGTGCCATTTACGGTGGGCGTTGTAAGTGCCGCAAGCTCAAGAGCGTTAAGCGCCATTCTTGCGTCCCCGTTTGATACAAATACAAGATGCTTAAGCGCATCGTTATCTATTGTAATGTTTAATTTGCCAAGCCCTCTTTCGGTATCCTTTAGAGCGAAAAGCAATATATTTTCTATGTCTTTTTGGTTAAGAGGTTTAAACTCAAACAACCTGCATCGGGAAACTATTGCGGGCGTCATGGATACCATGGGGTTTTCCGTGGTGGAGCCTATAAATTTTATAATGCCCTTTTCTATTGCCGGCAATATGCTGTCTGACTGTGCCTTGCTCCAGCGGTGGCATTCGTCAAGCAGAAGATAGGTGGATTTGCCATACATCTTTTGCCTGTCCTGCGCTTGCTTTAGCACCTCACGCACATCCGCAACGCCGCTTGTAACGGCGTTCATTCGTTCAAAGGCGGATTTTGTAACTTGTGCAATAACGTTTGCAAGAGTCGTTTTACCGGTGCCGGGTGGGCCCCAGAATATGCTGCTTGTAAGCCTGTCTATTTCTATTGCTCGGCGCAGCAAACGCCCCTTGCCTACTATATGCTCTTGCCCAAAAAATTCGTCTAAACTGCGTGGGCGCATGCGGTCTGCAAGCGGGCGGTTTTTACTGTCGTCCCTTTGTGCAAAGTCAAATAATGTCATGCCTTGTCCTCAACAAAAATATCGCAGGAATTTAAATTTATATCTATGCTTAAGCGGTAAGGCACATCTTGCAAAGCGCAAAGTGCGTGCAGCATCGCTATGCCGGCATCAAGGCTGTTTATCTTTTTAAATGTAATACGCAATGTGTTACCGGTAAAGTCAAAACGCCAAGGCTGGCGGTTTAAAGCAGAAGGTGCGAGCCGTACGGCTTCTGCAGTATTGTAAGCCCAAAGTGGCCATGTGCTGGGGTTGTCTCTGCAAAGTGCGTTAAGCGTTTTTCTTTCTTTGCCCTTGTTGTTGCCAAGGGGTAAACCAAAGGGTATTATGGCGGCTATTTTTTCGGGTTCGTTTAGTTTTGTGTTTACAGCGCTTCTTTTAAAATTGCCGCTTACCCAGCAAGCGTTAAGGCCAAGCTTGGTAATTTCAAGCGCTAAAGCTTCTCCCATCAAGCCTGCGTAAAAAGAGCTTAATGGCATGGTGGCGTCTATAATAACTGCGATATAATAGTATACATTTTCAAAGGAAGGGAATAGCGGTATAGGTATTATTACATCATGCCTGCCATCGTTTTTTGCTATATTTAAACGCACGCCGGGAAGCCTTAAGCGTGCAAGCTTGTATTCAAGGGCGCTTATAACTTCAAGCGGTGTGTTTTTCTTAAAACGCCTTAAGCTTATGCGCCTTGGTATGTGCTTGAGCCACAGCCCCAAATCCTTTTTATCAAAAATGTCTTTAAGCCCTGTCTTTGCCATATACCCTCCCTCTATAGCTTTTAAGACTTTTACAGAGTTTATCACAACAAGGTTGGGCTTTCAAGCGAGTAATATTGTAATGCGCTTCACCCGTATTTAAGCATAGACAATGCTGTGTGGTTTACAAAGAACGGAAATCGTGGTATATTATTCAGGCGGTTTAGAACCGGAACGCCGGACTGCGATTCTCCAACGCATTCGGCAGTTCTTGGAGATAATAGGGTTGCCGCCCCAAAATTAGGAGGATATTATGAACAAAGAAATCAAAGCACAGGTTATCAAGGAATACGGCCGTCACGAGGGCGATACGGGTTCACCCGATGTACAGATTGCATTGCTGACACAGCGTATCAACCACCTTAACGAACACTTAAAGGAAAACAAAAAGGATCATCACTCAAGGCGCGGACTTTTGCTTATGGTCGGTCAACGCCGCGGTCTGCTTGACTACCTTATGCGTACTGATATCGAACGCTACCGTGAGCTTATAGCAAGACTCGGGTTGCGCAAATAACACGAACACGAACCGGGGAACACCTTGTTATCCGGTTCTCTTTTTATAAGGTGTATAGGCGTGCTTGTATGTGCGCCGGAGAGGAAGAGAATGGAACATAAAAAGTATACTATGGAATTTGCCGGCAGGGAAATGACCCTTGAGTTTGGCAAATACGCACAGCAAGCAAACGGCACGGTACTCGTGCACTACGGTGATACGGTTATAATGGTAAACGTAACCGCTTCGGAAGAACCACGCGAGGGGACGGACTTTTTCCCGCTCACGGTGGATTTTGAAGAAAAACTCTACTCCGTAGGCAAAATACCGGGCGGATTTATACGCCGCGAGGGCAGACCAAGCGAAAAAGGCATACTTACATGCCGTCTTATAGATAGACCATTGCGCCCGCTTTTCCCAAAGGGCATGCGCAACGATGTACAGGTTATAGCCACCGCACTGTCTGTCGACCAAGATGTGCCGCCGGATATACCCGCCATGGTTGGTTCTTCCGCGGCGATAGCCGTAAGCGATATACCTTGGAACGGCCCTATAGGTGCGGTTGAGGTAGGCTTGGTAGACGGTCAGCTCGTCCTAAACCCTGACGAAGCAGCGCGCCAGAAGAGCATTATGCACTTAACGGTAGCCGGTACCGAAGACGCCATTATGATGGTTGAAGGCGGTGCCGACGAAGTATCCGAAGACACATTGTTGGAAGCCATATTGCTGGCACACGAAAGCATAAAGCAAATATGCGCTTTCCAAAAACAAATAGTCGAAGAAATCGGCAAACAGAAAAAGAATTTCCCGCTCGCATTGACCGGAGAAGACATAAAGTCAGCCGTGCGCGAATTTGCTCTTTCCAAGGTACAATGGGCTTTTGAAACGTTTGACCGTCAGGAAAGACAGGCGAGAGAAAAGCAGATTACCCAAGAGGTAAAAGAACATTTTGCAGAAATGTTTGAGGGTCGCGAGCAGGAAGTTTCTGACGCCCTTTACAACTTAAACAAAGAAGTAATGCGCCGCAAAATAGTGGACGAAGGCATACGCCCAGACGGCAGAACCACAACAGAAGTACGCCCCATATGGTGCGAAACCGGTATATTGCCAAGAACACACGGCAGTGCTGTGTTTACCCGCGGGCAAACACAGGCCTTAACCGTTACTACACTCGGTTCCTTAAGGGAAGCGCAGATGCTCGACGGCCTTTCAACCGAAGACACAAAGCGCTATATACACCACTACAATTTCCCGCCATATAGCACGGGCGAAACGGGCAGGCTTAAATCCCCCGGCAGGCGTGAGATAGGCCACGGCGCTTTGGCGGAAAGGGCATTGCTCCCCGTAATTCCAAGCGAAGAAGAATTTCCTTATGCAATCCGCCTTGTAAGCGAGATTTTATCGAGCAACGGTTCGTCCTCAATGGCTTCCGTCTGCGGTAGCACATTGTCCCTTATGGACGCAGGCGTGCAGATTAAAGCCCCTGTTGCCGGCGTTGCCATGGGACTTATAAAGGACGAAGAAACCGGCAAGGTCGTGGTTCTTACGGACATACAGGGTCTTGAAGACTTCCTTGGCGATATGGACTTTAAGGTTGCCGGCACGCAAAACGGCATAACCGCTGTGCAGATGGATATAAAAATCTCCGGTATCGACAAGACCATATTAAAAACAGCGCTTGAACAGGCACTTGCGGGTAGGCTGCATATACTAAAGATAATGCTCGAAGCCAAGCCGGAGCCAAGCCAACACCTGAGCAAATACGCACCTAAGATTATTACATTTACCATCAACCCCGATAAAATAAGGGAAGTAATAGGTTCCGGTGGTAAGGTAATAAACAAAATAATAGACGAAACAGGCGTCAAGATAGACATAGAGGACGACGGTCGCGTTGCAATTGCAACGAACGACGAAGAGGCGGGCCTTCGCGCAAAGAGCATAATAGAGGGTATAGCAAAAGACGTCGAAGTCGGCGAAGTATACATGGGTCGAGTTGTAAGGATACTAAGCACCATGGGCGCCTTTATAGAGCTCTTGCCCGGTAAAGACGGTCTGCTGCATATAAGCAAGCTTTCAAACGAGCATGTAGAAAAAGTAGAGGATGTTTTAAACATCGGCGACACCGTGGAAGTAAAGGTCTCGGAGATTGATTCCCAAGGCAGAATAAACCTGTTGCGCAACGACATGGAGTATAAACCTCGCCGCCCGCGCAGCAATGCAGGCGGAGAACGCCGCCGTCCGCCGCGCAGAGACGGCCAGAGCCGCGACAGAAACGACGACTAAGTAAGACTAACCATATAAACACAATGCCTGCGGTTTCCGCAGGTGTTGTTTATTGGTACTAATTTCAAATATTAACGATTTGGATTAGTATAAGAAAGGTGTAAATGATAAAACGCTATAGTTTGCCAAACGGTCTTGGCGTAATATTGGAAACAGATAAACAGAGCTACTCCGCCGCAGTAAGTGTGTGGGTTAAAGCCGGCTCCGTGCTCGAAAGTAAAGCGGAAAACGGCCTTTCCCATTTTATGGAGCATATGGCATTTAAGGGCACCACTACACGGGACGCAAAACAGCTTGCAAAGCAAATGGATGCACTGGGCGGGCAGGTAAATGCCGCAACAAGCCGTACAAGTACAGTGTATTACGCAAGGGTTTTGCCGGACGAACTAAAACCTTGCATAGAGCTTCTATCGGACATAGTGTTAAACCCGGCATTAGATAACGAATCTTTCCAAAAGGAAAAGCAGGTAATAGCCGAGGAAATCGCCATGGTGGAAGATTCCCCCGAAGAAAGTGTGTTTGACCTTATAAACAAAGCACTGTACAAGGGTAGCCTTTCTGAAACCATATTGGGAGAAAAAGATGCACTGCTCAACTATAAAAGAAAAGCACTTGTGGACTTTAGAGACAAATACTATGTCGCAAACAACGCCCTCGTAGTAGTTGCCGGAAATTTTGATGAAGAAGAAATAATAAAGCAAATAGAAGGCTATTTTTCCTCGTGGAAGTCGGGTAAAGAAGCTCTTTATCCTAAAAACGCATATTTACTGGAGCCTAAAAAGCTATACGTAAAAAAGGATACGGAGCAAACACATCTGTGCTTGGGCTTTAAAGGCGTTGCAGAGGGTGACGAAAGGATATACGCTGTGTCCTTGCTGTCTACCATATTAGGCGGCGGCCTTTCGTCAAGGCTTTTCCAAAGTATAAGAGAAGAGCATGCGCTCGCCTATCAAGTGTACTCAAGCTATACAAGTTACCCTTATATAGGAGATTTTATAGTATATGCCGCCTGTAAGCCGGAAAACCTACATAAAGTAGAGGCGGAAATACATAAGCAAATTAAAAACCTAAAGGCAAAAGGCATAACGCAGGAAGAGCTTGATTACGCCAAAATACAGGTTAAAACGGCTCTTGTTATAGCAAACGAAAGCCTTATGCACCGTATGCACGATTTGGGTGAGCAGGAGATGAGCCTTAAAAAGCACGTAGGTCTTCCGGAAATGCTCAAAAAAACAGATGCCCTTACAAAAGAAGATATACAAGCGGCGGCGGAGCTTTTGTATATGCCCTGCGCCAAGGCTATAATAGGGCCGACAGAAGAATAGATTTAGATAAAGCGGTAATAAAATAATATTCGATATATAATTTTTTCTTCTTTAAATATGTAATAATAGATAAATATTATTTATCAAACTTGAAACAATTTGCGGTTTAAGCTACAATATTTATGGGAGGGTTTGCTATGAAAACATTAAAACGCCTAAATATAATATTGTTAGCCTTGCTTATGCCGCTGTCGGCTTTTGCGCAGAATGTTCAAAGCGTTTTGCCGGACAGCACCGCTTTGCCAGTTTTACATGAAGATAAACCAGCATTTATAGAATATATCGAAGAAGAATCGGGAAACGTAAAATTAAGCTATGTGCAGATAAAAGGGCTTAAAGACCCAACTGCCGAGCAAAAAATAAATTTGGCAATACAGCAGTCTATAAATATAGAAAGCTATCTTGCCATGGGAAAACTTGAACAGGGTAGCGGAACTATAATTAAAAGCCGTGCCTACATATTAAACTCCGATGGAACGCCGGCTGTTATAAGCGTGCTTGTTTCAATAGAAGGCAGGTTGATGTCCGGAAGAATAGGGCATGAATATATACCGCTTATGTTTTCGGCTTTTACGGGAGAAATTGTAAACGCAGCAAATCTTTTTAATTCTTCTGCACAGGAAAAAATAGACACATGGCTTGAAGAAGAGCTTATAAATATGTCCTATTACGACATTTCACAGGCGCTGCCCGTACCTTTAAATAGAGCGTTGCTTAGTGAAACAGGCCTTATAATAAGCTATCCGCAGGACAGCTTTAAGTTTTTGTCGGATAGGTCTGCGGCGTTTTCGTTTTATTATTACGAATTAAAAGACGTTTTAAACTTAAATGGGGAAAGCCTTATAGCAAAGCTTGATGTCATTACTCATGATAATGCAGAGAAAGACTTAAAGCAGCTGCACTTGGGTTTGCTGCCCAATGTGCCGGACATATTGGGAAAACCCATACAAGAAGTTTTAGATAATTATAAAGAACTTACAGACTCGGAGCGCTATATTGCCGCCGATCGCTATGTGCTTGAAGCGCCGGAGTTTAGAAGCATTTACCCAATAGTAAACGACGGGCAGGAGAATGTAAGCGGAATACTTGCAAAGCGTATGGCAATAGCCGGCTGCAAAACGGGTGTTTCAAGTAAAGAAGATATTATAAAAATATTCGGTGAACCATTGGCTATACTCCCACTCGACGGCTTTGTGTCGGAACAGTACTTTGTGCCGGAGGGGGAGGGGCTTATGTATGCTTTTGACGGCTTTAGCCTTATGATAACAATGGACAAACAAAACACATTCACAGCATTGTTGCTGCAGAAAGAGGAATAGATTGAGTACAAGGAGCAAGGCACAACAGAATATTCGTTCTACGGACAGGGCAGGGGTGTTTATGCTTAGCCTTGCCGTTATCCTAATAACGGTAGGCGTATGCTTTATGTTAGGTATATCGGCCCCTACAACTACGCGCTCGCTTTCTTTTTTTAAGAGCGTGGTAATAGGCCTTGCGGGCAATTTGTATTTGCCCCTGCCTTTCTTGCTTATAGCCATGGGTGTGGTATTTGCGGTGTCTTCAAAAAGACGTGTGTCTTTAAAAGCCATTTTTACTGCATTTTCTTTATATATCTGTATTTTGGCTTTTATTACACTTATAAGCACAGTCACCGGTTACGGTACTCTAATGGACTATACTCTTAATTTAAATATTCATTATATAAAGCATACAAACCCTACAAGCTATGGTGCATATTTAAGTGCGGCGTTTGCGCAGTTTGGCGGTCGTGCAACGCCTCTGCCAGGTGGCGGTTGGATAGGTATGCTGCTTGCCTTCCCGCTGTGGAAATTGCTTGGCCGTGCGGGCGGAATAACGCTTATGGTGCTTGCCGTGGCGGTGCTGTTTTTTGCGCTTATAGGTTTTAACCCTATCATATTTATGCAGAACATGAGCGACAAAAGACGCTTGCAGGATATGCAGAGCATAAAGCAAAACACTGCTATGCAAGAAGCACAAGCAAAAGATACTGCGGGAACACATCAGGCGACTTTTACGCAAACTAAAGACGGCAACGACTACCAGCAGCAGCCCATGTGGGAAGCTCCACCGGTGCAAGAATCGCTGTTTAAGGCGCCCGTTATGGACCCTAATGCCTTTTACCAAGAAGAAACCACAGAGCAGATGGGCTTTAAACCCGTGCAGGATAATATGGATAATTTTTACAATATGACGGGTGAACAAACCCGCCGTTCCGAAAGAACGACAGAAAAACCTGTAAGGCAAGAGACTAAGCCCATAGATATTAAACCGGAACCCGTTAAATATGAGCCGACTTATAAGAAGCCCTTAACGCAAAATACAGAGCCACAAAATACTAAACAAACGCCAAAGCGAGAGCCTGTGCATCAAGATTTTGAAGATATTTCAGCAGAGCGAAACGAAGATCCGGTAAATATCACCCAAACAATTGAGCAACCGGTATCTTTTGTACAAGAACCCATGCAAGAAAGGGTGATAGAGACTAAACCTTTAGAGAAAAATATATATAATAAACCCTTAAATAGCGACTTGCAGCAGGAAAAAACACCGCCTAAAAAGGGCGTGGAAACACCAAAAGAAACTTTTGCTGTAAAGCAGGACGTCAATGCGGAAATTATACCGCCAAAGCCTTTAGTACAAATTCAAAAGCCGCAAGCTTCGAATACCAAAAAAGACAACGAACAACTTTCATTTGTGCCAGAGTTTTACGATAAACCGCCGGAGAGACTTTTGTCTTCTCCCCCGGTAGGAGATAAGGAAGAAACCGGCGAGGAAGACCTTAAGCGTGCCGAAAAGCTTGAGCAAACGCTGGATTCTTTCAATATACCTGCAACCGTACAGCAGATTGTGCATGGCCCTGCAATAACCCGCTTTGCCATACGCTTGGGCGAAGGTGTCAACGTAAACAAAATAAGGAACGTTTTAGACAACCTTTCTCTGGAATTGCTTGCAAAAGCGCCCGTACGTGCAGAGATACCCATACCGGGTACGCCGCTTGTCGGTATAGAGGTAGCTAATGATAAGGCGGAAACCGTATACCTGAAAGAAGTTCTGTTTTCTCAAAAGCTTTTAAATAACAATTCTCCTACTACGGTGGCTCTCGGAAAGGACATAACAGGCACGCCTATTTTGTGTGACCTTAGCAATATGCCTCACCTGCTTATAGCGGGCGCTACGGGCTCCGGTAAATCCGTGTGTATTAACTCTATAATCACAAGCCTTTTATACCGTGCAAGGCCGGACGAAGTAAGGCTTATACTGGTTGATCCCAAATTTGTGGAACTGCAGCCATACAACGCTTGCCCGCACCTCTTATTACCCGTCATTACAGATGTGGACGATGCTTCCGCCGCTCTTGAATGGCTTTGTGACGAGATGGACGACCGCTATCTGCGTATGCAAAAAAGCGGCGCACGCAACATAATTGGCTACAATAAGCGCCTTGAAGCCGGCGAAGAAAAAATGCCGTATATAGTAGTTATAATAGACGAAATGGCAGACCTTATTTTAACCAGCGGCAAAGAGGTTGAGGAGTACATAAAGCGCATAACGGCAAAGGCCAGAGCCGCGGGTATATGCTTGATACTTGCTACCCAGCGTCCGTCCGTCAACGTAATAACGGGCGTTATTAAGGCCAACATTCCAAGCCGCATAGCCTTTCAAGTGTCATCACAGGTTGACAGCAGAACAATTTTGGACTCCGTAGGAGCCGAAAAACTATTGGGCTATGGCGATATGCTCTATATGCCGCGCACATCTCCCGCTCCTTCCCGTGTGCAGGGCTGCTTTATATCCGACAGGGACGTAGAAGCCGTCACCGAATACGTAAAGAGCCGCAACCAAACCGAATACAATGTAGACCTTATGGAACACATAGAGGACGCAAAAAAACAGGAAAACAAAGGCCCCGATTACTACAATTCCGAGAACCCCGAAAACTTTGACGAGCTCCTGCCAGACGCCATAGAAATGGCGGTGGAATCCGGCCAAACATCAATAAGCATGTTACAGCGCGTTTTGCGCGTGGGCTACGGCAGGGCCGGCAGACTTGTAGACGAAATGGAACGCCGCGGCATAATAGGCCCAAGCGAAGGCACCAAACCCCGTGTAACGCTTATGACAAGGGAAGAATTCAACCGCCTTGTAGAAGCGGGGGACGATAGGGTAAGGTAAGCGGATTTCTTATCTTTAAATTTTAATATATTCAATAATCTGTAGAAAACCTCGTTTAAAATTTATAATTAAAATATACAAAAACAAAACGCATATATGTTATATGATAAAACATATGTTACAGATTCCTAAGAAAAAAGAGAGATACTTTGATACAAT
>JAUNLY010000102.1 GCA_030532025.1 Eubacteriales bacterium
AAAAAAGAAAAAATCCTGCGTTTCTCTTTGCATTAACGATTTGGATTAGTATAAGGCTATAAAAGAAAGGATTTTATGCGACACGACTGGTTTAAGTTTGGCAAATACGGCCTGTTTATACATTTTGGACTTTATTCCATATTGGCGGGGGAATACAACGGCAAGCGCACGGACTTCCTGTCGGAATGGATAATGTTAAGCTTAGATATACCAAAAGAAGAGTACGAAAAGCTTACCGAGCGCTTTAACCCCGTAAATTTCGATGCGGACTATATATGCAGCAAGGCCAAAGAATGGGGCATGAAATATATATGCTTTACATCTAAACACCATGACGGCTATGCCCTGTACCGTTCGTATGTATCTCCCTACAACAGCTTTGATAACTCCCTTTGCCATAGGGATTTTGTTAGGGAGCTGGCGGACACTTGCAAAAAACACGGCCTTGTTTTATGCCTTTATTATTCACAGGCGCAGGACTGGCACCACGAGGACGGTTATAGGGCCTATAAGGATAACTCCAAAATAAACTTCCGCCGCTATCTTGACGAAAAATGTATCCCCCAAATAAAAGAGATACTTACAAACTATGGCGATATAGGTATGCTCTGGTTTGATACTCCCATGGGCATGACAAAAGAAGAAAGCAAGGAACTTGTTGATATAGTCCGCTCTATTCAGCCCGACTGCCTTATAAACGGCCGCATAGGTAACGACCTTGGGGATTATATGACAACACAGGACAACCGCATACCCGCATACCCCATCAAAAAAATGTGGGAAATGCCAGCGACGCTTAATTCCTCTTGGGGCTATAAATATTATGATGAAGATTGGTTTCCGCCAGAAAATGTTATGCAGAAATTTTTAAACATAGTGGCACGTGGCGGGAACTACCTTTTAAACATAGGCCCCAAAGGCGACGGTAGCATACCGGAAGAGAGCGTTAAAATACTTGATGTAATAGGCGAATGGCTTAAACGCAACGGTGAAGCTATATACGGCACACAGGCAATAGACACATATGTGTACGAGGCGCCGGACTTGCGTTTTACCCATAAGCCAAACGAGCTTTTTGTACATGTTTTAAGCCCTAAACGCTTTGAAGGACGGCAGATATCGCTTCAAAATATAGCCAACACCGTAGTAAACGTGGAATGGCTTGGGCAGCCGGAATTAAGTGCGGATAATATTCTAAGAATTTCAAAAACGCTTGAAGGTGACCCTTATTGGGGGCTTAACATACCCAAAAACCTTAAAGAAACCATGGTCTTAACAGCCAAAATAACCACAGAAGAAAAAGAATTTATACAGAAAATGCTATGAAAAATAAATATTATCTCGCAATAGACTTAGGGGCGACTTCCGGCAGGGGAATACTTGGAAGCGTAGAAAACGGCAAATTAACCACAAAAGAGATACACCGCTTTCAAGACCCTTCCTGCGAAATACTGGGCACAAGGTATTGGGACGCAATATATATTTTTGGGCAAATAAAAGAATGTCTGCGCCGCTGCCGCGATTACCCGCTCGAAAGCGTTTCCATAGACAGCTGGGGTGTGGATTTTGCTCTGCTAGACAGGTACGGCAATCTCCTTCAAAACCCCGTGCATTATAGAGACAACCGCACAGACGGCGTTATGGAAAAGGTGTTTAATAAAGTACCTGCAAAAGAAGTGTACCAAAAGACAGGTATAGAGCGTATATATTTCAACACGCTTTATCAGCTTTATTCATTAAAAATTAAACAACCCAAACTTTTGGAAGTGGCCAGCAAGTTGCTTTTCATGCCGGATTTATTCAATTACTTTCTTACAGGCAAAATGGCTACCGAGTACACCATAGCATCGACAAGCCAAATGCTTAATGCTGTTACCGGCGAATGGGACAGGGATTTACTTAACAGGCTGGATATTGATGCTGATATTTTGCCTGAGATGCACAACACAGGCTCCTATCTTCAGGAAATTTTGCCTGAAATTAAAGCCGAATTGGGTCTTAAAACCTCGGTTAAAGTCGTGCTCGGCTGTTCGCACGACACACAGTCTGCGCTTGCGACGGTGTGTTCAAAAGAAAAAGATTTTCTTTTTTTAAGCAGTGGAACATGGTCTTTGTTTGGAACAAGGGCGGATAAAGCTCATATAGACGAAAGTTCGGAAAAATATAATTTCACCAACGAAAGAGCGTTAGGGAATACATTCTCCTTCCATAAAAATATAATGGGAATGTGGCTATTGGAAGAGTGTAAGCGCATTTGGGGAATAGAAGATAAAAAAGAGCTAAAATACGAGCAAATCATGCAGAGTACTACCACTTGTGAGCGCTTTAAATATATATTTGATGTAGATAACCCCACTTTGGTGGCGCCTGACAATATGCCCGAAGCTATAAAGGCGCTGTGCCTAAATACATACGGCAGTGCGCCCAAGACACGCGGTGAAATAGTTTTATCTATACTTGAAAGCCTTGCGCTTAAATACAGATTGACTAAAGAACAGGTAGAAAATATCACCGGCAAACGCTATAATGTTCTTCATATAGTGGGTGGCGGTTCAAACAATGCCTTGCTAAACCGTTTGACTGCAGACTGCCTTAATATAAAGGTGGTGGCAGGCCCTGCGGAGGCTACCGCCATAGGCAATATTTTGGTACAGGCTGGTGCATCATATGAAAACTCTGCCAATGGTATTGCGTTACATGGTGAGGACATCAAAATCTATCTGCCTGAAAACCCAGAAGCTTGGGAGGAGGTATATAAAAAATACAAGACAATAACGGCGTAATAGGATATTATTAATGCTAATCCCGCTCCTTAATACTTTGATAAACTTGTCTTTTTATATTTTGCTTTGTCTAATCCAATCGGCTTTGCAAAAAAATGCGGCGTAACTCTTTGCATTAACGATTTGGGTTAGTATAACATGGAAATTATAAATATTTTGAAAGGAGGTTCCATGGAATTTTCAAAAGACATATTCCTCGCATTTATTGAGGAAGACAACGAACAGCACAGCTTGTTCCATATAAGGCCATTGCTGAGCGCCGAAGGGCCTATGCCGGAAAATATTATTTCTTCTTTTAACGACAACGGCTTTCTGCGCATAGCTCCAGACAAAAAGGAGCAGTTCACTTTTAAAGAACGCATGCGCTCCCTTGGCAATCTGTGCATTATAGACCTTACGGAAGTAGAAGATGACGCTGGCAAAATACGCCCCAACAGGAACTACTCCCCACGGCATAACGAGCTGCACCAATTTATTATTTATTCAGACGTCGTTAAGCAGTTGCCGGAAGACCTCGTGTACGAGGTCATAGCAGGCGAAGAGGGCAAGCCTATTGAAAACTGCACCACTCCCATGTGCTTTTTAAGGAGTGGCGGCAGGATAGAAGGCCCTTACCGTGCGTCAGACGGAAGCCCTGCGGACAATATTTCCGCTATAGCTCCGGACAGCCCGCACATATTTGCTATAAGCCTGCCAAACGGACAGGAGAAATTATTTTTCTGGGCAAGTAGCTTGTCAGCCCCTGATAATGACTCAGAAGAGGAACGAGAAACAAGCCTTATCCCAGAATCTTCTTTAGTCGAAAAAGGGGATTTAACCAAGCGTTATAAACGCTCCCACGCTTCAAGGCTCACAGCTGCGGTAGGCAGGCGCAATAGAGAAAATATGCTGAGCGGGAAAGGTATAGAAGAACTTTTATCCCCTATGGAGGCCTTTAAAACCTCCGTGCCTAAGGTGTTTGCAGATGAAGCTAAGGGTGAGGAAGCCTTCAATTATCTTATGGATATGCCCAAGGCACAAGATTTAATTAACCGTATGCTAAATATAAATCCGGGCGAAAACCCGCTTATAACCGCATTTAACAGCCAGATTGATGCGCTTGAAGCGGAACGGCTCAAGATATCAATGCAGCTTGATAAGCTAAAAAAAGATAAGCAGGAGCTGTTTAATACGGCCTTGGAAGAAAAATCCGCTATGGTGGATTCAAAGCTTGCGGGAAAAACAGAGGAACTCAATAAATTATCTTCTGAAATACAAGCCCTTAAAGGCGAAAGCAAAAAGCTTCTTGATACAAGGGACGATTTTATAAGCCGCTTTAACAAACCCGTCTTAGCAAAACCCCAAGGGGAAGAAAAACCTGTGAGTACTGCAGTGCAAAGGCTAAGAGAGCATTTGCAAAGCGCAGGCTTTGTTATAAGCATAAACCAAGCGTGGTTTCTTTTGACTATGCTTTTATTTGAAGACCAAGTGCAGCTTTGTGCCCCAACATTGGCGGATTCACGCCTTATGGCAAAAACCGTAGCCTGTTCTTTGGGGGCGTCATTTGTGTCTTTCTTAAAAGACGATGAAAATTTGCCTTACTTACATGGCGGGAGCGGTATTGCCTTTGCACTCGTTTCACGCGGTGGGCGGGATATGTCGCCCTTTACGCGCCTTATTGCGGCGGACAAAATACAGCCCTTCGGCAAGGCCTACCCCTATGCCGTTTGGCCATGCTTTAGTTTGGACGCTGCAGAAACTAAATTTGGCTACACGCAGCTGCTTCCATGCGAAAACGCCTTTGATGCGGAACTTTTGCGACAAACTCTTGTAGAAAACAGGCTAAATTCTATGCCACAAGAGGCTAAAGATATAATAAACGGCATAGTAAAATCTGTATCGGGTATTCCTATGTCGCTTGTAAACCGCATGGTAAATACAGTACTTATTTCATCACCCCATCTAAGCGGCGGTATAGCGTCTAGCTTAGATTTTGGTATAGCCGCATACATATTGCCCTATGCCCATTTTAACGGCCTAACGCTCAACATACCAAAGCAAATTTTGCTAAACTTACCGCAAACCGCCAAACTGCTGTGAAATACATACAAAGCCCACAAAATCCCACGGTAAAATCGCTGGTCGATTTAAAAAATGCACAGGGAAGAAAAGAGCAACAAGCGTTTTTAGCCGAAGGGGAAAATATGGCAAAAGAAGCCCTGCAAGAAAATGCGGTATTGACGCTTTTGCTTGAAGAGGGCAAGGTGGAGCAGTACAGGCAATATATCTTGGATTCGATAGAAACTCTCGTGTTTTCAAAAGAAGCCTTTAAGAAGTTCTCAAACGCCAAAACTCCGCAGGGAATAGCCTGCGTTTGCAAAATGCCAAGCGATGTGGATTTAAAAAGCTTAGGCACAAAAATTGTACTGCTAAACGGCGTGCAGGACTCCGGCAATGTAGGCACTATATGGCGCACGGCGGAAGCTGCGGGTTTTAGCGGGCTTATGTTGGATAAAAAATCCGCAGACCCCTTTTCCCCAAAAGTTGTAAGCGCTTCAAAGGGCGCGTGTTTTCGCATACCTGCAAAAAGGGTGGCTAATTTAGGGGACATCATAAGTCAATCAAAGGGTTTTTCCGTAATAGGCACAAGCCTTGAAGGCGTTCCGCTTAAAGGTATTAGTCTATCCCACGAAAAAACAATGCTTATAATAGGAAGCGAGGG
>JAUNLY010000103.1 GCA_030532025.1 Eubacteriales bacterium
CCGAAAGGATGTTTGATGTGGACGGCGGCCCCTTTACCGCACACACCGCAAACCCAGTACCCTTTATAGCCTGCGGAGAGAGATTTGTTGGTAAATCTGTCCGCTCAGGCGGCAGACTGTGCGACGTAGCCCCGACCATTCTTAAAGCCATGGGTATAGCTAAACCCAAGGAAATGACGGGCGAAGCGCTAATTTAACACTAAAAATTCAATACTAAAATTATAAACTTTACAAAAACAGGCGATGCAATATGATGTGTGCCCCAAAAACCGGACACATCAATATCGCCTGTTTTTGCTCTTGCTTGCGTTTTTTTTAAAGCAGTGCTATGCTTTAATAGCTACAACGATTTAGTTACGTTATTTAGATATTATTTATCAGAAGGACAGGTATGGCAGTTACAATAAAAGAATTAGCAGATATTTTAGGGCTTTCAATTTCCGCAGTAAGCAAGGCATTAAACGGGTATACGGACATAGGCCAAGGCACAAAGAACCGCGTTTTTGAGGCTGCCGCCAAATACGGCTACAAGCCAAACGCCATGGCACGCGGCCTTAAAACCGGACGCTCTTATAATTTAGGTTTAGTATATACGGAGGATTCCGGCAGCGGTCTTACGCACAACTATTTTTCCCCCATATTAGAAAGCTTTAGAACTACAGCGGAATCACAGGGCTATGACATAAGCTTTATTTCAAGGTCGGTGCGCCCCGGCGGTGGGGAACCGCTAAGCTACCTACAACACAGCCGTTACAGAAATGTAGACGGCATATGCGTAGTATGTTGCGATTTTAATGACCCGCAGATAATAAACCTTATGCAAAAATGCAGCATACCCATTGTTACAATAGACGAACACTTTAAGGGGCACCCCTGTGTTATGTCTTCAAACTCAAACGGTATGAAGGATTTGGTCGAGTATGTTATATCCATGGGGCACGAAAAAATTGCGCTCGTATACGGGAACCCCTCAAGCAGCACCAAACAGCGTTACAGGAGCTTTTTGAGAACCATGGAAAAACACGGCTTAACCGTGCCTGAAGAATACCTTATAGAAAGCCTTTACCACAACCCAAGCGCTACAAGCTTAGCCGTGGAACAGCTTTTAAAGCTTGACAATCCCCCAACTTGCATTTTACTGCCGGACGATTTTGCTGCCCTTGGTGTCCTTGAACCCTTTGAAAGGCACGGCATCGCCTTAGGGCGCGATATTTCCGTAGCAGGCTTTGACGGCGTGCCTCTTTTGCAGATGCTAAAACCCAAAATTACCACCGTTGCGCAGAACACACGCAACATAGGCAAAAAGGCGGCGCAACTGCTTATAAGCAAAATAGAAAATCCGGAGATTGATCTAAAGGACAAATACCATGTCGCTACAAAGCTTATAATAGGCGGCACGGTGGCTAAAATAAAAACCCTTTAATTGACTTAGGTATAAAATTATAAATTCTCGTTGCATCCGCAACATACTTTTGGTTGATAAAAGACTATACTACCTCTGAAAAGGAGGATTATTATGAAAAAATTACTTTCTGTTTTATTGCTTTTTAGCTTGCTTTTTGTAGGCTCTGCATTTTCTGAAAACGATATACGCTTAGGCGGGCTTAAGGGGCCTACCACAATGGGGCTTGTAAAGCTTATAGAGGATAACGAATCGGGCAATCTAACCCAAAAATACGACTTCACTATGGCGGTATCCGCAGACGAGCTTGTGCCGAAATTTATAAACGGCGAAATGGACATAATAGCCGTACCCACAAACCTTGCAAGCGTTTTATACAACAAGACAAACGGCGGGGCTAAGCTGCTTGGCATAGGCGCAACCGGCGTATTGTACATAGTACAAAAGGGTGGCGAAAAAATCTCAACGCTCAAAGACCTTAAGGGCAAAACCCTCTATGCCACAGGCAAGGGCACAACGCCCGAGATGGCTCTTAACTACCTTTTAGACAAAGAAGGTCTAAAGCTCGGCGAAGATGTAAAAGTAACATGGCTTTCCGAACCTACGGAAGCTATAGCCAAATTCGCTTTAGATGAAGAAGCCTTGGCACTTTTGCCGGAACCCTTTGTAACCGTTGCAAAAACCAAGGTGGAAGGGCTTGAAAGCGTTATAAGCCTTGATGAAGAATGGAAGCGCTTGGGCGATGGCAGCATGCTTACAACAGCCTGTGTTGTCGCAAGGAAAGACTTTGTAGAAAGCAACCCCGAAAAAGTGGAGCAGTTTTTAAAGGACTTCTTTTCAAGCGTTGAATATGTAAATGCCAACTTGGACGAAGCCGCAAAGCTCGTAGAAAAAAACGGCATAGTAAAAGCCCCTATCGCCAAAAAAGCCATACCCTTTTGCAACCTAACGGCACTTACAAAGGACGATATGAAGCTGGCTGCCGAGGGTTACATTAAGGTTTTGTTTGATCAGAACCCCAAAAGCGTTGGCGGTTCCTTACCGGAAGACGATTTTTACTACGGCGTAAAATAATGCGCAAAAAAAGCGTACAAAACATAATATCATTAGCCGTCGCCCTTGCCCTATGGCAAGGGGCGGCTATGCTTTTAAATAAGCCCCTGCTTTTTGCTTCCCCTGTGGAAGTTATAGCAAGGCTTTTTAGCATATACAAAGAACCTTTGTTTTTTAAGAGCATAATATCAAGCCTTTTAAACATAGCCTTAGGCTTTGTTTTAGGCTTATTTATAGCATTTATGCTGGGTGCGCTTGCGGGTAAATACGGTTTTTTTGAAATAATGCTAAGGCCCTATGTAACCGCAATAAAAACCGTACCGATAGCTTCTTTTATAATATTGGCGCTTTTGTGGATAAGCCCCGAAAGGCTTTCCGTATCCATAGCTTTCCTTATAGTATTCCCCGTGGTATACCAAAACACGCTTGAGGGCTTAAGAAGCGTCGAAAAAGAGCTTATACATATGGCAAGGGTTTTTAAGGTACCCGCAAAAAGGCGCATTAAGATGCTTTATCTGCCAAAGATGAAGCCCTATATTTTAAGCGCAGCATCAAGTGCATCCGGCATGGCGTGGAAAGCGGGCGTCGCGGCAGAGCTTATAGGCAGGCCGGATTTTTCCTTAGGCGCCATGCTATATGAAGCCAAGATATATATAAACACGGCAGATTTATTCTGCTACACTCTCGTTATAATATTTTTAAGCCGCATATTTGAAAAAGCCATGCTATATATTTTAAAGCGCCTTATAGGGGGAAAATATGCAGCTTAAGAATATTTACAAAGCATTTGAAAATAAAAAAGTTCTGGAAAATTTTTCGCTAAGCTTACACAAGGGCGACATCATCTGCCTTATGGGAGAAAGCGGTATAGGCAAGACCACTCTTTTCAACATAATATTGGGCCTTATAAAGCCCGATTCCGGCGAAATTATAGACCCTTTTAAGAGCATAAGCTGTGTTTTTCAGGAGGATCGCTTGCTTGACGGGTTTTCAAGCCTTGACAACCTGCGTTTTGTTTTGGGCGATACCATAGACGAAGAAACATTAATAAAAGAATGTGCTAAACTAAATATAGACCCTGTAACAGCAAGGCAGGACGTTGCGACGCTATCCGGCGGGCAAAGGCGACGCATAGCTATACTCCGCGCACTGCTATATCCTCACGAACTTTTATTGCTTGATGAAGCATTCAAGGGTTTGGACGAACACAACCGCAATTTAGCCATAGACTATATAAAGCAAAACTCCGACACGATTTTAATAATAACGCATGATGCGCAGGAGTGCCGGCTTTTTGGCGGGCGTGCTATACAGATTAATACTAATTTAACCATTTAACGCTTTCAATTAGCATTAACGCTTGCCTTAAGCATGCACAGTAATTATAATTGAATCGTCTGGAGGGATATATTTATGAGAAATTTAAGCATGCTTACGGATCTATACGAGCTTACCATGATGAGCGGTTACCTAAACGAAAATATGGACAACCGCACAGCCGTGTTTGATATGTTTTTCAGGAGCCGCGAGGGCAGCCAAAGCTATGCCATTATGGCCGGCGTCGACCAGTTTATGCAGTACATAGACGAGCTGCATTTTGACAAAGAAGATTTGGACTACCTTGCTTCTCTTAATTTATTTGATGATAATTTCTTAAAAAAGTTAGAGAACTTTAAATTCACCGGTGATATAGATGCAGTGGCGGAAGGCACCATAGTTTTCCCCAAGGTACCTCTGGTTAAGGTAAAAGCCCCGCTCTTTGAAGTGCAACTTATAGAAACAGCGCTTTTAAACCTTATAGGACACCCTATGCTTATAGCCACCAAGGCGCACCGCATATGCAGGCAAGCCAAGGGCGACAATGTGATGGAGTTTGGTCTTCGCCGTGCACAGGGGCCGGACGCCGGTACTTGGGGGGCGCGTGCCGCAGTTATCGCAGGCTGTGCGTCCACATCAAACGTATTATGCGGACAGCTGTTTAACATACCCGTAAGCGGTACGCACGCACACAGCTGGGTTATGAGTTTCCCTGACGAGCTGAGCGCATTTAGAGCCTATGCCAATAGCTTCCCCGAAAACTGCCTTTTGCTTGTTGATACTTACGATACTTTGCACTCAGGCGTTCCAAACGCCATAAAGGTGTTTAAGGAACTTAGAGAAAAAGGCTTTGAACCAAAGGGCATAAGGCTTGACTCCGGCGATTTGGCATACCTTAGCATAGAGGCCCGTAAAATGCTCGATGATGCCGGTTTCCCCGATGCAGTAATTTGCGCCAGCAACGATTTGGACGAATTTTTAATTAGAGATCTTAAAACGCAAGGCGCTAAAATAAGCCTTTGGGGTGTAGGCACAAAGCTTATAACGGCTGACCAAATATCCTCCTTAGGCGGTGTATACAAGATGAGTGCCATGGAAGACGAAAACGGCGTCTTGCAGCCCAAGATGAAAATATCCGACAACCCCGAAAAAATAACCCTCCCCGGCGAGAAAAAGACCTATCGCCTTTTTGGCAAGGACGGCATGGCGGTGGCAGATTATATAATGCTTCAAGACGAAGAAATAAACACAAACGAACCTTTAACCATATTCGACCCCAAGGAAACATGGAAGAAAACCACCTTGGAAGCCGGCGAATACAGCGCAGAACCACTGCTCACTCCCCTATACAGAAATGGCAAAAAAGTATATAAGACACCTACGCTTGAACATATAAAGGAACACCGCCAAAAAAGTGAAAGCCGTTTTTGGCCTGAGTATTTCCGGTTGAGCAACCCGCAGAAGTACAAAGTAGATATATCGCAGGCGCTGTGGAATCTTCAAGCAGAGTTTCTTAAAAAACGCTTATAAGCGGCGATTAACGGCGTCGCTGCGGCTTTTTTGCTCGGTCACTTAGCGAACTAAGCTCCCTCGCAAAAAAGCCTTGCTCCTTGCTATACTAATCCAAATCGTTAATGCACAGAGAAACGCAGGATTTTTTCTTTTTTGCAAAGCCGAATGAAGGAGGCGTAGCGG
>JAUNLY010000104.1 GCA_030532025.1 Eubacteriales bacterium
AATTGATGGGTATAAAAACCACTTTTGTCGCAAAAATAGAGTTTTACTTAGCACAGCACAAATTTGTATGGCTTGTGAGTATATTTTCTGACGCCGCCTTTATATAATATAAAATAAAGTTTTGTATAATAATCAAAATAATATTTTCTGTTTTCTACTTTTTGGCTTGCTAATTAAGAACAAAAAATAAAACCACAAGGCTTATCTTCAAAGCAAAATTAAACTAAAATATTATCACTCTATTTTGAGTCCGAATAACTACCACACATCAAAAAAGCCCGCACATTGCGGGTTTTAAGACTTGTATAGTGCCACTAAATATACTGTTGATAGCTAGGGCGTAGCCTGTGGCAACATAAAATTAATCTCTTTTTACGGTAGCCTGCCATTTATCAAGCTGCATGGCAGCTAAGAAGCCTACTGCCGCAAGAGCTATGCCCACAAAGAGCATTTTTACATCTGCAAATGCGGGTATTATTGAGACGGTTGAAGCAAGCACCAGCCCTACCACGGCGTGAGAAGCTATGCTGTGGTGTTTTTCAAACAGCCTATCAACCAAACTCGCAAACAACACCGCCACTATTGCTATGCCGAGCATGAGCGGTATAACGACGGACCAGTTAAGGTTACCCACCTGTAGCATTATCTTGTCGTACAGGCCTAAAAATATGAGCAAGCTGGAGCTTGAAAGCCCCGGTATAACCAAGCTAAAGCCCCATATTATGCCACTTATGAATGCAGTTGCGGGGTTTAGTGGCAGGCTTGCCTTATTTCCCATACGGAGAATCAAAAGCAACGCCATAAGGGCGGCAAATGCGATTACAAGCGCACTTGTATCCTGCCTTGTGGTTTTGCCATCAGCTTTTGCAGTTTTTAAAAGCATAGGCACAGTACCCAGTATAAGCCCTATAAACAGACAGAGCATCTGTATTTCGTAGCGCTCAAACAGGTTGCCGACAACCTTTGCAACGCCCACAAAACCCAACGCCACACCTATAAATACAAACAGGAACATGCGCCAATATTTGGGTATCGACCTTTTGGGATGGCTTAAAAGCTCCATCAGCGGGCGGTAAACACCAAACACAACACAGAGCACGCCACCAGAAACCCCGGGGAGTATTGCTCCCCCGCCTATCAAAACACCGCTTACTATGTAAAATAAAGCTAAACTCAATTTATTTTTATTCTGCATAAAACCTCCTAAACGCTTCTTAAAAGCCTATGCATTCTACCACGAAGCGACTTTTTAAGCAAACGGTGTAATATATATCATAAGAGTGTAGTTAATGAATTTTTGAAAGATAAATATATAGCGCACACATACGATTTTATATTAAATATATTTATATAGTATAATTACAAATAATTCGCTGCTCATTTTTTATTAGTATAATAAGAGAACGGTATAAATAACAGATATAATAAACTTAGAATAGCAAGTATTGTAATGCAGCGATGCATTGCTCCGTTTATGCATTGTGTTTTTTATACAACTTAATATCAAATAATTTAATATATATTTTTCCAAAGTTTCGCAAGATAACGGCAAAGATGTATATTATCCCCTGCCAAAAACAACAGAAAAAGAGCCTTTCAGCTCTTTTTAATTTCCTCCAGTATAGGTTCTATATAGGCTTTATCCGTCCAGTCGCATTTTTCGTCTCTGGCGTCCATAAGAGCTTTTTCCCACAACTCATAATCGGCAGGGTCTTTTTTAGAAACGGATTTTTTAAGCAGCCTACATAAGCTTCTGTCAAGCAGGTTCATGCCGTCCATATCCCACACACCACGGCAATAGAAAAAGGGCATATTTTGAAGCTGGCCTTGCATGTTATGGTCGGCAATATACTTAATAGTCTCTTCCTCGTAAGGCGAAGCTCCGACGCAGAATACAATTATCTTTTTGTTAGAAAGCCTGTCTATATTTTTCTTTAAAAACGAAAGCCCCGCAACGCCGGAAGCATATATACCGCCGCCTAAAATAACGGTGTCATACTGTGCTACATCGTCTATCTGTGCCTTTTTGGTTTCTACAACGGGAAAGCCCGTTTCCTCTGCAAGCCAATCCGCATAGCGCTTTGTGGCACCATATTTTGATTGATAAAGTATAATTCCCTTCATGTGTTCTCCTTTTTGGGGGATTATCTATATGTTTATTCGCCCCTATTGTTTCCCTTTATAGTAGGATAACCCCACATATTTTTTAATCTCCTTAACCACTTCCGATTTTTTATAGTTGGTTTTTATTAAAAACGGCTTAAAGCAACATGAAAAACAAATAAAATTAAGGTAAAAAAAATGTAAAAAGTAAAAAGCCCTTCGTTTTAATGAAAGAGCTTTTTATGATACAGCTGTTTTTAAGCGGTGTGCTTATTAAATTACTGCACACACAAAACTTATTTTGTTTAATGTTGTTATTTTACAGCACCTTCAACCATGCCGCGGATAATGTATTTCTGTGCGAAAATGAACATTACTACTATAGGTATCATGGCAAGCAATGCGGAGGTCATAATAAGGTTCCATTGTTTTACATACGCGCCTGCAAATGCGGTAACCGCAAGCGGTATAGTCTGTATTTCCCCGTTGCCGCCAAGCACCAGCAAGGGTAAAAGGTAGTCGTTCCAAATCCATATACCGTTTAAGATGGCAACGGTTGTAATTGTAGGCGTAAGCAAAGGAAGTATTATTTTAAAGAACACGCCCGGTTGTGAGCAGCCGTCTATAAATGCACTTTCTTCCAAAGCTAAGGGTATGCCCTTTATAAAGCCATGGAATATGAATATGGATAGCGAACAGCCGAAGCCCAAGTACGCAAACGCTATGCCGTGGTAAGTTGCCAACATTTTAATGCCTAATGTGTCGCCTATAGCCTTTAGGAAGTAAACCAAGGGATACATAACCACCTGAAAAGGTATTACCATAGCGGCCACAAACAGCATGAAAGTAAAGTTGGTAAAGCGCGAGCGGTTTCGCACCAACACCCATGCCGCCATTGCGGAAAATATTATTATTACCACAAGGGATATCACGGTTATTATGACGGAATCCTTAAACGCGCCCAAAAAGTCTGTCGTGGGGTCGTTCATAACAGCGCTTATGTTTGCGCCCAAGTTTGACCAGTCTGACGGCGGAGAAAGCGGGTCTCTGGTAATGTGGTCAAATGTTTTAGATGAGTTAAATAGAACAATTACAAAAGGAGAAAGCACCACAAGCACCAGCACTATCGCAAGTATTTCGAGTGCTATGCGCTTCGCCTTGCTATGTTGATTTTTTTGTCCAACCGCGTCAAGGTGCAATGCGTCTGCCATTATGCTTCAACCTCCTTCTTTTTACTGAAATAGACCTGTATAAGGGAGAATACCACAAGCATCAGGAAGAATATAACGCTCATAGCCTGCCCCTTTGCAAGCTCCTTAGATGTTATAGATTTATTGTATATGGTAAGCGCCAAAAGCTGGCTTGATTTTACCACCTTGCCCATATAGCGCATTGACGGCCCGCCGTTTGTAAGTGCGACGTTTAGGTCGAAACACTTAAAAGAGTTGGTTATGGTTAAAAATAGCGATATAGTAAACGCATTTGCTATCATGGGTATAAGTATCTTTCTTACACGCTGGTAGTAGTTTGCACCGTCAACGGTTGCGGCTTCCATAACCTCCTGCGAGGTAGCCTGTATGCCCGCTACAAATATAAGCATAATATAGCCCGCATACTGCCATGTGTTTACAACGGACATTGCAAATATTACAAGATCTTTATTGGCTATCATAGATTTTGACATCCAACCCACACCCAGTATTTTACCTATGGATGTAAAAAAATCGTTAAACATAAACTGCCATGTGTAGCCTAACACTATGCCACCTATAAGGTTTGGCACGAAGAAAGCAGCACGGTAGAAATTTTTGCCACGCACCTTGCTTGTAACAAGCAGAGCCAGCAAAAACGCAACTATGTTTACGAGTATTACGTTTATTACCGTATAAACAACAGTAATAACAAAGGAATAACCGAATTCCACGGATTGAAACATATCCTTATAGTTGTTGAAACCAACATAATTTATAACAGAGTTTATGCCGTTCCAGTCCGTAAGGGAAAAATTAATACCCTGCACAAAAGGAATAAGCACTATCATTGTAAGTGCTATAAGGCAGGGAGCAAGGAACACAGCGTCCCAAAGCTTACTTCTTTTCATGGTGAGCCCCTTTCAAGGAGTAACGTTTGATACCAATCCCAAACCTTAATACTTTGATGAACTTATCTTTTCCCGTTTTATCTTTGCCTCATTCAGTCAACGTAGTGCCACTACGCCTACTTCGTTCGGCTCTGCTAAAACAAAAAATCCGGCGTTTCTTTTTGCATTAACGATTTGGATTAGTTTGAAGCAATAAACAAATTGCAAATTTTAAATCTTAGGCTAAGTATAATACGCAAAAAGGCAGGCACTTTTTACGGTGCCTGCCCAATTAAGGTTTTATTGTTTTTCGGAGACTGTTTTTGCGGCACCTTTTATGTCTTCGATGAAGTAGTTGAGGTTTTCATCGGAGGCGTCCTGTGCAAAGATATCGAATATGGGGGCTAAGATGTCTTGGCCAGTTCCCGGAGGTAATTTGCCGAAGAACACGCCATAGTTGCCGCCTTCTGCGTTTGCACGAACGAGCGCCTTAGAGAAGCCGCCCTTGGGCTGTAAAGTTACGTTTGCAAATGCGGGCACCATGCCGGCATCGTTTACCATGTAGTTGGCACCTTCTTCTGAGAATACCATGAAGTTAAGGAAGTCTTTTGCAGCCTGTATTTTTTCGGGGCTGGCTTTGGCGTTTACTACATAGAAGCTGGGGGCGAACAGATACAGGCCTTTGAATTCCTGTTTGTCGCTGAAGGGGTGTGAAATGTAGTCATACTCAAAGTCCACATTCATCTTAACAAGGCTCGGGTCTATCCAGTTGCCCTGGTGGATAAATACGGCTTTTTTGTTTACGAATGCAGCAAGCTGGTCATCGTATGTTCCGTTTGTGGTAACTTCTTTGTTGGAGTAGTTGAATATGAGCTGTACATATTTGGCATAATCCATTAAGCGCTCTTCGTCTACTTCGCCCTTGTTGAATTTATCTGCGAGGGAAGCATCTTCAAAGTCTAAGCCGCCGCCAAGGTATATGGAGAAGTTGTGATGGCCTGCTACCCACCATGTGCCGCCTGCGACACTTGCGCCCATGGACACAACGGAGTCTATGCCAAGCTCTTCTTTCATGCCGTCTATTTTTTCAAATGCGGCTTTCATGGCGGAGAAGTTTGTAAGTGTTGCAGGGTCTACGCCTGCTTTTTCAAGCAGTTCTACGTTGTAGCCCATGCCAAAGCCTTCTATTG
>JAUNLY010000105.1 GCA_030532025.1 Eubacteriales bacterium
GCCATGCTCGTCCGTACCCGTTAAAAAGAAAGTCTTATAGCCTGTAAGCTTTTTAAAGCGTGCCATGGTATCTGCAGCAACAGTGGTGTAGGTATGCCCTATATGCATTTTACCGCTTGGGTAGTATATAGGCGTAGTAATGTAAAAGGTTTTTTCTTGTGACATAAAAGCAAAGTCCCTCCCTTTCTCAAGGCATATTATACGGTTACCCGTTCTTAAGGTCAAGTTGTTACTTCTTGCAATCATTGAAATAATTAGATTATTATTGTATAATTACATTGTAGTTTCAATACCAACGCTTACACATACAAGGAGGTATGTTTTATGAAGCTTATTATAGCAATAGTACAGGACGAAGATTCTGCCCGCCTTGTTTCTACACTTATGGATGAGGGGTTCAGCGTTACCAAGCTTGCAACAACTGGCGGTTTCCTTAAAGCCGGCAACACTACGCTGCTTATAGGTGTTGAGGACGCTAAAGAAAAGACCTGTCTTGGCATAATAGAAAAAGTATGCAAGAGCCGCAAACAAATAGCAACATCGCCTGTTTCTTTGGGCGGAGCTAACGGTATGTATGCACCTTACCCCATAGAGGTTACGGTGGGTGGGGCCACGGTTTTCGTCCTAAACATCGAGGAGTTTATTAAGATTTAATCCACGTGCAAACACTCGACTTATTTTTCAATATAGATAAAAGGCTTGATAATACATTGCAATCTTTCCGCACAGAAGGATTGCCCCATTCCCTGCTTATATTGGGTCAAAAAGGCACGGGTAAAAATACGCTTGGGCTTTTACTTTCACAGATGCAATTGTGTACCGCAGAGCTTAACAATAGACCCTGCGGTACATGCAGCAATTGCATAAGAGTCGCACAGCATACACACCCCGCTTTTTTGTTTGCCGGTGAAGACAGACAGGCAAATTCCATTAAGATAGACGATATACGAAGCATAGTCGAAAGGCTATCTATTTACAACATAGAGGGCGATAAAAGAGCGGTTCTTTTAATTGACGCAGACCGTATGACTGTGCAAGCGCAGAATGCACTTTTAAAGTCCCTTGAAGAGCCTGACAAACAAACTTATTTTATATTAACAGCAAACAATAAACAATCTTTGCTACCTACTGTTCTCTCTCGCTGCACACAGCTTAATATGCCACTTTGGAGCGAGGAAAGAATATATGATTATTTAATCAAAAGCAATATAGACAACGCTAAAAAAATAGCGGCTTTAAGCGAGGGCTCTATTGGCCGTGCCTTGCGCTATTCAAGCGACGATAATTTCCATAAAATCCTTGCCATGGTTGACGAAACAATAGCAGAGGCAGACAAAATAAGCGCAATTCCCGCACTGTCTGCAAAGTGGAAAAGCCTAAAAGACGACGGGGAGTTAATAATAAGCCTTCTTGAAAACCGCTGTACACAACAGATATACAGCACAATTGACACACAAAAAATATTGCATCTAAACAAAATGTTGGATAGTCTTATGCAGGCACGGAAACTGCTTAAAAGCAATGTTTCTTGGCAGGCAATTGCAGACTACTTATTATTTCATATATTGGAGGATTTAAATTTATGCCATCAGTAATAGGCGTTCGCTTTAAAAACGCCGGAAAACTATATTATTTTGACCCAGGCGATCTTTGGCCCACAGCAGGTGAAGCCGTTATAGTAGAAACCGCAAGAGGCGTAGAATACGCCGAGGTTGTTATGGGTATATGCGATATACCGGAGGACAAAATACAGACACCCTTAAAAAAAGTAATACGCACCGCCACCCCTGAAGACGCGCTGCGACAGGAGGATATAAAACGCTGTGAAGAAGAAGCCTTTGACATTTGTCAGAAAAAGATACAAGAACATGGCCTTGAAATGAAGCTTGTTGGTGTGGAATACACATTCGATGCAAAAAAGCTTATAGCCTATTTTACGGCAAACGGCAGAGTGGACTTTAGAGCACTTGTAAAGGACTTGGCAAGCGTTTTCCACATACGAATAGAGTTAAGGCAGATAGGCGTGCGTGACGAAGCTAAAATGCTTGGGGGTCTTGGCCCCTGCGGCAGACCGCTATGCTGCTCCAAATTTCTTGGCGATTTTGAGCCTGTTTCCATAAAAATGGCAAAGGAGCAAAACCTCTCTCTAAATCCGGGCAAAATATCAGGCGTTTGTGGCAGACTTATGTGTTGCCTTAAATTCGAAGAGGATTTTTACGAGCAGACACGCAAAAAAATGCCCAAGGTAGGCAAAGAAGTTTTGACTCCGGACGGCATGGGTACGGTTAAAAGCATAAATATATTTAAAGAAACTGTTGTTGTGTCCGTAAACTTAGATAACAAGGAGGATTCCTCGGAAACACGAGAATATCCCCTTGAAGAAATAAAAAGAAAGCCTATGCCCAAAGGGCAAAAAGGCTCTAATGAAGGCGATATAGAATAGCTTCTAAGAATTTTACGCTGTTTATAACCTAATTAACGCACAATATATAGCCAACAATATAGCACCATATGTTGATTCTAATACAAAACTAAAGCTAATAATCACATGCAGAGAGTTCTTTTGTAGTATTTTGGTTTGTTGCAAAATAGTCCTATAAAAGCCTCTCTGCCTTTAATTATCTTATTTTCCCATTTAAGGTTTCGTTTTTGAATTCGTTTTTCTATAATGCACAAACGCCACAGAAAAAATAAAATCCTAAAAGTCAACAACAACATTAAAAGGGGATACATAGCGTTCCCCTTTGTTTTTATTTTATGAGATACACAAGCATTAATCCTGCTTTAGGTTTACAAATTCTTCTACTATATAGCCTTCTACAGCGTCCGTCCTTACCTTTAACCAACCGACAGGTAGCCTTTCTATTACAGCCAATTCCTGCCCATAAAAAAGCTGCATCTGTATTTTAGCAGAGAGGCTCGGAGCGGAGCGCAGATTAAGAGTTGAGTTTTTGCCTATGTTTAAAACCACCGCTTTTTGTTCGTCATTTTTTAAAGTAAGCGGCATAAGGGTCGGGCGTGGCGTTGCAGTGGGCGGCGGACCGGGCGTTCTTAAAAATTCAATCGGTATAGTGTCTTGCGGCGGAGGGCTTGTTAAAACCGTCCTTTTAAGTGTAGTGTCGGGATAATAAAAAGCCAATATGTCCCTGTATGTCTTATTGTACTTGCCGGCCATCTGCTCTGCTCCACGCTGGCTCATACCTACACCATGGCCAAAACGCCTTGCTTGCACTATATACGCTGTATCCGTTTCTTTAAGGCTTATTACTTCGTTATTTTTACCGTTTATTGAGATATCCAAAGCAGTTTCAATTTGTTTGTAATAAGGTATTTGTAAAGCAAAACTTTCTGTGCGTAAGCTGTCGTAAGATACAGGCATATCCGTGGGCATAGGCGTTGTAGGTGTATTATCGTTATCAAACAAAGAAACCTCTTCATCGTCTGAACCTAAGCGAACAGGTTTTGGAGCAATAAAATGCACATTTATTTTAAAATACGTGTTCTCCCCATTTTCAATTATTTCTAAATTTTTAATTTCATCTATGGATATATATTGCTCCTCTGCTAAATAGCCCGCTTTTTCAATTTCTGCAAGAGCGTACTGTATAAGCAGTCGAGATAGCTTATCACCTGTTTTCGTATCCCATTTTTTGGGTATAGATGCACTTCTTACCTTGCTGTTTGGGTTTTCAAAATCATAAGGATCTTCTTTTTCTATTAAATACGGTTCCTTTTTGCCACCCCAAACCGCAGAATTTGTTTCGATTTTTCCGCCGTTGCTTGCTGTATAATAGCATTTAGCAAACGAATTTCCGTAGTAAAGGCACTCACCTTCGGTGTCATTTATAGCCAAAACGCTGTTTTTATGTTCCGTATTTTTACCACGGAAGACCTGGTCGTTTGTATTGTCTTCAACGTCATAATAAGATGAAGGGTTTATATTCGCTTTAGCGTATGTCCTTGCGGCAACGGCTTGCGCTTTAAGCGCTTCCAATGGAAAGCTGTCGCCCATTTCATACGGAACGACGCCTTGCAAATAGTTTTCAAGTGGTATATCCACAACAGCTAAAATACGCCCGTCCTGTACGCTAAGTTTTAAAGAGCCCTCGTACAGTTCCAAGCGGTGCTCAAGTCTAAGACCGTTTTCTTGGGATAAGTCTCCTGCAAGGCGCTTAAAAATAACTTCTTTCCCCGCAGAATAAGCTAAGCCTTCATGGTAGAGCATAAGCCCATCTTCGTATTTTACAACGACTATTTCGCTACCCTTTTGAAAGCTTAATTTATCGTTTACAATATAATTGCCATAAACGCCTATATGTATCCTATCTTGTATATTTAAACTGCTCAGCTTTACTCTTATACTAGCAAAGGCATTTAAGGGAATAAAAAATATTATTGAAAACAACGCCAAAAGGCGTCTATTTAAGCGCATATCAGCTTTTCCGTGCAATAAGCACCGCATATTTTACGCCCGCAAAGCGTATGGAAACATCGTCAAAGCCGGCATTTTTAAGCAAATCCATAAGTTCTTTGTTTTTCGAGAAACCCAAATCCCTGTTGCTTTTTGAAATTATAGGTATCTCATCGCACACAAAAGGAAATATAGGCAGAGAAATTATAAGCTCCCCTCCGTCTTTTATAATGCGGTGCAGTTCGTTTGCGACAGATTCAGGTTCTAGATACATATCCCCGCTTTCCGTCAAAAAAACCATATCGAAAGTCTTATCGCGCCACGGTATATCGTTGGCACGTCCGTACATACATTCAAAGTTTACGTTTGATTCACGCAATTTTTCAAAGGTGTACACATCACCACAGAGGGAACAGGCACGCACGCTGTAGTTTTCCGCAATTTCTTCTATAAGAGATGTATCGCTGTTGTACAAATCCAATACAGCCTTGTTATCGTCAAGCATAGCCCAGCGCAACGCAGCCTTTTGCTGTGCGCTAAGCCTTCTTTTGATAAGCGGAATGCTTGTAGCTTCTTTCCATCTGCTCGTAATAGTTTGCATGTGCAACACCTTCCTTTTTCAGTGTTACCCTATTATAGCATAAATAATACAACTTTGCACTATTAAATTAAAAAAATATTTCTAATTTTACGTATATATTACAAAATCCGTAAAAAAGAGACCGTTTTCAGGTCTCATTTCGATTGACTGTGAAATTGCTGGTTTTATACTAATCCAAATCGTTAATGCAAAGAGAAACGCAGGATTTTTTCTTTGCAAAGCCGAATGAAGGAGACAAAGCAAAAATGGAA
>JAUNLY010000106.1 GCA_030532025.1 Eubacteriales bacterium
AGTTAGAGGTTTTTTAACTTTGCATACAAATTAAAACCCAGTACGCCTTGTGCAACTGCCATATTTAGCAACCAATTACAACGGCAGACACAACAGCACATACAAAACACACCAAACGCACATCACAGAAGCGTTTTGCGACAAGGTTCTAACCATAAACAAAGGCGGAAAAGAGATACCTCTTTGTGGGTCTTACCACCGCTCGCGCGTCCGCCTGAAATTTTCTTGTTTTGTGAAGCCGTATGAGCGAATGTAGTTTATTTGAAATTTATTACGCATAGTTTTTAACTGTCTTTAGCGTTTATTTTGACCTTATACTTATTTTGTTGTAAGCCAACAAAAGTATTTAATTTTTCGTATCTAAATAAGAATGATTATTCAATTATTTTTAGGTTTTAGCCGTTTTAACGGCTTTGTATATGTAGGTCAAAATTATCCAATCAAATAAATTGAGTATGCCCAATAGAGTATCTACAACATTGCTCTAAATTTCGTCCGCTTAAACTGCCGTTTTTGATTAACGGCATCATACACAAGGCATTTTGCTTTTACAGCTTGTCCCGCCAATGGCTTTGCAAAAAACTTTATTATCACACCCGAAACTTTAAACGGTGTTTATATCTTGGCGGTTTGAAGTTTTATCCGCAATGTTTTTAGGCTCCTTTACGCCTGTTGTTTGCGGCTCCTATGCCTTTGTATGCCCTATTTGTTTGATACCAATTTCAATCTTAACGCTTTGATAAACCGGCTTTTTCGATTTAGCCTTGTATTTATTCGGGAGTTATGTTTTGCCTCCCCATTTAGGCTTTACAAAGAAGAAAAACCTTGCTTTTATCTGTGTATTAGTGTTTTCAATCAGTATAAGCTTTGTTTATATAAGCTTTTAAGCCTGAGATTTTGATAAGTTTTTATACCTTTGAACTCAAAATTTATGGATCAATTATATAAATTTATCTCAATTTTACGCTTTGGCTTTTGATACTAATTTTAACCCTTAATGCTATGATAAACCTGTCTTTTCTCGTTTTTGCTTTGCTTAATTCGGTCAACGTAGCTACGGCTACTTTGCTCTCGTTAGGCTTTTACAAAAAGAAAAAATCATGAGTTTCTCTTTGCATTAATGTTTTAAATCAGTATGAGCCTAAACTTTTTATTATTTGCGTCCGCCAAGATTTTTCAATCTTTTTTGGAACTCAAAATAAAGGGATTAATTTACCTAAACCTTGCATTTAGGTTTTTAGTTAAAATGTTTACCCATATATTATTGTTCTTTAAGGTTTTAATTATCACAAATTATGCTTTATGGCTTAAAGCTTTGGCTTCACTTGGTTTGGCTCTGCCGGCGTTTACGCCTGACAAGAGCATTTGTCAAGGTGCAAATGGTACGCGGCTATATGTCTCGGCTGCATTGCACCCGCAACGGGCTCGTTGTCCCGCTCTTTACACCGCGTACCTATTAAATTTTGCTTGTGGCGCTTGACTCCGCACGTAAGCAAACATTTTTCATATTAATGATTGTGGCTGTGCTCTGTTGGCACTGAGGCCCTCTTAAACTAAGCTGCCACGGGCGAAGCAAGCGCAAAAGTCCTTAGGTTCTTCTATGATTACACATTCGCCCCTTTCGTAAATTATTGTGGCTGACGGCAACTTCCTCCTGCCGCCCCGCAACCCGGCTATGACCACTTGAAACGCCACTGCTTCCGGCGCTTCCCGTTTTATAGACTATCCCTTGTTGCGACTATAATGTACCACAATCAAGCCCCCATGTCAAGCGTTTTTGATACAATTTCTTCCGAATAATACAAATTTTATGCTTTTTATGTATTTTTTGGCTCAAATCGCCTAAAATATAAATGCTTTATTTTTTTGAGATATTAAAATTTAAAAGTACAGTCGCCTTGGTTTATGGTTTGATTTTAGGGTGATTTACCTGTTGTAATGTTCATAATAATTCAAAAAAGCAAAGCGAAGCAATAGATTTTTCGTCTTGCGTAAAGCTTGAAAACGTTTCACTAATCTTATGATGCGCAATCAAAACGCAAGCGAAAACTTAAGGGTATACTTAATAAATTATGTACTACGTTAGCATCGCCAAATTGTGCCGAGTATCCTTGAGTGAAATCCGCATTAATTCAGGGAAACCCCGCACAATTCGGAGGCTTTGCCTCCGGCGAATTTTCCGCCATCTGCTGTCCGTAAAAAGCTTGATTTACAGCAAGTAAACCTGCGCTTTTTACAGTTGCATCTGATACTAATCCCGCACCTTAATACTTTGATAAACTTGTTTTTTCCGTTTTATCTTTGCTTTATTCTACTCATTCCCGTCTAACCCACCGCTATCTTTAGGCGTCTTTTCGCCCCGACGTCACTTTTTCATTCAGCTTTGCGTAAACATAAAAATCCGGCGTAATTTTTTGTATTAACGGTTTGTGTTAGTATAAGATTATAATAGCCAATTTTTACGCTTAATTTTTGTATGTGTAGGCGGATTAATTTGACAATCATCTTTAAAAAATCGTACAATTAATTCAAAATTAATCGGGAGGATTTTATGAAAAAAGTTTTGTTTTACGCCATGCGTGACGAGCAGATGTGCTTTGTGCACGTGCTTTTAAACGCCTTGGATTTACACGAATCAGGCCACGAAATTAAGATTATATTTGAGGGTAAATCTGTAAAGCTACCCGCCGTTTTCGTAAAAGAAAACAACGCCTTATACCAAAAGGCGACAGAAAACGGCCTTATCGCTGGCGCTTGCTTGGCGTGCTCCAAAATGATGGGCGTGCTTGAAGAAAACAAGGCCTTAGGCCTCACCCTGCTTGACGATATGAAGGGCCACGCCGGCATGAAAAATTATTTGGAAAACGGTTTTGAAGTAATAATGAGCTGATTGACAGGGCTGATGCTTGGGAAAACGGATGTGTTTGATATGCGTTTCTCACGTATCAGGCAATTAATACGCGTGCATCAGTCTGGGTATCTATATTTATTCACGCGCTTTACCCGTGCGTGTTTCGCGTGTGTGTTTTGTTCTTCGCGTGTTTTGTGTACCGGTATTTTGACTGACAAGTAAACGGTCGGTTGATAAACAGCAGAGCAATATTAATACAAAAAAGCTTAAATGAATACTGATAAAGAATACTCAAAGAAATACCATACAAATTAGTCAGTTGAATGGCAAAGCTTTATTCATTATTTAAGCATTTTCACCAACAGCCCTCCCCCCCAACGGAAACAAACACCTGTTAAAAATAAAACATGTTACAAAAAGCATACCAAAATAGGGTGTATCAAACTAAAACACGCCAAACTAAAATATATAAAAACAAAACAAATTATTCATTCACTTCTCACATTTATGTCGTTTGCTTTTGCGTAGCTTTCGGCAAAGGAGCCGACGGGGGTTATAAGGGTTAAATTTGGGTTCGTAAGCCCAAATGCGCGCTCGCCTATTGCGGTGACAGATGCGGGGATATATAGCGTTTTCAATCTGTCGCAGCCTTCAAATGCCCACTCGCCTATTTCAAGCACCCCGTCGGGGATGCGCAATTCTTCTAAACTATTGCAATAAGTAAATGTATAGGGATGTATTGATATGATTTTTGATGGTAGTTTTATAGAGCTGAGCGACATACAGCTGTTAAAGGCGTTTTGGCCTATCTCCGTAACGGTTTCGGGGATATTTATTTCGCTTAAATTAAAACAGGCCTGAAAAGCGCTGTTCCCTATGCTATGCACACCTTCTGGAATATCTATGCGGGTAAGGTTTTGACAGCTGTCAAAGCACAGGTAGCTTATTTGCTTAATGTTTTTAGAAAGATGTATATCTTTTAAGGATATGCAAGACGAAAATGCCTGGTCGCCCAATTCTTCAAGGCTGTCCGGCAAATCAATTTTTGTAAGATTATTGCAGGAGCGGAAGGACAATTTGCCAATTTTGGTAAGCGTGTTTGGCAGATGTATTTCCGTCAAGCTTTGGCAGGCGCAAAAAGCTTCGTCCCCGATTGCAAAAACTCCGGAAGGCACGGTATATGTATTGCCATTTCCCGACGGGTAAGAAACAAGCGTACCGTCTTTTTTATATAGCACACCGTCTAAACTGGTTAGTACAGGGTGATTTTCTGGCACGACAAAAGCTTTGATGTTTTCGCAAATTGCAAAGGGGTTGCCCGATATGTTTTTAATGTTGATAGGCAGTTCAACTGTGCTTAGACTGCTGCAGCCTAAGAAGGCATGCTCACCTATGCTTGTAAGCGATTCGGGAAAATTTATGCTCTGCAATTCCGTGCAGAATTCAAAGGCTTGGGATTGTATTTCCAAAACGGTATCCGGAATATTTATTTTTTTAAGCTTGCCGTGGCCGGAAAATGCGCAAGCGCCTATTGCTGTTGTGCCGGGTTTTATAGTGGCTGTGGATTTATTTCCCGTGTAGGAAATAAGCATTCCGTCTTCGGTGTAGAGCATACCGCCTGATGTATTAAAGGCTTTTTGCTCGGGCGACAGCTTAATTTTAAGCGAACGGCAACCCACAAAGGGGTTTATGCCAAGCTTTGTAACAGAGGCGGGGAGGCTTATATTGGATAATTTATAGCAGTTGTTAAAGGCAAAATCGTCTATTTCAACTAAATTTTTGGGGAGTTTTATGCTTTTAAGCTTTTCACACCAGCCGAATGCGGATTTGCCTATAATGCGCACGGTATCGGGAAGGTTTACGGATACTATTTGCGAAGGTTTCTCCCCCTCCGCAAAGGCGCAATCACCTATTTGGCTAACATCTGCCCCATCAATCTTAGCGGGTACGGTGATTTTATTAGAATCGCCCTTGTATTTTGTTATGCGGACGCTACCGTCATCAAGGTATTCATATTTGTAAAAAGCATCATTTTCCGCCGAAGTGTTATCGACCACGCCACAAAGAAAAATCGCGATAAAGACCGACAAAATGATAAGCGCTTTTTTCACGGTTTTTACCTCCCTAAAAACTGCTATACAGTGTTTTGACGACACAATAATAGCACAAATGAAAGTGTTATAGTGTAAAAAATTAAAATAGTTTGATTAGATTATGTTGCTATTAAACAAACATGGCAAAATTATTGTATGGGATATGCGAAAAAGCTTTGTGTTTTTTATTATGTAGCGTAAATAAAAAACATCACCGGTGCACCTACGGACAGGTCTGGTAGAAACCAAAACCCCCGTATCACCGGTGATGTTTTAAATAGAATAGCATAAAGTATTGCAGAAGTCAAATTAGAG
>JAUNLY010000107.1 GCA_030532025.1 Eubacteriales bacterium
CATTGGACGAACTTTGGGCAGCTGCGGAAGCTTTGACAGATGTTGACGCAGGTGTGTACGGCATAGTTTCCCGTGGCCTTACAGCTGCTGCTGTTACGCAGTTCTCAAGCTATCTGTTCTCAATGGGCGGCGATTTCTTAGATGAAGAAGGCAATGCCAATTTGGATACACCTGAAGCCATAAAGGCCTTTAAATTCTACGGAGATATGCTCCGCGAATTTGGACCTCCCGGTGTAGCAAGCATGCACTGGCAACAATGCGCGGCACTTTATGCATCCGGCAAAGCCGCCATGTACACAGAAGCTGACGCCATATTCAACAACGCAGTCAACGCAAAAGAATCCGTTGTTGCAGATAAAACAGGCTATGCTCTGTTCCCGGGCAGCAGTTTCTACAACATACCCTCTTGGGGCTTATCCATCGGCGCCTTCACCAAAAAGGCAGAAGCCGCACAGGAATTTGTAAGATGGGCAGCCAGCAAAGATATGACGGCAACACTCCAAGCATCTGGCATACCCGGTGCACGTAAATCCGTTTATGCAATACCGGAAGCCAACGTCGCATTCCCTGAAGACTTGGTCAAGGTAATATCCGCTGCAGAAAGCAAGGATACCAAAGGTTATGACCGTCCTGTTATAACTTCCGTTTCAAAGGCACGCGACTACATAGGCCAAGCCATAGTCGTTGCAATAGAAGGCGGAGACGTTGAAGCGGCTGCCAAAGAGGCTAATGCCGGTTTCCAATCTGTTATAGAAGAAGACCGCGAAGCTGCAAAGAAAGCCGAATAAATAATTAATTTCCGGGGATTGCCGGTTTTTACGGCAGTCCCCATTTATTAACTATAAAAGGAGCCAATATGAGTGCGTGGATAGATAAACACTTAAAGGCGATATTTATTTTACCCTGTATTCTCTTTATACTGTTCATGATATTATTCCCTTTGGGATATAATATCTATATGAGCGTTTGTAAATGGAGCATGTCTGCCCTTTCTGCTCCGAGCTTTGTAGGCATTGAAAACTACAGCTTTTTATTGAAGTCCAGCAGGTTTTGGAACGCCGTTTGGCGCACGCTCTATTTTGCGTTTGTTGCGGTTTTCTTTGAAACCTTGTTGGGCATTGCAATAGCGCAGATGTTAAACAGGGAATTTGTGGGGAAGAATTTAAGCAAAACGCTTTTCTTGCTTCCCGTTGTTGCAACACCCGTTGCCGTAGGTATGGTATGGCTTTTAATTTACGAACCTACAATAGGCTTGGGCAATGCGATATTAACAGGCTTGGGCTTTGCTCCGCAGCTTTTCTTGGGTTCTTCAACCACTGCCCTAAACTCCCTTATATTGATGGACGTGTGGGAGTGGACGCCTATGGTAATGTTGATGGTGCTTGCAGGTATGGTCGCAATACCAAAAGAGCCCTACGAATCCGCAGTGGTGGACGGCGCAAGCACATTTCAAAGGTTTAGGTATATTACATTGCCATTGGCAAGCCCTGCTATTTTGGTGGCGGTATTGTTGCGACTTATAGACGCAATAAAAACCTTTGATATTATATATGCAACCACCAAAGGCGGTCCCGGTTTTGCGACGGAGACGATAAATATATACGCCTCTCTTGCAACCTTCCAATATTATTCCTTTGGCGAGGGTGCTGCATTGACTATGCTGTTCTTTGTTGTGGTTATGACATTGGCAATATTATTTAATGCCATAAGGAAAAAAGCGGTGGTGGATTACTGATGAAAAAATCGAGTACTCTAAACAGATTCGGATCAAACAAGGTTGTCTTGACGCTTGTGGGCATTGCTCTGTTTGTCTTTGGCTTGTTTTACGCTTACCAAGGCTTAAGTGTAAGGACTTCGACGCGCAAATACACCGAACGCTTGGGTGTAGATACCGCTACACTGATAGAAATAAAGAAAGACGTCGAGGAGCTTGGGGCGGACTATAAAAAATCCATCATAGAAAAAGAATACAACATAAAGGTGGGCAAACTGAGCTTAAAATCCATACCAAGTTCCGATCTTATACAGTTTGCGCCGTGGAAACTTGCGATAGGCATAGCGCTAATGCTTTTTGGTTTATTATTACCTAAAGTGCCGAAATATATTCTTATATATATGTGTTTGTTTGTAGTTTGCTTCCCGTTTATGTGGATGGTGCTTGCAAGCTTTAAAAACAATGTAGACATAATAGACGCAAGCCGCAGCATATTCGAATCTGAGTTTACATTTAACAACTATATAACAGTGTTTGATAAGTATAACTTTATAAGGCCTACAATAAATAGCTTTTATGTTGGTTTAATGGCAACCTTAATAGGGCTTGTTATAGGCCTTCCTGCCGCATATGCAATATCCGAATGGCATATGTACAAAACAAGCTTGGTAATACTTATAGTGCGTATGATACCGGGTATAACATTCCTTGTGCCTTGGTATATACTGTTTTTAAAAATGGGTATTACAAACACTTTTACTGCTCTTATTATGAGCCATATGCTCATAACGCTGCCATTCATAATATGGGTTATGGTGCCGTTTTTTGATAACGTCCCTCAAACCCTTGAAGAAGCCGCTTGGGTTGACGGAAGTCCAAGATGGAGAAGTTTTTTTACGATCGTTCTACCTGTTTCAATACCGGGTATTATGACAGCTTCTTTATTGGCATTCATTTTCTCTTGGAACAACTTTATGTTTTCGCTTGTGTTAACAGGTGCAAAAACAACAACATTACCCATTGCCATATATGGCTTTGTAGGCTATGCTGCGGTTGACTGGGGCGGGCTTATGGCGGCGGCGGTGTTTATTACACTGCCCATAATAGTGTTGTCGCTTTTAATGCAACAATATATAATTTCGGGTCTTACGGCCGGCGCCGTAAAGGGATAAGGAGAATTTTTAACAAATGAAAGCACTTGTACTTGAAGAATACATGAAATTTGTCTATAAGGACGTGGAAACGCCCAAACCCCAAGATGGCGAAGTGTTAATCAAAATAGAAGCCGTTGCCGTATGCGGAAGCGATGTGCACGGCATGGACGGCTCTTCCGGCAGACGCAGACCGCCTATAATAATGGGGCACGAAGCCGCAGGCACCATTGCCGAAATCGGCAATGGGGTCGAGGGCTATAATGTTGGTGATAGGGTTACCTTTGATTCCACCATATACTGCAACGAATGCAGCATGTGCGAGATGGGCAATGTAAACCTGTGCGACAATAGGAGAGTTTTAGGCGTATCCTGCGAAGACTATAAATTGGACGGAGCATTTGCCGAATATGTTGTCGTACCATCATATATACTCTATAGACTTCCAGACAATGTAACATTTACACAGGCGTCTATGGTAGAGCCTCTTTCCATTGCCTACCATGCTGCAACAAGGGTAGAGATAGCTAAAGGCGCATCAGTTGCTATTGTAGGTGTGGGTACCATAGGCATGCTTATCCTTCAAGTTGTAAAAGCCATGGGAGCAGAAAACATAATAGCCATAGATATAGACGACGAAAAGCTTCAAATGGCACTAAAAATGGGTGCAAGCTCTGTTGTTAATTCCAAGGATAAAGACGCGATAGACAAAATACTAAGCAAAACAAAGGACAATAAAGGCGTAGATTTTGCCTTTGACGCAACGGGAATTGAGCAAACCGTTTCTATGTGCCTTAAAGCTCTTGCCTTAAACGGCAAGCTTGTCTTGGTAGGAAACCTTGCCCCAAACATAAGCTTCCCGCTGCAATGGGTGGTAACAAGGCAGCTCAGCCTTTTTGGCAGTTGTGCGTCCGCGGGCGAATATAACGAGTGCATTAAGCTTATATCTGAAGGAAAAGTAGATGTAGATAGCCTGATTTCTAAAACCGTTCCTATGTCAGAAGGTCATGAGTGGATTACAAAGGTTTATAACCGTGAAGACGGCTTAAACAAAATAGTTATGATTCCGTAAGGAGATAGATATGAGAAAAATAAAAACCGCCATTGTCGGTTGCGGCAAGGTTGGACATTTCCACGCCAAGTGTTACAAGCAGCTTGAAAACAGCGAATTTGTGGGTGCTGTCGGCTCAAGGAAAGGCAGAGGTGCGGAATTTGCCAAAGAATACGGCGTTCAAGGCTTTGACAGCTTGGAGGAACTTGTAAAACATACCGGTGCAGAGGCTGTAAGCATATGTACACCGCACTTAAACCACGCCGAATATGCAGTGGAAGCAGCAAGGCTTGGGTTACATATTGCCATAGAAAAACCGCTTGCCATAACGCTTTCCGAATGCGATAGGATTATATCGGCTGCGGAAGAAAACAATGTTTTAGGTACCACAATAAGCCAAAGGCGCTTTTATTTGCCGTCATTAAGGCTTAAAAAAGCTATAGACGACGGTAAGATAGGCAAGCCCATATTGGGTACTGTAAATATGTTCGGCTGGAGAAGCATGGATTATTACCGCTCCGATAAGTGGCGCGGAACTTGGGAGGGCGAAGGTGGCGGTGTTTTAGTAAACCAAGCTCCCCATCAGATAGACTTGTTGCTTTGGTATATGGGGGAAGTAGAAGAAGTATACGGTATGTGGGATACCTTAAACCACCCCGAATTAGAAGTGGACGATACCGCAATAGCCGTTGTGCGCTTTAAGAGCGGTGCCATGGGCAATATAGTAGTCAGCAACTCCCAAAACCCTGCACTTTGGGGCAATGTGCATGTGCATGGCAGTAACGGCGCAAGTATAGGCGTTCAGACAGACGGCGGAGCCATGTTTATAGCTGGTATGAGTGGCATTACAGAACCTCCCGTAAACGATATATGGACAGTAAAAGGCGAGGAAGATAAATTAGAAGAATACAAAAAACAAGACGGCGATTTCTTCAACTCTGTGGACAATATGTATTATTTCCATAGACAGCAATTAAAGGATTTCCTTGACGCCATTGTAGAAAAACGAAGCCCTGCAATAACGCTTCAAGACGGCAGGCGCACGGTAGAACTTTTCAATGCTATTTACCTTTCAAATAAATACAAGAAGCCTATAAAATTTCCGATACAAGAATCTTTTCTTGATTAGTAAACAATTTAGTGAATAAGTTTTTCTCCACTACTTCTCAAAAAAATAAACATTTCTTATCCACTGCTTTAAAGCAGTGGATATTTTTATTAATATAAATTAATGTTTGATATTCTTTGGTGTTTAATAAATTTGTCGTTTGTGCTATACTAATTCAAAACCTTAATGCTTTGATAAACTGGTCTTTTTTGATTTTGCTTT
>JAUNLY010000108.1 GCA_030532025.1 Eubacteriales bacterium
GCTAAATTTAATGCTTATATGCTGCCTACACCAAGCTTTGACAATAACACAACACTCTCCACCCCTGATGTGTAGCAGAACATATCGACGGGGACGGCCTTTATTGCGTTGTAGCCGTATTCCTGTAGTGTTTTTATATCCCTTGCCTGTGTTGCGGGGTTGCAGCTTACGTATATTATTTTCTGTGCGCCTGTTTGGGCTATGGCCTGAAGTGCGCTTTTTTCGGCGCCTTTTCTTGGAGGGTCAAGTATTACAACGTCCGCTTTGTAGCCGTCTTTAACCCATTTAGGTAGCAATTTTTCGACTTGTCCGGCAAAAAACTCGGCATTTTCTATGCCGTTATGAATTTGGTTTACTTTAGCGTATTCTATGGCTTCCGGCACTATCTCTATGCCGCGCACAAAGCGTGCTTTTTTGGCTGCCGCGAGCGATATTGTGCCGCTGCCGCAGTAAAGGTCGAGAACCTCTTTTTTGGATAAATCACCAGCAAGTTCAAGTGCCGTGTTGTAGAGTTTTTCGGCTTGTGCCGTGTTTATCTGAAAGAACGATAACGGGGATATAAAAAACTCCAGCCCACAGAGCTTTTCTTTTATATGGTTTTCGCCGTATACAATGCGGCCACTATCGCCCAATATGCGGTTGCCACGCTCGCTTTGTAGGTTTATCACGACAGAAACAATGCTCGGCAGGCTTTCTTTTAATAATTTTATTAATTCGTCAATATGTGGTATTTTTGTGCTTCTGGATACCAATATGCACATGCTTTCGCCCTTTGAGTTTACACGGCTTACTATGTGGCGTATAAGCCCTGTATGGCTTTCCTCTTGGTAGGGGGCGATGTTAAATTTATCCATCCACTCTAAAACTACGCGGTTTATGGTATCGGCTTCAGGCTTTGCTATGGGGCAACTTTCGACCGGAACTATACGGTGGCTCCTTGGATAAAAAAAGCCCGCAACGGGTTTTGAATCATTAAGCCCTACCGGCATTGATGTTTTGTTGCGGTAGTTAAGGGGATTATCTGCACGAACGGTATCCAAAACCGGTATATCTATTCCGGCTATTTTATTAAGCGCGTCTTTAACTATCTGCCTTTTATGCTCCAAGCTCGCTTCATATCTCATATGTTGGCAGCTGCAGCCGCCGCACTTATAGAATATAGGGCAGAAAGGCGTAGCCCTTTTATCTGACGGCTCAATAACGTTAATCAGCTTGCCAAAAGCCATGCTCTTTTGCGTTTTAACTATTTTTATATTGCATTTTTCCTGTGGAATAGCAAAAGGCACGAACACGACTTGCCCGTCTATTCTTGCAATGCCGGCAAAGTCGTGGCTTAGTGCCTTTATATCCACCGTGTAGTTTTCGTTTTTTGTTATCATCAGAAAGATTTACCTTCGTATTGTCGGCAGAATGTGTATTTGGATATCGCACTTCTTGTGGACCAGCCCGCAGCTAAGGATAATATGTTGGATATATAAGGCGGAAGCGTGCGGTTGAACTTGACCTCCAGTATTATGGTTTCGTGCGGGAACACAGGGATAGTGGGTACATTTTTGTTGAATAAATCTATCGAATTAAGGCCTGTGCGGAGCTGTTTGTCAAATGTTATGCGTATGTCCTCCGCAGGGTGTAGGTAGGCTTCCCGCACATAGTCCACAATTACAACGGGGTGCAGAAAATTAAGCCGCATTTCACGAAAAACATCTCTTAGTAAGCCGGAAGAGGTGTTTTCAAGCCCGCTTGGGTCTGTGGCTATAATCTGTTCGCTTACAAGGCGGGATATGCGTGTTGAACGCTTTGAAATAAGCGTGTCGTACTTGCTCTTGCATTCCATGTTTATAACAGCGTCGGACAAATTGTATATCCTTATGCGGTACTTGTCGCGACGGCTGACGCCCGCTATTTTTTCGTTTAAGGCGGAGTCAAACACTGTGTCAAAATATAAGGACCTTATATGGTACTCGTTGTTTTCGTCCGCATGCGGGTCGGGGTTAAGGGTTGCGGCGAGCATGCGCCTTAATACCTCGTACTGAGAAAAGGATATATAATATTTTAGCTCGTGCCTAAGCCGCAGTGGTTCCGCCATATCAGAAAGCAGCTTCGTTCTGGCAGGAAACGAGCGTTGCATCGTGCACGCCGTCTAAGTCTAACATATGTCCCACTATGTCGCTGCGGCCGGAGAGTTGCAGTTCTACCGTCATCTCGGCACCGGCGCGCGTAACCGTTTTTGAACGCACGCGGAAGTTTTTGACGGAGCGTATAAGCTCTGCATCTATTTCCTGAGAATATGCGGGGTCATAGTGTATAACAAGCAAATAGCTTTCGTTTTTCCTGAGACGTACAAAAGAAATAATAAGCATTACAAAGCTTATGCCGAGTACTACCACCATGGCGGGCAGGTAGTACTGCGTGCCTATAAGTATGCCCATTGTTATAGACCAGAACATATAGGCGGTGTCGATAGGGTCCTTAACTGCCGTACGGAAACGCACGATGGATAAGGCACCCACCATGCCCATACTAAGCGCTACGTTTGATCCTATCGCCATAACGACAGAAGATGTGATCATGGTTAACAATATCAATGTAACGCCAAACGAGGGGTTATACAGTACACCCCTGTATGTTTTTTTATAAACAATAGAAATAATAACGCTTGCAAGCAAGGAAAAAAGCAGTACCAGTACAATATCCTTAGGGGTAAACTGCGCGAACTGAGCGGTCCAAAAATCGCTCGATACTAAATCCTGTTTGCTGGGTGCGTTTTGCGCCGCTGCTTGAGCCGCTGTTATCATCTTCATTCCTCCAAAAATCAACTCTATTATATTATACATTAAAGAGCGTTTTTGTCCAGCGTCATGTAATAATTTTGAAACAAAATAAGCTAAAAGCATTGAATAATCCGACGGATTATGCTATTCTTTTACTGTAGGAGGGGCTATGGATATAAGACTGTTACATAAAGGACATATTATTTTTGATATTGGCAATGTGCTCTTGCGTTTTGACCCCGAAAAAGCCCTGGAAGCCTTTGCCCCAAAAGATATGCAACAGGCGTTCTTAAAGCATGTAGTACAAAGCCCCGAATGGCAGGAACTGGATAGAGGCACTTTAACTTACGAACAGGCGGCAAAATCCGTTTGCAGGCATGAAGCCCTAAAGGGAGAGGAGCAAAATGTGCTAAACTTCCTGTATAATTTTCCAAAGCTCAAAAACGAACTGCCCGCAATAAAAGCCGTAAGCACTTTAAAGCAAATGGGCAAAAAGCTCTATGTGCTTTCAAACTACCACGATCCGGCGTTTAGATACGTATATGCCAAATACCCGTTTTTTAAACTTTTTGACGGGCTTTGCATATCCTGCTACCATAAGCTTTTAAAACCCGAAAAAGCCTTCTACGAACTGCTTATAAAGCAAAACAACATACCGGTTGAAGATGCCGTTTTTATAGACGATATGCAAGTAAATGTGCAAGCCGCAGAGGAATTGGGCATCACCGGAATACACTATAAAGGCGATATTGATTTTGAGTGATGCAAGGAAATTCACTCCTAATTCGTTAAATAGATATAAACATTGAAAAGAGGGAAGTCTATGAAACTATCCGGCTACACCAAAAAGCTGATTGCTTTAACGGCTCTTGTTATTGCGGTTTTGCTGCTTGCGGGCTGTGAATCAAAACCCGCTGTGGACGGCGACAACACCGGCGGCGGAGCGGCAAACAGCGGCAACCTGCCGTTTCCTGTGCTTTCGTCTCAGGCTCCGGTAAATACACAAACGCCGGAACCTATAAACACCATTGCACCTGTGCAATTACCCACCGCTTCCGCTCAGGTACAGCAGGGGGGGATACAGGTATTGCCTTGGGATAGTACTGCTGTTCCGGGTGTGTTTGTAACGCCTACGGGTTCTGTTGGCTTGCCGGGTATAAACACTACGGCAACTATCGCTCTAAGCATAAAAACTGCAACCCCAAGGCCTGAGCCTACGGTATATGTAATAAAACGTGGTAGCAGCGGCAACGATGTAAGGGATTTACAGAAAAAGCTTAGGGAATTGGGTTACCTTAAAGGCAGCGCCGACGGCGACTTTGGCAAGGACACGGAGGAAGCTCTAAAAGACTTCCAGCGCCGCAACAATTTAACGGCGGACGGTATTGCGGGCAGGGCTACATTGTCAAGGCTCAATTCTTCTTCCGCCAAACGTGCGCCGGCAACTCCAAAGCCCACGCCAAAGGCGACGGCAAGACCTCGCGCCACTGCAACGCCTAAGATTAAAGAAAACCTGTACCTACAGCTTGGCAGCAGCGGGGCTGATGTTCGCAAAATGCAGGATCGACTTATAGAACTCGGCTACTTAGAGGGCAAGCCCTCTGGCCGCTTTGACGCAGCGACTGAACAAGCCATATACGCTTTCCAGCGTCGCAATGTGTCCTATTCAGACGGCATTGCAGGCCCCTTAACGCTTAAAGCGCTTTACTCAAACAATGCAAAGCGCGCTTCAACATCAACAGGTGTTGTGGGCGTATCGCTCAAAAAAGGCATGGAAAATTCTAAAGCCGTGCAGGATATGCAGGCAAGGCTCCGCGAACTGCGCTATTACTCCGGCGGCCGCGATGGGGATTTTGGTGCCGCTACCGAAGAAGCCGTAAAAGCCTTCCAACGCCAAAACGGCCTTAAGGTGGATGGTGTTGCGGGTGCTGCAACATTAAACCTGCTTTACTCAAGCAACGCTAAAAGCGCTACAAGCGGCAACGCAAACCAAGGCAATGTATCAAAGGTAACGCCTATACCGAAACCCACCGCTATAAGGGAATACGTAAACGTAACCCCCGCTCCAAACGGCCAGTACGTAACGCTTAGGGAGGGTAACAGCGGTACACTCGTGCGCAACCTGCAAAACGCACTAAGGCAGCAAGGCTATCTATATAGCGTGGACGGCAAATACGGCGAAGCCACGACCGAAGCTGTTACAAAGTTCCAGCAGGATAAGGGCCTGTCCCAAGACGGCGTTGCCGGCCCTGCAACACAGCGGGTTCTGTTTGAAGGCAATTTCCCAATAGGTTCGTAATAATACTAATCCTGCACCTTAATGCTTCGATAAACTTGTCTTTTTCCATTTTTGCTTTGCCTCCCTCAGTCAGCGTAGCGCCGCTACTTTTCCTTCATTCGGCT
>JAUNLY010000004.1 GCA_030532025.1 Eubacteriales bacterium
GGAACGGGTGTCGAATCGGAAAGCTTCTCATAATGAGGCATCAGATAAAGGTCACTCGTCACTGGGGTGGAAAAGGCGTACTTAGTGCCCGCATCTCCATTAAGGTGCGCATCCACCAGATACCAGTGGATAAAACGCATTCCCACTATTTGAGGTGCGGTAATAAATGACAGGGCAGCACCCTCGTCTACCTGTACTTCTTCCAGCAGAACTCGATCATTGCCATAAAAACGGCAAACGCACTCGGAGCTATCCACCGCATGCACCGCCGACATGACAAGCACACCTATCATCACAATGGTAGTAATAATAACGAGAATCCTCTTAACCTGCATTAATTGACATCTCCTCCATATGTCTCAAACCACTTAACATTTTGCATCGATATTTTCTCAAATGTCCTAAATCTCTTCCATTTACTGATCTCTTGTTCGGTCAATCGTTCCTGATTTATCCCGCCCTCAGTTGGGATTAGGAAGAACTAACCCATCATTATAATAACACAAAACCAGTCAAAATTCAACAAAAAAACCTATACTCTTTGTCAAAATTGTAACTTTAATCACCTACTCCTTCCTAATCAAAAAGCACCTACCGGAGCGGGTGCTTAGGGGGGTACGCAACATTATGGCAACTTATCAAGTATAGCTTCACAAATCAACCCTTCTTCGTTAGGCATATAATTCTCGTCCACCAAAGTTTAAACTATCCGAAAGCTCTTTAGTTTTCGGGTTTTTTTATTCCAGAATTTACAGTCGTTGACAGGTCGCAATAAAAAAAGCATAATAAAACTAAATGAAGACCTTAATGCAAAGAGTTGCACAGGATTTTTTTATAAAATCGAGTGGAGCTAATAATAAACTTAGTTTCCAAAATGAAGTAAAGCAAAAATGGAAAAAGACAGATTTATAAAAGCATTAAGGCTTGAAATTAGTATGGCTACGAGGTGGTATAATGTATACATTGCTGTTAGTTGACGATGAGCCGGAGATTCGCGACGGCTTAAGAGAAGTGGTACCCTTTGAAGAACACGGGTTTAAGGTTGTAGATGTTGCTTCAAACGGTATGGAGGGCTACCAGAAGGCGCTTGAATTAAAGCCCGATTTAGTTATAACAGATATACGTATGCCGCTTTTGGATGGGCTTAGCATGTGCAACGCTATTCAAAAGGAGTTACCCGTATGCCAGTTTATTATTATAAGCGGCTATGACGATTTTGATTATGCAAGACAGGCAATACAGCTTAACACCATGGCTTATGTATTAAAACCTGTGTCTAAGGACGAGTTTATTGCTTTACTTGATAATATTAAACTAAAACTTGACGAACAAAGCGCAAGGCTTAACAACTTTGAAAAAATGAAGCAGAATTACAACGAAAGCCTGCCGCTTTTGATAGAAATGCTGCTTTCTTCGCTTATTTCAAGCGGTATCAACCAAAAGGCCGCACTTGAAAGAGCCGCAATGTACCAAATAGATATAAGCGCATATTTTTACGCTGTCGCTATTATAAGGCCGGGACATAGGCGGACAACGACCGACAGAGCCATAAACTACGATGTGCTTATATTAGCCATTATGAACTGCGTTAGGGAAGCCCTACACGATACCGAGCGAGCCTTTGTATTTAGGCACGAGGGCATACCGCATGTTTTGTTTTTACTGGACGAAAACTCAACCACAAAACAGGAACGCCTTATAGAAATATTGGACAGAGCAAGACATACGGCGGAACACTATATAAAAACAAATCTGCTTATAGGCTTAAGCTCCATAGGTTCTGGGCTTGCGTCTCTTCCTACATTGGCATTGCAAGCTTCTTCCGCACTTTCTTACAGCAATATATACGACGACAACGAAGTGCTTTGTGTGTCTGACTTAGAACCCGGAAGCAAGGGCGCCATATCCCCCGAAGAAAGCGTCATAATACAGCTTTCCACCGCATTAAAAACAAACGATTCCGAGGGAATACGCCAAAACATAAAAAAGCTGTTACAACCCCTTAAAAATGCAGAGCTTACCTACAAAGCGTACAGCGCCTACCTTATGGAAATTATGATGGTGTTGTTTCAAATAATAAGGGATATAGACATAGACGACCACGGCTTTGAGAACACATTGGGTAAGCTTTTGCGCTGTCCCCCCTTGTCCAATGCACAGAACCTGCTTGAAGACCTGTTTACCAAGGTAGGCAACGACATATCGCAAAAGCGGGAGACCTCCGGCTCTAAAATAGCCAACGAGGCGCAACAGTATATACAACAGAATTTCCGTTCCGAAAACTTAAACATAGAAAGCCTTTGCAATCACCTGCATATTTCTTCATCTTATTTCAGCATGGTGTTTAAAAAGGAAACCGGTAAGACATTTCACCAATACCTTACACAGCTACGCATGGACAAAGCCATGACCCTGCTTGTACAGGGGGATTTAAGGACAAGTGAAGTCGCAAGGCAGATAGGCATACCTGACCCCAGCTATTTTAGCTTTGTTTTTAAGAAACATTACGGCACATCGCCTTCACAGGTTAAACGCATGAATATCGGTGAAGCATGAAGAAAAAATCCAGCCTATACACAATACTATTGGTTTCCTTTATTGCGTCCTTTATGCTTATGCTGATTTTCCTTTTCTTGATGCTAAACCCCCGCATGAGCAACCTTATGCACGTAAACGCCGTGGACAGGATAGAAGAAACCGTAAAACAGAGTGTTGCGGGCTTTTCTCGCTATACAAACGACTTGCTCGGCAAAATGCAATATGCAGTTTCGATACTTCCCGACAAAAAAACGGAGGACGTCTCTTGGCAGGATACACTTAAGGTGCTTAAATATAGCTCCCCCGAAATAATAAATATAGCCGTATTTAACGAAACGGGAGGGCTTATTTTTTCCGCAGACGGCGACTTAAGAAAGCCCATAAGCCATGTTGAACACGAAAACTGGTTTAAAAAAACTATAGAAAGAGAGGGTTCTTCCGCCTTCTTTTCAAAGCCACATGTGCAGTCTATTTTTGACAGCCGTTATTCGCATGTAATAACGCTGTCGCAGGCATTCCGCTACGGCAAGGGCGGTTCAACACATTTAGGCGTTATTATGTTTGATGTAGATTACGGCAAATTCAACCAGCTTATAAACAACACCTCTCTTGGAAAAAGCGGCTACACATTCGTAATAGACGAAAACGATAGCATTGTGCTGCACCGCTTTAAATCGGAGCTTGATTTAAAGCTTATAGAAGAAAAACTCTCTCCCATCGCGGATACCATACTCGGCACTAAAAGCGCCGAGCAAAACGGACGAGAATGCGTTTATATTATACAATCCTTAGAGCAGACACGCTGGCGTATGGTAGGCTTAGCCTATGTGGACGAAATTTCACAGATGCAGTCCTCCTTTAAAAGGCTATTTATAATAGCTTTAATAAGCACGGCATCTATAGCCATGAGTATGGCGGTGTTTTTATCCGTACAGATTACAAAACCGCTGTCAGATTTTGAAAAAACCATTATGCAAGTGCAACAAGGCGATATGAACGCACGCATGAAAGAACCTATATTCCGCGAAATGCAGCTCGTATCCGACAGCTTTGACGCTATGCTCTCCCGCATAAGGGAGCTTTTAACGCTTATAGTGCAGGAGCAGGAAACAAAGCGCCTGCACGAGTTAAACGCTTTGCAGGCACAAATTAACCCGCATTTTCTTTATAATACTCTGGATTCAATAATTTGGATGCAGGAGCGTGGCAACACAAAAGAATCCATAGAGATGGTTTCCGCGTTGGCGCGCCTGTTCAGAATATCCATAAGCAAGGGCAAACATGAGATAACTGTACGGGAAGAATTAGAGCATGTGCGCAACTACCTTTTAATTCAAAAGCTACGCTTTAAAAACAAATTCGACTACCAAATACACTTTAAGCCCGAAACATTGGAGCTTACAACTATTAAACTTATATTGCAGCCGCTTGCGGAAAACTCTCTAAACCACGCAATAGATGAGTACGGCGACGAACAGCTGAGCATTATTATTTCAAGTGAAATAGAAAATGACTGCCTGCTTTTCACCGTTTATGACAATGGGGTTGGCATACCAGAAGAAAAACTTAAAAACCTGCTCAGCGACAAGACCAAAAACAGCGGTATAGGGCTTAAAAATGTGCATGAACGCATACAGCTGTCCTACGGCAAGGAATACGGGCTTGTAATAGAAAGCAAGGAAGACTACGGCACCAAGATATATATACGTATACCTATAAAAAGGGGGTTGCCTGATGAGAAAAAATAATTATTTTATGGTTTTCCTGCCACTTATAGTAGCTTCTGTACTTATTCTTCTAAGCTTTTTCCCCATAGGAGAAAAACCTGCGGTTAAAGAGCGTACGCTTTTAATAGCCACCGACGACGACACGGGTTTTTCTTTCCTGCAACTGCGCGAAGGCGCACAGGCAGCAGCTGCTAAAAACTTCTCCATAGTTCACGTGCTGTCCACCAAAAGAAGCTCGCTTCAGCTTAAGGATATAAAACCTAATGCAGCAATAGTGTTTATGAAAAAAAGTGCGCTCAGGGATAACTTTGTGCAGAAAATAAGCAATATTCCTTATATAATTATTGATAACACTGATGAAAATGCTTTCCGTCCTAACGAAAAAGCGGGTGCAATAGAGCTTGCAAAAGCACTACCGGAACACCGCTCCGTATTTGCCGTATATGCAGATGAAGATTTTACAGTTAATTTACGTTTGGAGGGGCTTAAAAGCGTATTCCCTGATATAGATTTATATAAAATCAACAAAGAAAGCCCTCTCCCCGCGCATGTTAAACTTATGCGGGCATGTATAGCGCTTGATAAAAGCGCCACGGAATATTTAATACAGCTTAAGAATACCGGTAAACTGCCTTCAACGCAGCTTATATTGGGCTATGACATAGACGCCAGAGTAGTGGAGGATATTTTTTCGGGCAAGATTTATGCTCTGCTTATGGATTCCCCCTATTCCCTCGGCTATAAAGCGGCTACGGAAGTTTTGACCGGCGTAAAGCAAGATCCTCCCATAGGGCGTGTGATAACCAAAAGCAATATGTTCGATTCTGAAAACGTACGCCTTGTATTCCCCCTTTTGCAGGCAAACTGACTGGAGATATCTATGAAAAGAAAGATTTTAATAATTATGCTTTGCGTGGGGCTTTTGCATTCCCCCTTGACGCTATCAGAAAAAGCCGACATACATATAGGTGTCATGGTATACAACACCGCCGACACATTTATGATGACCATAGTAAACGAGATAGAGAGATTATCCGACAATAACACAAGTCTTACCGTTTTAAACAGCGCTAACGACCAAAACTTACAAGCAAAGCAGATGAAGACGCTTATAGAAAAAGGCGTAGATGCGCTTATTATAAACGCCGTTGACAGGACGAGCTGTATATATCTTTTAAAAATAGCAAAAAAAAGTGACGTACCCGTCGTTTTTATAAACCGGGAGCCACTAAGGGAAGACATGGAAAGTTACAACCGTGCCTACTATGTCGGCACGCAGCCACAACAGCAAGGTATGCTCTGCGGAGAAATTATAGCCGACTATTTTTTAACCACGCCTTCCGCCGACAAAAACGGCGACGGCATTATACAATACGTACTTTTAAAGGGAGAAGAAGGCCACCAAGACACATATTTGCGCAGCCTTTACTGCATAGAAACTTTACAGAATAAAGGCATTAAAACAGAACAGCTGGGTAGCGAAAGCGGAGACTGGAAAAAGACCCGTGGACAGCAGATTATGGCCTCTTTTTTGGCGGAGTATGAAAACAATATAGAATGCGTTATATCAAACAACGACGACATGGCTTTGGGCGCTATAGATGCGCTTAAGGCCGCAGGTTACTTTACAAACGGTAGATATATGCCGGTCGTTGGCGTTGACGCAACTCCCCCAGCGCTTGAAGCTATGGAAGACGGAGTGCTGCTCGGCACAGTACTAAACGACGCAAGGCTTCAGGGGGCAGCCGCAATAGAAATAGCCACATTGCTCGCAAGAAAAGAAACCATAGACAAAGAGAAGCTTATTTTCCCCATGCAGGAGGACCGTTTTATATGGGTGCCGGCAAAGAAATATGTAAAGCTTTTTAATAAAGATTAATGTAAAGCTTTAATAAGGAAAGCCATATTGACTTTATCAGTGCTTTTTTATTATCTCTGTCGCAGTTTCGAGCATTTCAATAGCCGATGTATAGTTGTCGCCCAAAAGGTTATAGACGGCATCTTCAGAAAGCACGCCGCATTTTAAGCCTTTTGGGAGTTCGCCGCGGCTGTAAGCATCCATATCGCTCAAATATTCGCCGTTTATATAGTAGTTTTTAAGTTTTTCGTAGTTTTTTTGGCTTGCTTTAAATTCTTGAAGGGCAGCCCTAAACCTTTCAATTACAAGGCTGTGCTCGTCTAAGATTTTTTCCATTTCTTCTATTTGCTGTATGCGTTTTGACTTTTCCAAAAACTTCCCTCCATAAGCTGTGTTTTATTCTGTACATATGCTTTGGGGCAAATTATTAGCCCTATTGTGAAAGCATCATCTCTCCAATATGGATAACCAGCCATGCTTTACATCGCCGTATCTTGTGTCAAACTTTTTTCGCCTGTAATGAGTAAAGCCGCATTTTTCCTGCACTTTTTGGGATTGAATGTTTTCGTCAAAATGGCCGCAGACAATAAAATCAAGCTCTTTATTTTCAAAGAGCCAGCGTATGACTTCCTTTACGGCTTCAGGCATAAGGCCTTGTCCCCAATAATCTTTAGATAGTACATAACCTATTTCACGGCCTTTTTTGTGGTGAAATTCCGGCAGGATTTCCTCGTCGTATTTTTCAACGCCTATCGAACCTATAACTTTATTATTATAAACTATCGCAAATGTTTTCTTTTGTTCGATAAAAGAATTTAGTATTTCTTGTGTTTCTTCTGTGTTTTTATGAGCACTCCAACCAGCCATTTCACCCACGCCTTTTACACTTGCGTACTCAAAAAAATCTTCTAAATCGCTCATATCCCATTCGCGAAGCGTAAGCCTTGGCGTGTATAGCTTTACACCCCTTATATCTATTTCCGCATTCATACAAAACCTCCTTAAAATTATTATAGCATTGCGTTTAAAACATTACCACACAGGATACATGGTTTTTATATTGTTTATTGTAAAGCCAAATACGCTTGACATTTGGACTTTTGTGTTGCTATAATCCTTTTGCGATGAAGGGAAAGAGTAAGCTGTGGTTTTCTTTCAGAGAGTATCCGGTCAGTGCAAGGGTACAGAAGATGCAGCCGAATACATCCCGGAGCACGGCATTGAAAACAGTAGGTGTCCGGCGGTGCGCCGCTTACAGCGCAGGATTTACTCCATGAGGGTGCTTTGCACCGAACCGGAAGTGGTACCGCGATAATTCGCCTTCCTCAGATATTTCTGAAGGAGGCTTTTTTTGAAGGAGGGAATATGGCAGACATATCTTATGCAAAACGTTTGGAGCCAATTACAGGATCGGCAATAAGAGAGCTTTTAAAGCTCACTGCAAAGCCCGGTATGATTTCGTTTGCCGGCGGCAACCCTGGCAATTTCGCCCTGCCGGATAAACAGGTGGCGGAAATCGCCCACGAGTTGCTTTTAAGCAACGGCAAAAAACTTTTGCAATATGGGCCTACGGAGGGCTATAGGCCTTTAATAGAGGTGCTTGTAAAATATATAAAAGAAGAATTTGGCGCAGATGTTTCGGAAGATGAAATACTGCCCGTAAGCGGTTCTTCACAGGCTATGGACCTGTTATGTAAAGCCTGCCTTAACCCTGGAGATACCGTGCTTGTTGAAAGCCCCACTTTTATAGGCAATTTACAATGCCTTAAAATATTTGAAGCGAATTTAGTGCCGCTTGAGAGCGATGAGCACGGCATTGTATTAGAAGATATTGAGCAAAAAATTAAACAGTACAATCCTAAAATGCTCTACACCATACCCACCTTTCAAAACCCCACGGGTATTACAATGAATGTTGAGCGCAGGAAAGCTATAGCCGAGATGGCAGCAGAATATAAAATGATAGTAGCAGAAGATGACCCCTACCATTGCCTGCGCTACAAGGGCGAAAACCTGCCGACTATAAAGTCCTTTGATAAAGATGGTTGGGTAGCATTGCTCGGTAGTTTTTCTAAAGTTATATCCCCTGGGCTTCGTGTAGGCTTTGTTGCAACGGACAAAAATCTAATAAGAAAGCTTACTATATGCAAGCAGTCTGCAGATGTTCACACGCCAAACCTTAACCAAGCGATAGTTACGGAGTTTTTAAAACGTAATTTACTGAAAGATATTGTTATTAACGCCTGCAAAGTCTACGGCGAACAGCTAAACACAATGCTTGATGGTTTGAAAAACATAAAGGCGGTAACTAAATACACCGAGCCCTCCGGCGGACTATTCATTTTTGCGGAGATTGCCAAAGGTAAAAACGTAAACGACTATTTCAAAAAAGCTTTAGAAAAAAACGTAGCATTTGTGCCGGGCGCTCCCTTTTACCCCCAAGGTGGGCATGAAAACACATTTAGGCTTAACTTTTCTAATGCCGATATAGAAACAATAAAAAAAGGCATGGACATATTAAAAGAAGTATTTGACGAACAAGGAGAATAAAAATGCACATACTTGACACATTAAAAGAACGTGGCTTTATAGCACAGGTAACCTACGAGGAAGAACTCTATAAACAGCTGGAAAAAGAACCCACCACATTTTACGTGGGCTTTGACCCTACTGCGTCAAGCCTTCACTTTGGCCATTTTATACCGATAATAGCAATGGCGCATATGCAAAAAGCGGGCCACAAGCCTATTGCTCTGGTTGGGGGTGGTACAGGTATGATAGGCGACCCCTCCGGCAAGACCGATTTACGCAAGATGATGACCGTTGAAACCATACAGAAAAACGTAGCAAGCATTAAAAAGCAGCTCTCCCGTTTTATAAGCTTTGACGATGGCGCGGCCATGATAGCCAACAACGCCGACTGGCTTACAAAGCTTAATTATCTTGACTTTTTGCGCGAAGTAGGCGTTAACTTCTCCGTAAACCGTATGCTTGCGGCGGAATGTTACAAACAACGCTACGAACGTGGGCTTACCTTTTTGGAATTTAACTATATGCTTATGCAAGCATATGACTTTTTAATGCTATTCAGGAAATACAACTGCACTCTTCAAATGGGTGGTGACGACCAGTGGAGCAATATGCTTGCCGGCGCAGACCTTATACGCCGTAAAGAGCAAAAATCCGCATTCGCCTGCACATTTAATTTGCTTCTTACAAGCGAAGGCACCAAGATGGGCAAGACAGAAAAAGGAGCGTTATGGCTTGATGCAGAGCTTTGCACCCCCTACGAGTTCTACCAGTACTGGAGAAACATAGCGGACGCAGATGTAAGCAAATGCCTATCCATGCTTACATTCCTACCTATGGACGAAGTAAGAAAATTAAGCGCACTTCAGGGCAGCGAAATAAACGAAGCTAAAAAAGTATTGGCTTACGAATGTACCAAACTCGTCCACGGAGAAGAGGAAGCGGAAAAAGCACAGATAGCCTCCGCCGCTCTATTTGAAAAAGACGGCAGTCTTGACGATGTGCCCACATTTATAGTTACACCCCAAATGCTTGAAGAAGACAACAGGCTTACAAACCTATTGAGCCTATGCGGCCTTTGCACCTCAAAGAGCGATGCACGCAAAATGATAGCGCAGGGTGCAATATACATGGACGGCGAAAGGGTAAGCGATGTTGATATTAGAATAGATGCCGAAGACATTAAAAAGGAAGACGGCCTTATGCTTCGCCGCGGAAAGAAAAACCATTGCAGACTGGTAATGCAATAAAACCCTATAAAACCATTCTAAATTTCTCCGAAGAAGAAATTATAATTAAAAAAAGCCGCTTCATCGGCCATGCCATGCCATGCGAAACGGAGGAAGCGGCTAAAGACTTTATCGAAAAAATACAGAAAAAACATGCACAGGCATCGCATAATTGCTATGCCTACATAATAGGCGCAAACGCCGGCATTATGCGTTACAGCGACGACGGCGAACCGCAGGGCACCGCCGGAATACCTATAATGAATGTTTTACAAAATAACGAACTTGTAAACCTTTGCGTGGTCGTTACACGGTATTTCGGCGGCGTGTTGCTCGGCGCCGGCGGGCTTGTGCGCGCATACACAAAGGGCTGTTCGCTTGCAATTACAGCATCACAAATTATAACAATGCAGCTTTGCAGGCGTATAATGTTTGATTTTCCCTATTCTGTTTGGGATAAAGTTAAATATAGTTTTGAGCAAGACTCTCGCATTGATATAGAAAAAGAAGAATACGGTGCTTCCGTCGTAACAGAAATACTTATAGGAGAAGATGACTTAGAAGAAGTATTGCATTCCGTTAGAAACATAATAAACAACGAACCGGACTGCATTATAAGCGACCCGTTTGTTTATTACAGGGCTTCTTCTCCCATAGCGTAGTGTAAAATAGCTTTTGCCACGCCGTCTTGGTCGTTTGTATCGGTTATTACATCGGCCTCTTTTTTAATTAAATCAATAGCATTGCCCATGGCAACACCAAGTCCTGCCGCACGTATCATAGTTATATCGTTCTCATGGTCACCCACGGCCATAGTTTCAGACATTGGTATATTATAAAACTCCGCCAACTTTTGTATGCCTACACCCTTACCCGTATTTTTGGGCATAACTTCAAAGTTATGTGGGCCGGACCTTGTAACGTCCACATTTTCGACAGTTTTTACATAGCCATACATTTCGTTTAGCACCGCGGTGTTTTCCGGAGAATCAAACACAAAAAACTTTGATACTCCCCCGCTTACGGCTTTTTTTGCAGCTTCGTACCCACGCTCAAAAGAAACGCCGTATTCCGCCTTAAGCCTTTCGCCGTAGAGCTTTTCTGCGTGGTAAATTGTATCTTCCTTGCGGGTTATAATCCTGTGGTCTTGAAACATAACGTATTTTGCGTCATGCTTTTCAAGCATTTCAAAGACTTCTTTGCCTATATCTATAGGTAAAAAAGCCTGATGTATTCTCTTGCCATTGGTGTCCACGGTGGCACCGTTTAATGCGATTATGTCGCATTGTAAACCTATATCGTCCAACATAATCTTTATGTTTTCAGGGAACCGTCCCGTGCATATGGCAACCCTTAAGCCCTTTAACTGGGCTTTTTTTATAGTGTCCATATTAAATTGGCTTATTTGGGACCTGCTGTCAAGCAAGGTTCCGTCCATATCAAGGGCTATGAGTTTTATCACGATACGACCTCCAAAACTTGTTATATACATTGTAAATATAAAGCAAATGCAATGTCAAGTGCATAAAAAAATATATAAAACAATTTGAAAACATAAAGCTATGCTATGCGGTATTGCATAATTATTTTTAATGTTGTATTATAACGCAATACCGGTTGTAAAGCCGGTCAATAAACAAAGGAGGTATGTCCGATGAAAAAACTGTTACTACTACTACTTATGATGTCTATGGTGCTATCTTCGATTATTAGCGCACCCGCTGAGGAGATTATTAAGATTGGCGGCATCGGCGTACTTACCGGTCCCACTGCAACTTACGGTCTAGCGGTTAAAAACGGCGTTGATCTTTTTATGGAAGAGCTTAACAATTCAGGCGGCATAAACGGCAAAAAGGTCGAAATGGTCTGGATAGATAGCCAAGGCGACCCCGCTGTCGGCCAAGCGGCCTACTACCGTCTCTTAGAAAACGAGGGCGTTGTAGGGATAATAGGCGCAGTGCTTACAAACGTAACCAAGGCGGTTGCGGTAATCGCCGCAGAAGACGGTATGCCATTGATATCCGCTTCCTCCACCGCATACGAAATCACAACCGACCGTCCCAATGTTTTCAGAACCTGCTTTATAGACCCGTTCCAAGCGGTTTTGATAGCACGCTACATGAATTCAAAGGGTGTTGACAACATAGGTCTCCTTTATGACGTTGGAGACGAGTACTCAAAAGGTCTGTACGATACATTCGTAGCGGAATGCGAAAAGCTCGGCTTAAATATAGTCGTAACCGAATCCGCCGCATTTTCAGACGTTGACTTTAAATCCCAGCTTACCAACTTAAAGAACGCTAACCCTTCTGCTATTTTCCTTCCCTACTACGGGCAACCCGCAGCCTACATACTTAAACAGGCAAAAGAAATAGGCCTTGATGTTCCCTTCTACGGTGCGGACGGCATTTCAAACGTAACCGACTCCATAGGCGACTACTCCTTGCTTACAAATGTTGTTTACTCAGACCACTTCAGCAACGACGCAGAAGGCGAACTGACACAGAAATTCCTGTCCGGCTATGAAGCCAAATACGGTGAAAAGCCATCACTCGCTTTCTCGGCTACCGCATACGACGCAGCTTTAGTGCTTACAAAAGCCCTTGAAAAAGCCGAATCTTTCGAGTTTGACGCTGTTGTTAAAGCCATGAAGGAAACAAACGTGCAGGGCGTTACGGGCAACATAACATTTGACGAACACAATGACCCGATTAAGAGCGCTTTCTTCACTACATTTGACGAAAACGGCAACAAGATTTTCGTTGAAAGAGTGGATCCCTGATAAGGCTATAGCAATATAACGGTATACATAAGGGGCATCTGTTATGGACAAGACATACATAACGATGCCCCTTTTACGAGTTTTTGCGCTTTATATAATAGCGGTTAGGAGAAAACATTGACATTATTTATCAGCCAGTTAATAAACGGTTTGCACGTGGGAAGCATATACGCTTTAATAGCCTTAGGGTATACCATGGTATACGGCATTATACGGCTTATAAACTTCGCACACGGAGATATATTGATGATAGGAGCCTATACTGTGGTTATCGCCATAGGCTCGCTCGGTTTTTCGCCGGTAGTAGCAATAATATCATCAATAGCCGTATGCGTACTTTTTGGAGTTTTAATAGAAAAAGTCGCCTATAAGCCTTTGCGCAACTCCCCTAAAATATCATCTCTTATAACGGCAATAGGTGTTAGCATGTTACTTCAAAACTTGGCATTGCTTATTTTTACGCCTACGCCAAAGCCCTACCCCATAAGTTTAAACGTGGAACCCATCGCTTTAGGTAGCGTACATATAAGCTTTACAACCATGCTTACGTTTGGCGTTTCGCTTCTTGTTATGATGGCTTTGCAAGCTTTTGTATTAACAAGCAAGGCGGGTAAATCCATGCGAGCAGTGTCAGAAGATATGGACGCCGCAGTGCTTATGGGCATAAACGTAAACAACACCATAACGCTTACATTTGCAATAGGCTGTGCCTTGGCGGGCATTGGCTCGGTACTTTATTGTATTGCATACCCCTCGGTTTCACCTACCTTAGGCTCGCTCCCCGGCGTTAAAGCGTTTATAGCAGCCGTGCTTGGAGGCATTGGCCTAATACCCGGTGCCGTTCTTGGCGGTTTCCTTTTAGGTATTGCGGAAAGCCTTACAAAGGGCTATATTTCCTCCAAGATGAGTGACGCCGTTGTATACGGAATACTTATTGTTATATTGCTGTTTAAGCCCGCAGGGCTTCTTGGCAAAAGTATAAGAGAGAAGGTGTGAAAATGGTTAAAAATAAAACGCACGCTTATGCCTTAAACACTTTTTCACTGCTGGCCATATTCATCATAATATTTAGTCTTATATCAAACGGTAGTATAAATAACTACTACAGCAGTATATTAATAAGTATACTTATATCCATTATAATGGCGGTCAGCCTAAACCTTACCACCGGCATGCTTGGGCAGCTCTGTTTAGGGCATGCGGGTTTTATGTCGGTCGGAGCTTATACTGCAGGCATTATAACAAAGGCACTGCCTGACATGCCCTTTGGGCTTTCGCTTGCAATAGCACTTGTTGCAGGCGGACTGCTGGCTGCAGTATGCGGTTTCCTTATAGGCATGCCGGCACTTAGGCTTAAGGGCGACTACCTTGCAATAATTACATTAGGTTTTGGTGAAATTATCCGCGTCATAATACAAAACCTAAGCATCACCGGCGGCGCTGCAGGGCTTACCGGTATAAGCCGTATGTCAAGAAAGCTTGCAGCAACACCAAAGGAATCCTCCGCCGTGCAGTTTGCCGTTGTATTTTGGATAATGGTAGTAGTAGTTACGAGCATATTTACATTGGGTAGAAGCCGCCATGGTAGAGCTATATTATCTATAAGGGAAAACGAAGTAGCGGCAGAGGCCACCGGTATCCCCACCACATACTATAAACTGCTCGCCTTTACATTGGCTGCGTTTTTCGCAGGTATCGCAGGTGGCCTTCACGCCCACCAGATAGGCATGCTTACCCCCAAATATTTTGACTTTAACAAGTCCATAGAATATTTGGTAATAGTGGTGCTTGGCGGTATGGGCTCTATTACGGGTTCCATAATATCTGCAACAGTGCTTGTAACTTTGCCAGAGCTATTGCGGGAATTTGCCGCATGGCGCATGGTTATATATTCGCTGACGCTTGTTCTTATGATGATATTCAGACCCACAGGCCTTATGGGTACAAGCGAATTCTCTTTAAATCTTGCAATAGACAATGCAACGGCTTATTACCGCAAACACTTCAAGAGAAAGGACGCAAAGCCTAAACTTCCTTTCCAGCCGCATTACGATGTATGGGAAGACCAGCCCGTCTTAAACACCGTTGACCTTGGCATTTGCTTTGGCGGGCTTGTAGCCGCAAAGGACATAAACATAAGCTTAAAGGACAACGAAATAGTGGGGCTTATAGGCCCAAACGGTGCCGGCAAAACTACCATTTTTAACCTTTTAACAGGCGTCTATACTCCCACCAAGGGCGATATAATTCTTTTAAATAATTCTATTATAAACAAACCTACACACGAAATAACCAACAACGGTATAGCAAGAACTTTCCAAAACATAAGGCTTTTTAAATCCATGACCGTGCTTGAAAACATAAAAGTCGCTTTCCACACAAGAATGCGCTACTCCCCTATAGAGGGCATGGTGCGCAACAGCCAATTTTCCGGTGAAGAGCGCGGCATAGACATAAGAGCAAGGGAGCTTCTGCGTGTGTTTGACATGGAGGATTATGCGGACGACAACGCTGCCTCCCTCCCCTATGGGCTTCAGCGCAAGCTTGAAATTTGCCGTGCATTGGCCACTAACCCTAAGGTGCTTTTGCTTGACGAACCCGCCGCCGGCATGAACGCTACCGAAACCATAGAGCTTATGGAAACCATAAAAAAGATACGCACACGTTTCTCAGTCGCCATACTTCTAATAGAGCACGACATGAAGCTTGTTATGGGTATATGCGAGCGCATATATGTGCTTAACTACGGCAACATAATAGCAGAGGGTACGCCGGCAGAAATCGCCGTAAACAAGGACGTTATAACGGCATATCTTGGCATGGCGGACAATACGGGTGAAGTTAAGGGGGAAGAAGCATGCTTAAAGTAAAGGATTTATCCGTCTATTACGGCGCCATACAGGCTTTAAAGGGTATAAGCTTCCATGTAAACGAAGGTGAAATAGTAACGCTTATAGGCGCAAACGGTGCCGGCAAAACTACAACGCTAAACGCCATATCGGCCTTAGTTCCCGTAAAAAGCGGATCCATAGACTTTAAAAACCTAAACTTATTACACCTTCCAGCACATGAAAGAATATACAACGGCATGGCGCACGTGCCTGAGGGCAGGCGTGTTTTCGCCAGAATGAGTGTCAAGGAAAACCTTGAAATGGGTGCTTTTTCCCGCAAGGACAGAAACATGGTAGCGCAAGACGCGGAAAGAGTTTACGAGCATTTCCCCCGCCTTAAAGAGCGCCGCCACCAAACCGCAGGAACGCTCTCCGGTGGCGAGCAACAAATGCTTGCAATAGGTAGAGCTCTTATGTCAAACCCCTCGCTTATTATGATGGACGAACCCTCCATGGGCTTAGCTCCTATACTTGTAAGCGAAATATTCGGCATAATAAACGAGATAAACAACGAGGGCACAACAGTGCTATTAGTAGAGCAAAACGCCACAATGGCGCTTTCCGTAGCAGACAGGGCGTACGTGCTTGAAACGGGCAAAATAGTGCTTGAAGGTACAGCAGAAGAGCTTTCCAAAAACGAAGCCGTTAAAAAGGCTTACTTGGGAACTGTATAATAAACTGCAATAAAAAGATACGCTTTGAGACTTTATTGCAAGCTTCAATAAAAAGGTTTATTTTGGAACTATGTAATAAACTTTAATAAAAGAACTCCCGTGCTTTGTGGTTTACACATAGTGGCACGGGAGATTTTTATATATTTATACTAATCCAAATCGTTAATGCATAGAGTTACGCAGGATTTTTTCTTTTTTGCAAAGCCGACTGAGAGAGGTGAAGCAAAAATGGAAAAAGACAAGTTTATCAAAGCATTAAGGTTTAAGATTAGTATTATTTAAAACTTACGCTTTAGCTGTTCTGCCAAGTCGAGTCTTTCCCAAGGCAGATCCAAGTCGTTTCTGCCAAAATGGCCATAGGTCGCGGTCTGACGATAAATAGGTCTTCTAAGGTCGAGTTTCTCTATTATGCCACCAGGGCTTAAGTCTATATTATCCCTTATGTAGCGGGCGATTTTGCCTTCGTCCGCCTTGCCTGTGCCAAACAAGTCTATGCGGTAGCTTACAGGTTCCGCAACGCCTATTGCATAGGCAAGCGCTACCTCGCACCTTTCGGCAAGACCCGATGCCACTATATTTTTAGCTATATAGCGTGCAGCATATGCGGCGGATCTGTCGACTTTTGTCGGATCCTTACCGCTAAAGCAGCCGCCGCCGTGCGGTGCAAAACCACCATAGGTATCGACTATAATTTTTCTGCCGGTTAAGCCACTGTCCCCTGCAGGGCCTCCTATTACAAACCTGCCGCTTGGGTTTACATAGTAGCGAGTTTGTGCATTTAAAAGTTCTTCCGGAAGTATGGGCTTTATTACGTGCTCCATCATCTCTTTTCTTATTTCTTCTTGGCTTATGTCTGCATCGTGCTGGGTTGAAATAACAACGCTGTCTATGCTTACGGGTTTATAGCCTTCGTAGCTTACTGTAACTTGAGATTTGCCGTCCGGGCGCATCCAGTTAAATTTTCCGCTCTTTCTTATTTCGTCCATTCTGCGGGTAAGCCTATGCGAATACACTATAGGGGTCGGCATATATTCCGGAGTTTCGTTGCAGGCAAAGCCAAACATCATGCCTTGGTCTCCGGCACCCAAAATTTGCTTAGCGTCTTTATTATCTCTCGTTTCCTGCGCACGGCTTACACCATCGCTTATATCCGCCGATTGTTCGGTAATTGCCGTAAGCACCGAGCAAGAATGACCGTCAAATCCCAAGGCGGAATCGTTATAGCCTATGTCAAGCACTACTTTTCTAACAATATCAGGTATAGGTACATAGGTTTTGGTGCTTATTTCGCCCATAACAAGTATAAGGCCTGTGGTTGTGCAGGTTTCGCATGCGACACGGGCATTTGGGTCATCTTCTAAAATGGCGTCTAATATAGCGTCGGACACCTGATCGCACAGCTTATCAGGGTGTCCCATTGTTACGGATTCTGAAGCAAATTGTCTTTTCATTTAGTTAGTCCTTTCTTTTAAGACAGTTTTTTGCATTGAAAAAGGCTTATCGCGCAGACAAGCCAAAATGTGACTTATCTGTCAGCTTTCGCTGCTGGATTTGGCACCTTGCATAAGCGGTTGCCGGGGTTCACAGGGCCAGTCCCTCCCCCACTCTTGATAAGCGATATTCAATTAGCATATATCATACTATAAAATAAGTTTCATTTCAATCCCCCATACTTTTTATATGAAAAGTTGACAGTGCAGCCCGCAATCATTACAATATTTGTCAAACGAAAGGCGGTGGCTTGTTTGAAGGTTGCAAAGTTTGGCGGGAGCTCCCTTGCCGATTCAAAGCAGTTTATTAAGGTCAAAAATATAGTCGAGAGCGATCCGCTCCGCCTTTTTATAGTACCGAGCGCCCCCGGAAAAAGAAACCCCGAAGATAAAAAAGTGACGGATATGCTTATAGAATGCCACAATATGGCTAAAAAAGGCGAAGATATAAGCAAACTTTTTAATAAAATAAGCGAACGCTTTATTGAAATAGCCGAAGATCTTAGTATTGGCATAGAACCGCTTTTAAAAGAGCTAAAAATTGTAGAGAAAAACATTCAATCCGACGCTTCCTTAGCATATTCAGCAAGCCGTGGCGAATATTTAAACGCCATATTGCTTTCAAAACACTTAGGCTTCCCTTTTGTGGACGCTAAAGACATTATACGCTTCAACCAAGACGGCAGTTTAAGCCAAAGCGAAACGCAAAATCTTATACAGGAAAAGCTTTTGCCGCTCAAAAAAGGCGTTATTCCCGGCTTTTACGGCTTTGACGATAACGGCAACTGCCATGTGTTTTCCCGTGGCGGGAGCGATGTAACGGGTGCGCTTATAGCAAGGGGTGTAAACGCCGACATATACGAAAACTGGACAGATGTATGCGGTTTCCGCACAGCGGACCCACGTATAGTGCCGGACTCCAAGTTTATACAACAGATGACATACAGGGAGCTTAGAGAGCTATCATATATGGGGGCTTCCGTTTTGCACGAAGATGCCGTGTTTCCTGTTAGAAATGCCGGCATTCCCACCCAAGTGCGCAATACAAACGACCCACTACACCCCGGTACCCTTATAAACTACACACCACAGTATGCAGGGCAAGCTCCACTTATTACAGGTATAGCCGGCAAAAGGGTTTCAGCGCCATCATGATAGAAAAAGTGCGCATGAACGCAGAGCACGGCTTTGGTAGAAAGGTGTTGCAGGTGCTCGAAAAATACCGTTTGAATTTTGACCATATGCCAACTGGCATAGACGCCATGAGTATAGTGATACCTACAGATAACCTTTTGCCTTACAAAGAGGATATAAGGCGGGATATTCTAAAAGAAACGCAGGCCGACAGCATACACTTTATAGATAACTTAGCAATGGTCGCAGTAGTCGGCAGCGGAATGTCAAAAAAAATAGGTGTAGCCGCAAGGCTATTCACTGCTCTTGCAGAGCAGGGCATACTTATAAACTCCATCATATTTGCACCAAGTGAGTTAAGCCTTATTATAGGTATTAACGAAGATGACCTGCCAAAGACCATACATAGGCTGTATGATTCTTTTATAAGGGATTAACTATGTTCCAAAAAAATATAGCGGGTAAAACCGTTTTATTGAAAGCGGACTGCGATTTTAACTTTTTAAATGAGTTTGACAATGTATTTGCGGTTTACGACGAGCTTACTTCAGGCAATATTTGTTTCGGCGCCGAAAAAAACGGCAGAAAATATTTTTTAAAATATGCGGGCGCACAGCCTAAAAACTATATAGGAAAACCGGAAAAGGCTATAGAACGCTTAACAAACGCCGCGGGACTTTATGAGACATTTAAGCATGAGGCCTTGGCGAATTTAGTTTATACACAAGAATTTCCTAAAGGCTTTCTTATGGTGTTTGATTTTATATATTCTATACCCATAGGGCCGCTTACCTTATATAAAAAACAAATACACAGCCTTCCCCTGCCTATACGCCTTAAAATGCTTGATAATGTGTTTGATTTTTTTAATTCCCTTTCGCATAGGGATTATATCGCTGCAGGTCTTAGCGATTCTAAATTCCTGTTTGACATTAAAAAATCAACACTAAAATTAAGCAGCATAAACGGCTTTGTTAAAATGCCCTTCCAAAACACAGGCAGGCTTCAAGGTTCTTCTGTTTACTTAGCGCCCGAATGCTACCAAAACACAATGCTTGACGAAAGGGTTACCGTATACTCTATGGGTGTCCTTGCAATGAATGTTTTGGGGGGCGCTTTAACAGGTACTGACGCTAAAGAAAGCTTATACTACATAGCAAAAAAAGCCTTATATGAAGATAGAGCGCTCCGCATACAGAGTACCGAAAAATTCCTAAAATCTTGGCGCAAAGCTGTGCTAAATATTCCCTTTAACTTATAATTAATCAGCTTATAACGCCCGCTTTAGCTCGCAAAATACAATCCGGTTTGGCGCCACGCAGGTCGTCCATGTCTGTGCAGGTAATAATGGTTTGTGTAGCTTTTAGGCACTGTATAAGCCTTACGCGGCGTATTTCGTCAAGCTCGCTCAAAACATCGTCCAAAAGCAATATGGGTGCTTCCTTGTGCTTTTTATATAATATGTCCATCTCTGAAAGCCTTAAAGCAAGCGCTGCGGTGCGAATCTGCCCCTGCGAAGCAAAGGACTTCATGTCTTTATCAAGCAGCAACATGCTTATATCGTCCCTGTGAGGGCCGTATGAGGTGCTCTGCCTGCGTATATCGTCCGCGCGACTTTTGCTCAGCAATTTATACAGGTCTTCTGCAGGCGATAGACTGTTTTTTAGCTGACTGTCGTACTCTATTGTAAATGTTTCGTTTTTCTTGCCGGATATATTGTTGTACTGTTCTGCTGCAAGGCCGTTTAGCATTTCTATTGCTTTGCGCCGTCTTTCAACCAAGGGAGCACATTTTAGGCTTAATTGCTCGTCCCAAATATCTAAAACATCAGCTCTTTCTCCCTTGCCTACGGTTTTTAAAAGTGCATTGCGCTGTTTTAACACGTTGTTATAGCTTTGAAGAGCAAAAAAATATGCAGGGTCGCTTTTTGAAAGCAGCATATCTATATAGCGGCGCCTTAGTTGGGGGCCGCCTTTTATAATATCCAAATCTTCAGGCGCAAACATAACACAGGTTACATAGCCCATCATGTCGCCTATGCGGGGAACTATTTTGCCGTTTACATATATAAGCTTTTTACGGCGGTTTTTCTTATAAATACGCACGCCCACTTCGTTTAAACCGTAGCTGCGCATAACCCTTGCATGCACGCCGCAGGTTTCAAAATCCGTGCGGATCATATCCCTGTCGTTATTGGTGCGGTGGCTCTTGCCAAGGCAACACAGGTGTATTGCCTCCAAAAGGTTTGTTTTGCCCGCGCCGTTTTCTCCCATAATTACGGTAATGCCATTATGCGGCGTAAACGAAAGCTGATGGTAGTTCCTAAAATCATGCAGGCGCAATTGTGTAAGCAGCATCTATTTATGATACCTTTCGTTTGCGTTGATTTTGCATGCACGGTAAAGCTGTTCTAAAAGTATTACACGCATCAGCTGATGTGGGAATGTAAAACTCGAAAAAGACAGCTCCCTATTGGCTCTTGATAATACGTTTTCCGCTAAACCGTTTGAGCCCCCTATTAAAAACACAATACGTCTTGAACTGTCAAGCGCCTTTTTAATGCGCTCTGCAAAGCTTTCGCTTGAAAGCTCCTCCCCCTTTATTGCAAGGGCTATTACAAAATCGTCTGGAGTTATTTTGGATAAAAGCCTTTCTCCCTCTATTTGCTTTGTCCTTTCAATTTGCGCAGGGCTTGCGTTTTTGGGTTCCGGCTCGTCCTTTATTTCTATAACTTCTACTTTAGTAAAGCGGGAAATTCTTTTTAAATATTCTTTTATTGCGTCGTTAAAATACTTTTCTTTTATTTTACCGACAGATAAAACAATTATACTCATAGCAATTTATATAGCTGTGGCGCATCTTTAAGGCTCGATATAAAACCGTGCGAAAAGGCCGCGTATTCTTCCGAATATGGCAATAAATCCGGCACCATATAGGTTTTCATTTGGGCTGTGTATGCCGCTTTAAGCCCTGCCGTGGAATCCTCAAACACAAGGCAATGTTCCGGCAATACGCCTAATTTTTCGGCGGTCAATAAGTACATATCGGGCGCGGGTTTGGATTTTGCACCGTCGTCTCCTGAAACTATTGCATCAAAAAGCCCTGTAAAGCCCGACAGCCTTAAATACCTATCTATTCTGTCTTTAGAGTTTGATGAGCACAGCGCACATAATATATTGCAATCTTTAGCCATTGTTATGGCTTCCTTTGCATAGGGTTTTAAAGGTACGCTGCATTTTGTCGCACCGTCTAAATATTCCGCATAATCTAAATTAAATTTATCTATATCAAGCCCGGGCAAAAGGTCTTTAAGTATTTTTAAAGAGCGCTCCGCAGTTTGCCCAAGCGTGCTTAGAGATTCTTTATAAGTCATAACAAAGCCCTGACGCTTTGCGGCTTCTATGTTGGCGTTAACGCCTATTGGCTCGGTGTCAAAAAGCACACCGTCCATATCGAATATAACTGCCTTAAGCATTATTCGCTCCTTTTAAAATAATGTTTACAGCTTCATTGGGTGTGTCTACAAAAAAATTCGGGTTTTCTGTAATTAGCATGTCTTTATCCTGAAAACCCCATGTTACCGCAATGCTTACGGCACCTATATTGCGGGCGCATTGCATGTCCGTCTTGGTGTCGCCCAAGTAGTATAGCTCAACACCTTCTTCTAAGCCCATGGTTTTAAGAATATTTTTTGCAAGTGCAGGATCCGGCTTTGGAGGGAAACCATCCACACGGCCTTGGATTTTATCAAAATATTTGTCTTTAAAATAATAGCTTATAACATCCTGCGCGTCGCTGTTGTCCTTATTTGTATAGACAATAAGTATACAACCGGCTTTTTTAAGCTCGTCAAGCATTTCTATAATTCCATTATAGGGCTTTGTGTAAATGCGGCTGTTTTGTGCATAGTCTTCTCTGTATAGATTATATAGCTCGTCAAAATGCTCTGTATTACCGCCTAAGGCTTTTTCTGCAAGCACCTTTGAACCGTTGCCCGTAAAGAGCTTATAGGCTTCAACGGGGTGGCTTTTTAAGCCGATTTTATTTAACGCACGGTTCATACTGTTTGCAATGTCCGGCAGAGTGTTTAACAGTGTGCCGTCCAAATCAAAAAAGACTACTTTTTTCATAATACCTCCCAAGGTTTTCGCCTAATTCTACCACGCTTTATAAAAGCGTTCAACTTGTTGACACATACGAAGTACATAAGTATACTTTCAATTGAACTTATAAGGAGGAACCATGAAAAACAAACAGATAAGCCTGTTTTCAAGCATAATAATATTTTTAATTGTGATAAGCCTTGCCGTGGGCGCCATGTTTTTAATGTCCGCCCAAAAAACAGACGAGGAATATACATATTTAAGCAGCATTACCCCAACGCCAAGCATCGCTCCGCCCATGCTTTATGCTGAGGCGACAGAAGCGCTTCTGCGCATGGGTTCTATAAGCACCGAAGTTAAGGACTTACAACAGAAATTAAAAGATTTAGGCTTTTATGATGGCGAAATAGACGGGCAGTTTGGCAGTGCCACAAAAGAATCCGTAAAGCTTTTCCAAAAGCAACACAACCTTACCGCAGACGGCATTGCGGGTAGCTCCACATTAGCCATGCTATACGGAGATGATGCACATAAAATTGTTGTAACACCGGTACCTGTACTGCCTGATGTAGCAAATCTGCCCGTGCTAATAAACCGCACGCACCCATTTAAGGAAGAATATACGCCTAAAGACTTGGTTGAAATAAGGTCTATATTGGACGAAGATACCATAATAATAAAAGAAAATGGCGAAAAAGCCAGCAAAGAGGCTGTTTTGGCGCTTGGACAGATGATTAAAGCCGCACAACTTCAGGGCATTAAGCCTTGGCAAGTTAGCGAAGGCTACCGCACATTAGAAGAACAACAGAATCTTTTTGATAAGCGTATGCAGCAGTATATAAGCGGCGAAGCAACGGGCGAACAGCTAAGCGCAGAGCAAGCTGAAAAAGCCACTTCAAGGGAAGTGGCACCGGTTGGCACAAGCGAACACCACAGCGGCTTGGCATTCGATATTACCGTTCCCGGATTTTCTTTTGGGGATACGGAGCAAGCCAAATGGCTCGCCAAAAACTGCTGGGAATACGGCTTTATACTGCGCTACCCCTTAGGCAAGGAAGATATTACAGGCTTTAAACACGAGCCTTGGCATATACGCTATGTAGGAAAAATTCACAGCATATACATGCGCGATGCAGATATTACGCTTGAAGAATATATCAGCGTACAGGAGCAAAGCGGCGTATAAGTTCCTTTTTCTTATCAATCATTAAATCTATTCTTTCTATGTAGCGGCGCGCGTCCATCATATTGGCGCTTCTGATTATTTTGTCGCTATCTAAATCTATTATTTTAGAAATTCCACCTGCCCCCAAGGCTATAATGCTACACATTTCCTCCATGGAATCTATATTGTATATACAAGCTTTATTAGGCTTTGCATAGCCGGTGTTTTCAAGATTGCCGGCCTGTCTTTTCTGCCTATAAAGATAGTAGGGCTTTAAATTGTTTTTAACACAAAACTCTCTACCCATGTCCACCATGCTTTCCACAACTTGGTTTTGAGGTAGGCTGTCTTTCCATTGGTGCATAAGGCTTGCCCTTTTTATGCTGAGCGTATGTATTGTGATGCTCTCTGGATTCATGCCACTCACCCATTTTAATGTATCCAAAAACATGGCTTCGTTTTCCCCTGGGAGCCCTGCAATAATATCCATATTTATATTGTCAAAACCTAAGCTGCGCGCCAAATTAAAGGCATTTTCTGTTTCGACAGAGCTATGGCTGCGGCCTATTATGTCAAGCGTTGTCTCGTGCTTTGTTTGAGGGTTGATTGAAATTCTATTTACGCCAAAGCTTTTGAAGAGTTTTAATTTATCTATGTCTATAGTATCGGGTCTGCCCGCTTCTATGCTTATTTCTTTTACTTTTTCTAATACGGGTTTAAGGGCATAAAGTATCCTTTTTAATTGCTCTTTATTAAGCGCCGTAGGGGTTCCGCCGCCCATATAAAAGCTGCGCAGTTTGTAGCTCTTAAGCTCCGGCAATACGGCAGAAATTTCTTTTATAAGGCAATCCGTATATTTCTCCATAAGCGGTGCATTGTTTGCGGCATCGCTGAAAAAACTGCAGTAACGGCACCTTGACACGCAAAAAGGTACGCCTACATATATATCAATTTCGTTAGAATTAGCAGCAGCGTATTTTTGCTGTTCCGCTATAATTTCTTTTACAAGAACCGTTTTGTCGGGCGATACATCAAAACGGTTTTGAAACCATTTTAGCGCTTCGTTAAATTCTGCTCCCTCTCGCATTTTTTTATAAACAAGACCGGTAGGCCTTATGCCTGTAAGGGAGCCCCAAGGTGGCCTGTAACCTGTAGCTTTTACAAGGCAATCGTAAAGGCAGAGCTTAAACTGCCTTTTATGCATTCTCTTTTCTATGATTGTATCTTTATATATTTTTTCAAAAGATTCGGACTTATATACAGCACCATTATATAGGCTTACATTTATGTACCTTGTGCCGTCCACTACGCTTTCTTCGTGCACTACTGTAATATCCGCCTTATCTTCCGTATTGGCGGAATATTCAAAGTCCTTATAAAATAAGGACAGCATTTCAAGAGTTTCTTTTATAAAGGAAGAAAACTCTGTCTTAAAAACTATATGCATTAAATTATAGTGCTCGCTCCGTGGCCCGGCCACGCCTTATAACCCGCAAGCTTAAAAAGGCGCTTTAAAGATGTCTTCATCTGTTCCATGCTGCCACCAGGCAAATCAACCCTGCCGTAATCCCCATCAAAGAGAGTATCCCCCGTTAAAATTTGTCTGTCACACATAAGGCATACGCTGCCCATGGTGTGACCCGGCGTTTCTAATACGGTGATATTAAGACCCGCAATATGCAAAACGTCCCCCTCTTTATAATAGTTTGTCGCCTTGGGTCTATATTTATTATCATCAATTAAACAGCCGGCGCTAAGAGAATTGTCTGAAAGCATGGGTTCGTCATTTTTATGTATGTATATGGGTAAACCTTCAAAAGCGTAAAGTGCTCCCGTGTGGTCAAAATGGCCGTGCGTTAAAAGCACCGCCTGTATTTTTCTATCCCCTACTTTTTGTTTTATTTCTTTAGCGTTATCGCCCGGATCAACCACTATTACGTCTTGCGAATTTTTATCTGCGGATAATATATAGCAGTTAGTCTGCACTGGGCCTACAATCGTTTTCTCTACGAGCATATGCACCTCAAAATGTCTTATTGCTGTCAAGCAATATGGTAACAGGGCCGTCGTTTACCAAGGATACCATCATATGGGTTTGAAATTTACCCGTCTTAGCTTTTATGCCGTTTTGATTTATTCTTTCGACAAGTTTTAGGTAAAGTTCGTCAGCCTCCTGCGGTTTTGCGGCACGTATAAAGCTTGGGCGGTTTTGCCCTCTGGCATCGCCCAAAAGCGTAAACTGGCTTACGACTATTATTTCTCCGCCGGCGTCTTTTATGTTTATGTTCATTTTGCCATCTTCGTCTTCAAATATACGCAGCTTGCATATTTTATCCGCCATATATAAGGCGTCTTTATCGGTGTCGCCCTCTTCTACTCCAAGCAGTACCAAAAGCCCCTTGTCTATGCTGCTTAGTGTTTCTTTATCTACAGCAACGCTTGCACCGCTTACCCTTTGTATTACGCTTCGCATTCTTCCTCCTAACTTGCCGTGCGCTGTGCTTCTATTACGTCCGGACGTTTTCTTATCTTTGTAAGCACCTGATTCAGTTGCTCCGTGCTGCTTACCTGCACCACCATATGTATTACACATGTGCCGTTTTTGTTGAGCTTTACAGATACCGCAGTAACGGGCGTTCCGGCTTCCGTAACGTATACCGTGATTTCGCCGAGCAAGCTTGGGTGGTCGTAAGCTATAATGCGCAGCTTTGCGTTGAATGCGCCTATCTCCTCATCTGCCCAAGATACTTTTATTCTTCGCTCGGGTTCGTAACTAATCATGTTGACGCAGTCCGCCTTGTGTACGGTTACACCCCTGCCCCTTGTTATATAGCCCGCTATTTCATCGCCGGGAACGGGGTTACAGCAGTGTGCAAAGCGCACAAGCATACCCGTACCGCCTTCTACATACACGCCGCTTGTGGGCTTGCCGCGGCGCATAACGTCCTTAGGCTCCGGCAATGTGGGCGTCTGTTTTTCGCCCGACTTATCTGCATTTTGTTTCTTTTGTTCTTCTATTAATTGGGATATTACATATATTGACGGCACCACGCCGTAACCCACGGCGCCGTATATAGAATCAAAATCCGAAAAAGAATATTTTTTAAGCAGAGGTTCGTAATATTCCTGTTTGGTAAGCTCCGTAAGCTTTACCCCACGACGCTTTGCTTCGTGGTCTAACATTGTTTTTCCACGGGCTATGTTTTCTCCGCGCAGTTCCTTTTTGAAGAACTGCTTTATCTTGGTGCGCGCCTGCTGGGTTTTAACTACGTTAAGCCAGTCCATACTTGGGCCTTTGGAGGACTTGCTTGTAATTATCTCAACCCTATCGCCTGTCTGAAGCTCGGTATCAAGAGGCACCATTTTGCCGTTTACCTTGGCACCCACGCAGGAGTTGCCTACGCCTGAGTGTATGCGATATGCAAAGTCTATGGGCGTTGCGCCCTTTTGCATGTTTATAATATCCCCCTTTGGGGTGAAGAGGAAAACCTCTTCGCTGAACAAATCGGTCTTAAGGCCGTCTATAAACTCCTTGGAGTCCTTTGTTTCGCTCTGCCAATCGAGTATCTGCCTTAGCCAGTAGAGCTTTTTATCAAGCCCCTTGTCCTTGCCGCCGTCCTTGTAGTTCCAGTGTGCGGCTATACCAAACTCCGCCACCTTGTGCATTTCGTATGTACGTATTTGCACTTCAAAGGGTGTGGGTATGGTTCTTCCGCCTACAAGAGTTGTATGCAAGCTTTGGTACATGTTGTTTTTAGGGACGGATATATAGTCTTTAAAGCGGTTTGGCATATGGTTCCAGAGAGTATGCACCACACCAAGCACCGTATAGCAGTCTGGTATGCTCTGTACCAACACGCGGACGGCAATTAAATCGTATATTTCATCAAAATGCTTATTCTGAAGCACCATTTTACGGTATATGCTGTAAAGGTGCTTAGGTCTACCAGCTATTTCGAAATTTTTTATACCGTTTTCCTTTAGTTTTTCGTTTAATATATCTATTATGGTTTTTATCTGGTTTTCACGTTCTACACGCTTGGCACCAACACGCAAGGCAACGTTACGGTAACCCTCCATATCTATAAAGCTTAAGGCAAGGTCCTCAAGCTCCTGCTTTATTGTATAAACACCGAGCCTATGGGCTATGGGGGCATATATATCAAGCGTTTCCCTTGCTATTGAAAGCTGCTTGTCCACCGGCTGGTAGCCCAACGTGAGCATATTATGAAGCCTGTCTGCAAGTTTAATTACAATAACACGTATATCTTTGCCCATCGCAAGTATCATCTTGCGAAGTGATTCCGCATGCTGCTCCTCGCGGTTCTGAAAGTTAAGGCGGCCTAATTTTGTTACACCGTCAACGAGCATGGCAACTTCGGCGCCGAAGTTTTCTTCGACCACTTCAAGCGTTACGCTTTCGACGTCCTCCACCGCGTCGTGCAATAGCCCCGCTACAATTGTAGGCACGTCCAGCATAATCTGCGTTAAAATGCTCGCAACAAAAGCAGGGTGCGTAAAATAAGGCTCGCCGCTCCTTCGCTTCTGACCGTCATGGGCGTTAGCGGAAAATGCGTAAGCTTTTTCTATTATGGATACATCTTCGTCCGGATGCGCCTTCCCGACTTTTTCAATTATTTCTTCAAGCGTCATCCTTTTAAAAGCCGAATGAGCCATATCACATCTCCTTATTCAATAAAGAAAACAACATACTTTGACTGGGGTGGATTTTTTTAACCGGCAACATAGAAAAAGTAGCACCGTCTTCTTTTAGTTTAATTAAATTTAATTCATCAAGCACCAATAGTGCCAACATCTTTTTGTTTTCAGTCCACGGAATATTGTCCAATGAATTAAAGTTTTTTGCCTGCACATAGGCTTCACGCAAGTCTTCCACAGTACATCTAAGCGCCAGTAAATTTTGCTTTAGGTGAGCGCTTTTTGGGAGGGCATATATATTTGCGTTGGCTGTGTTTTCTTTTATTAAAGCCGCTTCGCTTTCTGTTATCAGGCCGTCGCAAAGGTATACGTTGCGATAAGGGCTTTTAATATCACAAGCGCCCGCATTTGCAAGTATTGTATTAAACAGACGCCTGTCGTCAATAGAAACTATAAGCTTGTCCATAGAAGGAAATTTAGCGGCTAATTGTTTAGCGGTATCTTGACATCTGCAAAAAAGTAAATTGCCGCGGCTACCGTTAAACTCAGGCAGCTGCTTTATAAAACAAACATCTGCCCTATTATATTTATTCGCCGTTAATGTGCGCAAATCCTTTAATATAAGCTCTTGCTCAAGGTAAGCGCTCATCGAAAAAATATCTTCTCCGAATAAAATATTGTCTATCTGACACTGCGGTTTTTCACCGTAATAGTCGTTTATGCTTACGGTAAACACAATGTCCGATTTTGCGGCTATATTGTTTAAAAGATGACCTTTGTTAAAGGCTATTGCATCAACCATATGGTTTGATTGCTTTAGCACATATTTTAGGTGCTTAGCTCCTGTGCCCACAGCTTTTGGGGAAACGCCCTCTATATCTTTAGCCAAAAACTTAGGCTCCGGATTACCTATGCCGTAAGGTTCAAGTGAATTTATCAGCCTTATGTTTTCAAGAGTTATGTCTTTTAAGGATATCTCCGCATCATAGTAAACTGTGGGTATTATATCCCCACTTGGGAGTTGCTGCTTTACGGCTTCGTCAAAGCGCAAACAAAACTCCTCAACATTTTCTTTTTTTATGCTAAGTCCCGCGGCCTTTTCATGCCCGCCGAACTTTAAAAATAAATCCTTGCACTGATTTAACGCCATGTATAGGTTTACATCGCCCGCACTCCTTGCAGAGCCCACGCAAACGCCGTCTTCCCCGCAGGATAGAACAACTGTTGGGAACGAGTAATGCTCTGCTATCCTGCCTGCTGAAAGCCCTATAACGCCGCTGTTCCATTGTTCACCCATTACCACTATGGATTTTTTATCTATACTATCTAAATTTTTAAGGCTTTCTTTGGCCTGGTTAAGTACAGATTGTTCCTCCTGTTTTCTTTCGGCGTTTAGGCTGTTAAGCTCTGAAGCAAGTTCTCTTGCTTCTGCTATATGTTTTGACTTAAGAAGAGCTACAGCGGTTTTGGCGCTTGCCAATCTTCCGCTGGCGTTAAGCCTTGGTGCCAAGCGGAAAGCTACATCCGAGCTTGAAACTTGGGCATTATCCGCAATGTTTGACACTTCCTTTAAGGCAATTAAGCCAAGGCGTTGTGTTTTGCTTAGGCATTTTAAACCAAGCGCTGTAATAACGCGGTTTTCTTTTAATAGCGGAACCATATCGGCAACCGTTGCAAGAGCGCATAAGTCAAGCTGCTGCATAGCATAAGGCAGGCTCTTTAAGGCACAGCTTAATTTCCAAGCTATGCCGGCGCCGCAAAGGTTTTTGTTTGGGTTGTTGTTTATTAAAGAAGAAACCAGCGCATGAGCCTTTGGCACTTCGTTAGGAACTGTATGGTGATCCGTTATTATTACCTGCATGCCAAGTTTTTTAGCTAAGGCTACCTCTTGAACGCTTGTAATGCCACAGTCTACGGATATAAATATATCCGCCTGTTTTGCCAATTGCTCAACCGCCTGCATGTTTAAGCCATAACCCTCTTCATGCCGGTCAGGTATGTATATTATATGCTTAAGCCCTAAAGAACTAAATGTTTCGCTTAGTATTGCGCTTGCACATATGCCGTCCACGTCATAATCGCCGTATATTACGGCACGCTTGCGCTCACGCACGGCGATATTTATAATTTCTACCGCCTTATCCATATCGTTTAACAAAAACGGGTCATGAAGACAAGAAGCGTCAGGGCTTAAAAAAGCCTGTGCTTCTTCCTTGTTTTCTATTCCGCGCGCATATAAAAGCGATGCTATTATATCCGGCAATCCTTCTATTTTAAATTTTTTGTTTCGGTTTATTAAATGTATCATTCCTGTAAAAAGAGGCGCGCTACATGAGCGCGCCGTTTGGTTTAGAACTTATTTTCTAAGCTTTGCGCTGCTTGCGCATACAGCCCATATCTTAGATGTAATGCAGCTTGAAGTAAAGTATACTGCAACTGCAGACAGCATAAGCGGTACAGTAACTGCAAGAAGTTTTTGGCCGCCAAAGGATACAGCCACTAAAAACACGAGAGATAACACAAGTACGGTAAGCCTGCTTTTAATGCTTTGCATGGGTGCCTCATCCGCTATTTGCGCGAAGGGTTTTTCTTTCCTTGAGGTTGTGCGCATTAATTGATCCGCACTCCTTAACACCGTTGTGGATTGTACAAAGCTAAACACGAATGTAAGCAATATTATAATCGGGAATACAAGAGCCACGGGAAGTTCCGATACACCCTTTATAACAAGGCTTGCGATAGAAGCTAAAGAGAAGCCGAGCAATAGGTCGTTAAGTGTTGCAAGTGCAATCGCCACAGCATACGCACGGTTTATGCGTATAAAGCCGTATATAAAGGCAAATACAACAGATGCAAACATGCACAGCCAAAGTTGAGAAAATTCTACGGAATATTGAGCGGAACCTGAAAACGGCAAGCTAATACTTGTGAGCGCCAATATAACGCCTGCTAAAATTACCACAACAGAAATAGCCAAGGGTTTTTTAAGCTTATTAATCATGCTTTTGCCTCCTTTATTTTACCGGTAATGTAAAGGCTGTTGTTTTCACCAAAAAGTGTGAACACTTGGTTTAAAAGCAAGCGCAGAGCGAGCTGTACGACCACTAAGTCGATCAACAAGCCTATTGCAAACAACTGCATAAAGCCGCCTATTACGCCCGTATCCATTATTATAAGTATAAGAGCTAAAGATAATGACGCCGCCATAAGGTCTAGCCCTGTGCGTCCTGCACCTGAGAAGCTGTCTTTAAGAGCCTGCTTTGCAGCTCTTCCACGGCCCAAATCCTCCGCCATGCCCTTAAACAGGATTGCTATTGCAAAGGAAGCCACCATCAAAGAAAACACTACAGCAAGCAAAGATGAGAGTGTTATTCCGCTTTTGGTAAGTGCCATGAAAAGCCAGCTTAAAAGTGCCACAAGTGCAAGGCACCATGCCGCCACAAAACCTGCCAGCCTATATTTAACTATGAACATCAGGCATACCACGGCTAAGGCTATCCAAAGAGCTGCTACCACTTTATTTAAGGCATTTTCGCCCAAAAGAGGAGCGCCCGCTTCGCTATTTTCGCTTTTTAAGTTTACAGGGAGTGCACCGCTGTTCATTAAAGCGGCGTTTTGGAAGGCTTGATCAAACGTAAAGCCCGGTATAGATGCACCGCCCTGCGTTAACGGCTCTGAAATGCCGGCACTGACGAGCTCTACACCGTCTCTTTTTACGATCATTTGATGGTTTACCATTTCGGTTGTCTTGTCCGCGAATATTTTCTTGCCTTCTTCGTCAAGCTCGAAAGCTAAAAACCAAGAACTACCGGTCTGGTCGGCAGGAGACAAGTTAGCCCTTGTGATATGTTCTCCCGTTAAAAATACATTGCCTTCTTCGTCGGCAAACTCAAATACGCCCTTTTGCGTAAGCAAGTCTATATTTTCCTGCGTAAGAGCATCCTTTGGCAAGGTAACGGTAACAGAATTGTCTTCCCCTGCGGTAACGCTTACACCTGTAACGCCCAAGGTAGAAAAGCGTTTGGACAATATGCGTATAATTTCTCCACGGTTTTCCTGAGAGAGCTCTGCGGCATCATCGCTTAGCGTAAGCCTTGCGACCTGTGTTTCGCCAAAATCCGCCCCCGGAGGGAGTGCGCTTTTCCATTCGTATTGTTCCCCAGGCGTGGGTATCCACGGTAAGAGCTTGTAAAGCCCCATGCTATCAAGCTTTTTGCCCGTAACGCCAAGTACGCCGGCAACTACCGTAAGCAAAAGCAGTACTACAAGTGTAAGTGCCGCTATCGCTTTTTTGTTGACTTCTATTTTTGAATTAGCCATATTTATTCCTTTCAAATTAAAATAATATTTTTTTATACTAATTAAAAACCTTAAGGTAAAGGTAAACGCAATGTTAGTGTTATACTACCCCGCGCTTTCGTGCATTAAAAACGCTTCATAAGCGCAAAGGTAATAGGCCTTACAGGACAAGACCCTGCCGTTTGCGTCTACCATAGGTCTATTTAAAGGAGCCATAAAGGCTATACCGTAAAGTATGCAAACAACGGTAAAAACAGGGCTTAGGCTTTGGGGTTGCTCAAGGCTTATGTAAGTGGGATAAGGGTTTTTAAAAAACAGCTTTTCCTGTACATTGTTTTGCGCAAAAGCCGTTTCCGACTGCGTTACCACCATGCAGCTAAGAAGCAATAGCACAGCAACAGAAAGAAGGCCCAACAAAAGCAATCGTTTTGTCAAGTTATCCCTCCTTAGTTACGCAATGCGAACATTATACATTACCGCCCCTTTTATGTAAAGAATAAGCCCATATATACATACCCTTTGCAGGGAAATATACGCCCCGATTATATGGGCTTAAGTTAAACATTAACAGGATATCAACAGTGAAACTTGCATAAATACATAATATATGTATAATTATGAGCAATTCACCTGTGTTTAGCTGATTGTTGTGTGAATTTCTTGTAAATATTATTCGGTATGTGGCAGTCGCAACAATCCACTTTATCCACAATATCCACTTTTTATCCACATTTATTGTGCCTTATGGCCTTTCTTCCTCTTTTTAATGTTTCTGTAACAAGCTTGAAGCACCAAAAACATAAAGTTATCCACAGGTGGTGTTTTTGTATATTTTTTGTGTATATTCTTCGCTTTATGCAATATAAATGCCAGCGACAAGTACAAAAAAGCCCCTGCGGGTTTAATCGCAGGGGTATATTGTGCTTAAACTTATCTGTTAAGCAGTGTGTTTTCGGTTTCTTTGTCGAAGAAGTGCAGGCGGCTGGTGTCCATAACGACAACTATGTCATCGCCTGTTCTGGTTGCGGTGCGGGGGTCAACACGGGCTATAACGTTGTCTTCCTTGCCGGAGGTGCTCATGTAGAGGTAGGTTTCTGAACCCATCTGCTCGGTTACGTCTACATGTACTTTAAACTGCGCTTCGGGGCTGGCTGCAACGATTTCGGGGTTGTCGGAGATATTTTCCGGACGTATGCCCATTGTTACTTCCTTGCCGATATAGCTCTCGTCTACGAATTTTTTGACTTTTTCGTCGGGAACCAATATCTTGCTGTCGCCAAAGAGCGCATATACCTTGCCGTTTTCTGCGGAGAGTTTTACGTCAAAGAAGTTCATCTGGGGGCTGCCTATGAAGCCTGCAACGAACTTATTATGCGGATAGTCGTAGTTGTTTTGGGGTGTGTCTACCTGCTGGATAAAGCCGTCTTTCATTATGACGATGCGGGTACCCATGGTCATAGCTTCAGTCTGGTCGTGTGTAACGTAGATGAAGGTTGTCTGCAGGCGTTGGTGCAGTTTGGTAATTTCTGTACGCATGGCTACACGCAGCTTTGCGTCCAAGTTGGAGAGCGGTTCGTCCATAAGGAAGACCTTGGGTTCACGGACGATTGCACGGCCGAGTGCAACACGCTGGCGTTGGCCGCCTGACAATGCCTTTGGCTTTCTGTTGAGAAGATGTTCTATATCCAGAATATGAGCTGCGGATTCGACACGGCGCTTGATTTCGTCCTTGGGGGTTTTACGGAGCTTAAGGCCGAATGCCATGTTGTCAAACACGGTCATGTGGGGATAAAGAGCATAGTTCTGGAAAACCATGGCGATGTCCCTGTCCTTGGGGGCAACGTCGTTAACGAGCTTGTCGTCAATGTAGAGTTCGCCGTCGCTTATTTCTTCAAGGCCTGCGACCATGCGGAGGGTTGTGGATTTACCGCAACCGGAGGGACCGACCAAAACGATAAATTCTTTGTCTTCGATTTCAAGGCAGAAGTCGCTTACCGCGGTAACTCCGCCGGGATATATCTTGTACAGATGTTTCAGTGATAAACTTGCCATTATAAGCCTCCTAAAATATTTCTTATAGGGGTATTATAGTACAAATGACACATATATAAAATGTAAAATCACACAAAATTTTCTGATTTTTTTGTGTGTTTTGTGCATAAATGCGGAGTTTAAAGCTTTCCGCTTTGTTGACTTGCATAGGCAATACGGGTATCATGTATAAAAGGAGTGAGTAGCGTGAACAATTCCATAGAGCAATTAGCAAACTACATGCACACTGCCAAATACATAGTATTTTTCGGAGGCGCCGGCGTATCCACCGAAAGCGGTATACCTGATTTTCGTAGCCAAGACGGGTTGTACAACACAAAATGGAAAGACCCGCCGGAAACAGTGCTGAGCAGAACTTATTTTAACCGCAAACCCGAAAGCTTTTTTATGTTCTACCGAGAAAAAATAATACATGAAAACGCAAGACCCAACGAATCGCATAAAGCGCTTGCAAAGCTTGAAGAAATGGGCAAGCTTAAGGCTGTTATAACGCAGAACATAGACGGCCTGCACCAGATGGCCGGCAGCAAAAACGTGCTTGAATTGCACGGATCCATACTTAAAAACCACTGTGTCAAATGCCATAAGTTTTATCCGTTGGAAAAAATAAGCTCCTCAAAAAGCATACCTTACTGCGACTGTGGCGGCATTATAAAGCCCGATGTGGTGCTGTACGAAGAAGCATTAGACCAAGAAGTTATAGAAAAAACCATTATGCACGTAAGGCGTGCAGATTTACTTATAATAGGCGGAACTTCTCTTACCGTATACCCCGCTGCCGCATTTGTAAGGGAGTGCAAAGGAAAAATAGCCATTATAAACCGAGATACAACCTATATGGACGCATACGCCGACATAGTAATAAACGATAAGATAGGCGAAACGCTCAAACATGCAATGGAAATTATGGATAAAATAAATCATACTAATCCAAATCGTTAATGCAAAGAGAAACGCAGGATTTTTTCTTTTTTGTAAAGCCGAATGAAGGAGGCGTAGTGGAGCTACACTGACTGAATGAGGTGAAGCAAAAATGGAAAAAGACAAGTTTATCAAAGCATTAAGGTGCAGGATTAGTAT
>JAUNLY010000109.1 GCA_030532025.1 Eubacteriales bacterium
ATCGACAAATTTACTGCCAAAAGATTTTGTTAAGCCGGAGGATTTTATAACACCGGTTTGCATAAAAATGGCCGAATTGCTTTTATCGGGCGAAAAACCCGCCGTAGCGATGAACATTTTAGAGGACGAAAAGGAAAGAAATTGGGCTGCAAAGCTTTTTACAAATATACCAAACTACAGCGAAGAAAGCGCACTAACCGCAGCCGAAGAATGCAAAAATATGCTTAAGCAAAAAAAGCTCGAAAAAAATATAGACGCAATAAATGAAAAGCTTAAGTATACACAGGGTGAAAACAGGGTAAACTATATTATGGAGCTGGCAGAGATGACAGCACAGTTATCCAAAATAAAAAGCAAAACTCTTTGAAAGGAGTATAGAACAAATTGCTAAACACAAAAAAACAACAGGAAGCTCTAAACGCATTATACGAGACCGCCAAATCGAAAGGCGTTATTTCATATGACGAAATCTTTGACAGCCTATCAAAAATAGAGCTTGATCCTGAAGAGTTTGAAACCGTTTTAAATAACCTTGAAAACTTCGGAGTCAGGGTAACGCGTACCCAAGACGAAACAGAGGAAGAGGAAGAAAATATCGTCGATAGCGACGAGGAATTCGACATCGACCTTTCCATACCCGAAGCTGTAAATATAGATGACCCTGTTCGCATGTACCTTAAGGAAATAGGCAAAGTACCACTGCTTACCGCTGAGCAGGAGGTTGAAATTGCAAAACGCATAGAGGCTGGCGACGAAGAAGCCAAGCACGAGCTTGCGGAAGCCAATTTGCGTCTGGTTGTATCAATAGCCAAAAGATACGTGGGTCGCGGCATGCTCTTTTTAGACCTTATACAGGAAGGCAATTTAGGCCTTATGAAAGCTGTTGAAAAGTTTGACTACCATAAGGGATATAAGTTTTCAACCTATGCAACTTGGTGGATTCGTCAATCCATAACGCGTGCCATAGCAGACCAGGCAAGAACCATAAGGATTCCAGTTCATATGGTGGAAACCATAAACAAGCTTACGCGCGTTTCAAGGCAGCTTCTTCAAGAATATGGGCGAGACCCAAGCCCCGAAGAAATAGCTAACGCTATGGGAATTACGGAGCAAAAGGTGCGCGATATAATGAAAATAGCTCAGGAACCGGTTTCCCTTGAAACTCCCATAGGCGAAGAAGAGGATAGTCATCTTGGCGACTTTATACCAGACGAAGATGCTCCGGCTCCTGCAGAAGCTGCATCAAACTCCATGATGAAAGAACTGCTTTGGGAAGTGCTTGATACACTTACTCCAAGAGAGGCAAAGGTTTTGCGTCTGCGTTTTGGGCTTGACGATGGTAACCCAAGAACATTAGAGGAAGTGGGCAAGGTATTCCACGTTACAAGGGAACGTATACGCCAAATAGAAGCTAAGGCATTAAGAAAACTAAGGCACCCGAGCCGCAGCAAAAAACTTAAGGACTTTTTAGAATAATTTGTCAATAATACTCGATGAGCGCCTGAAAACAGTTGCGGAGCAGTTTTCTTTAGGAGCTATAGGTGCGGATATAGGCGCAGACCACGGCAAACTGTCAGCTTACTTGCTTATTAATAATATATGCTCATACATGTATGTGAGCGATGTAAGCGAAGTTTCCGTTGCGAAATCCAAACATTTGTTAGAAAAGCATGGCCTTTTAGATAAGTCTACAGTTCTTCTTTCTGACGGGTTTGACAATATACCTAAAAATATAGATACCGCAGCTATATGCGGCCTTGGCGGCAAAAGCATAGCTGCGATAATAAAACGTTTGCCTAGGCTTAATATGTTGCCAAAGCTCATATTATCGCCGCATACGGATCTGCCCATCGTAAGGCAAACTCTTATGCAGATAAACTATAAAATAATAAAAGAAACTGTCGTTTGGGCAAAAGGTAGGTTTTACCATATAATAAATGCGGAACAGGGCTTAGATACTATTAGCAAAAAAGAAATATATATTGGTAAAAACTTAAATGCCTCTTCACGGGATTTACTTATAAAATACTACGATTGGCGTTTTAATGTAGAAAAAGCCAAAAAGCAAGACGATAATCCTTGCTTAGATTGGATTTTGGAGGAGTTACATACTTGCTTAAAACAAGCGTAAAAAATATATATGACATATTAAATTCTTTGGCGCCATTTGATAGTGCGGAAGAATATGACAACGTTGGGCTTTTAGTGGGTGACTTAGAGCAGGAGGTTTCAAAAATACTTGTGGTGCTTGATGTGACACATCAAGCAATAGAAAAAGCCGTTAACATAGGCGCACAGCTTATAATAAGCCACCACCCGTTAATGTTTTCTCCAATTCGTAATATTACAACTGCAAGTTACGAAGGCGATCTTATAATTAAACTCATACAACACCGTATTTCTCTTATTGCAGCACACACCAATGCGGATAAAACATTTTTGAGCGGTAGCGCTGCTGTTGCAGAAAAACTTAAGCTTGAAAATATCTACCAAACGGAAGACCCTTATATATTTATAGGTACATTAACTAAAGAGATGACTGGAAAAGAGCTTAATACTCTGCTCGAAAAATTATTCAACAACAAGGTCATATTGCATGGAAACGAAAACAAAAAAATACGCCGCTTAGCAATAGCCGGCGGCGCTTACAGTGAAGGCTTTGTATCAGCTAAAAAGGCCGAAGCGGACGCTTATCTTACAGGCGAAATAAAACATCACCATATTTTGGAAGCTACCGCTTATGATTTGGTGCTTTTTCAGGGTGGACATTTTGAAACTGAGTATCCGATGATTGAAAAGCTTGCTCGCTGTTTACAAAAAGAACTAAATCAATTACAATCAAAAGCGGAAGTCTACTCGTAAAATAAGCTTTGACTTCCCGTCAGGAGGATATACTTTGAACCAAATGGAACTGTTATGGGATTACCAGCAAGCGGACGTGGCGGCAGATAACGTAAAAAAAGAGATCGCTCGTTCTCCCAAAAGGCTAAGGCTTTTAAAACTGCGGGATAACATAAAAAAACAACAAGAATTTTTGCAGACGTTAGAGAACGAAATAATGGCCATGATAGACAGGCTTGACGTTATAGGCGATGCAGTATCCTTAAACGAAGATCAACTTAAACAACTTCAAGAGAAGGTACAGTCTCAACCTGCTAAAGATAGCGGTGCAGTTAAAGCTTATATTAAAGAGCTGGAAAAACTCGTTAAAGATATAAGCTCTTTTGAAGCGGAAACGAAGAAAATACGCGAGGAAGCTTCCGAACGAGAGAAAAAGCAAAGGGATATAAAGCGCTTAGCGGTTAGAATAAAGCTTGAATTTGATACCCTACGCGAGGAATACAACCTTGAATACCAAAATAATTCCAAGGAGCTTAAAAAGCTTCGTGCTGTGGCAACGGAAAAAGCAAAGCTTGTAGACAGCAAAGAAATGGAACGCTACAATGCAATAAAAAAACACAGCATACCGCCTATGGCCAAGCTTATAGACGGAAGCCGCTGTGGAGGTTGTAACATGTCTTTCCCTTCATCGGTACTGCATGATATTAAATCCGGTCAATACGTAGAATGTGAAACTTGTGGTAGAATGATAATTTTGTAACACTATTGAGGTGGCTAAACGGTCGCACGCAATGCGTGAGGAAAGTCCGAGCACCAAAGGGCAGGGTGCCAGATAACGTCTGGTGGAGGCGACTCCAAGGAGAGTGCAACAGAGATATACCGCCTATTGTGTTCTTGCAATAGGTAAGGGTGGAAAGGTGTGGTAAGAGCGCACCGGCGGCTTGGCGACTTGTCCGTCCTGTAAACCCCACTCGGTGCAAGATGACCGGAAGTGTAGCCTGCCCGGCAAGCTTCCGACGATCGCTAGAGCATATTGGCGACAATATGCCAAGACAGATGACCGTTCTCGACAGAACTCGGCTTACTGCCACGCTCAATTTTGTGTTTTCGGCGAAAAGCTATTTAAACTGATCTTTAAATGCTTTTCGCCTTTTATATTGGTATATTTCTTGACGTACACGGTTATAAATATCGCCGCCAAAAAACAAGAATAAATTTAATAGGCTAAACAATATTGCGATTTTACCTGCAAATGGCTGGTAAATAAATGAAGCAAGAAAAAACAAAGCGTTTATTAGCGCCAGCCATTTCATTTTTATAGGGAAAAAGAAAAACAGAAGTATTTGAAATTCGGGAAACTCTATCGCAAAAGCGAAGAACAAAGAGAGGTTAAGGTAGGTATTTGGTGCGTACCCGCTTATAAAAGCGCCCATTATAGTGCCGAGCGTTCCAAATAGATAGTAAATCAAGAAACGTCTTGCGCCCCAGCGCCTCTCTAAGCTTGTACCTATAAAATAATAAAAGTAGAGAGAAAGCAACGTAGCAAAGGGGCTACCTGCAAATGGCAAAAACAAAAAGCTTACAAGCCGCCATATTTCGCCCGCTAAGACATTTTCTTTTACAAGTGCCAAACGGAACGGCAAAAAAAGCGTGGGGAAAAAGAGATTAAGTATGTACACCCCGCCCATGGCGAAAACGATGTATTTAAAAAACGGTTTTATGGGGTACTTATATAAACTGCGCTCAAGCTTATTAATCCATTTCATAAAAAGACCTCCGATTCTATTGCTATAATCTTATCACAAGCGACAGAGTGGCGCAACACAGCAAAATAGCTGATATAAATAGCTTGTTTTAACGCATACTCTGCTTGCAAGTATAGAGTATTTTAGGTAAAATACCGAGGTATGGAAGACTTTTTTGAGAAGCTGTACGCAGTTGTTGTGCATTCGCATTTAAAATGCGGGAAACCTAAAGCTATACTCGCCGCCGTTTCGGGCGGCGCAGATTCTGTTGCGCTGCTATTGCTGCTAAATGAAATGCGCAAAAGAGAAAATGTCACGCTATTATGTTGCCATGTACACCATGGGTTAAGAGAAAGTGCCGATTTTGATGCCCAGTTTGTACAACAAGTTTGTAAAAGTCTGTCCATTCCTTTCATACAAAAAAATGTATCAATACAAGGCAAATCCAATATAGAAGCGAAAGCGCGAGAAAAAAGATATTCTGCTCTTAAAACGGTATGTTTGGAACAAAATATGGATTTAATCGCAACAGCACA
>JAUNLY010000110.1 GCA_030532025.1 Eubacteriales bacterium
GTGATATTGTTATAAATACTATCGTTAAAAACAAAAACATTTTGATGTATGACCGAAATTATGTTGTAAATGGATGAGTAAGCAATTTCTCTCAATTCTACACCATCAAAAAGAATCTCTCCTTTATAATCATCGCTATGTTTTGATAGTAGATTAAAAAGAGTAGTTTTACCCGAACCTGAAGTCCCGACAATAGCATATTTTTTACCTGCTTTAAACTTTAGAGAAATATTATTAAGCACTTGTGATGTGGGTTCGTATGAAAAAGAAAGATTCCTTATTTCTATCTCAGAGCTAAGAGTATCTATTTTTGTAGATGCTTTATTGCTATAGTGCTCGTTGATAAGATCCGAAGCCTTATCAATAATAGATATGGCTGCATTGCGATTGGCAAAAAGCGAAGGTATTCTTTCGATTGGTGAAATAACAAAAGTAACAAGCTGAAGAAATACAAGCACAATTCCAGGTGTGATATTAGTGTCTGATAATGATAACCACGCTCCGAAAAGAAAAACTCCTATTCTCATAATCACACTTGCTGCAGTGGATAAGAGATTGATATTTTCTTCAGCAAATCTACGAAGAAATTTTGCGGTTTCTATATTTTTGTTCTCATCATTGAAGCGTTGCCCTAATTCTTGCTCGGCGTTAAAACTTTTTATAACGAAATATCCAGATAATGTGTCTCGTACAAATTCTACAAAACTTGCGTTTTCATTTGAAAGATGCTTTTCGGTTTTTGTAATTTGTTTTGAAGCAGGTATAGAAATTAAAATAGGTAATATTGATAAACTTATGGCTATAAGTGTTAAAATAGGGCTGTACCAAAGCATCAATACTACGGCACCTATAAAACTGACACCTATATCTATTAAATTTATATAAAAATCAAAATAATGGTTTTCTATTGAACTAAGGTCGTTAGTTAATTTTGATATTATATCTCCCGTTCCATTTTTGTTTATTAAGCCATTATTATTACGGAGAATTTTTGAAAATAAAAATTCTTTATAGGCAGAAGAAGCCGTCTGTAAAAATTTGGGGTGAGCAAACCTAAATACGTAATAGAAAATAATAAACAAAACAAATGAAAATAGTGATATTGCCGCCACCAAATATAGGGGAGTATCATCAATGCCTGCTGCAACATCAATAATTTTTTGTAATTGCCATGAAATTATTAAATTATAGGCGCTCAAAACGATCATTGATATTAGTGATATGCAAAACCATTTTTTTCCAGAGGAAAACGGTATTTTTCTTAAATCATTTTTTTTCATATTAACTTGAATACTCCTATGTATAAATCTAGCCAAAACATTTAAGAGGGGTTAAGACATAGAAAAGCAAAATATGTTATACTGTATAACAAATTATACCGATGTTTTATATATAAGCAAGCCCGCAGAATAAATCATAAATTTTTTGGGTTAAAACTAATCCCAAATCTTTAATAATTTTTCCGATATAGTATGAATTTTCTTTTTTATTATCCATAAAGCTTAACTCCATCTTTCAATATTTCGTTTATAAGCTCTATATTATCTTTAAGCTGCTCTACGTGCAGCATATCAAGCTTTTTCTTTAAATTTTCGCGGAGGGTTTCTATCATCTCGTAGAAGCGTATACCTGAAACATCGGTAGATATAAGCAAATCCACATCGCTTTCTTCGGTGGCTTTGCCCTTAGCGTAAGAACCGAAGAGATAGCAATATTCAACATCGTATATAGAAAAAACGTTACTACATACATCTTTGATGTTTTGAACGCTTAAAATGCCATGCTCCTCATCTACAAAGCCGTACTGCTCAAGTTTAAGAACCAAGTATTTATATTTAAGTGATGTTTTTTTGCTTTCATCATTCTCATAATTTTGATAAGTACGCAGAGGGATTCCCAAATACTCAGCACTCTAAGCTTGTGTGAGTTTCTTTTGTTTTCTCAGCTCTTTTAGCGTCATTCTTATCACCTCAACAGGATTTTAACACGGCGAGCATAAACACGCAATAATTTTACGCAATAACTGCGTGTTTAATATTTTTATTATACGCAAATATTGCGTATTTTATTTGCGGTTTTCCCAAGTTTAACGCTAAGGATTTCCTAAATTTAACGCAGAATTGAAAGAGTAAAACTATCGCAACAATAAAACACCCCCATACAGGGACGCATGCACGGCAATGGAATACAACATAAGCCTAAACGGCAACACCCCACATATGATATGTACCCCCTATACCGGACAAACCGGTAAGGGGGTACACATCAATACACAGGAACTTATGCTGGGTGTTTCTTATGCTGAACTTATGCCGAAGAACCTTTGTTTTATGTTAACCTCAACCATAAATGCTTCTTTGATAGACCGATTTTTTGCTTTGCTTAATTCGGTCAACGTAACTTTAACTACGCCTCCTTCGTTCAGCTTAGTATGAGAGAAAAACCCCCGCTAAATCTTCGCGGTTTTTTAGAGGGGGCGTATTAATTAAGCTCTAAGTTTAGTTTCAATCGTTAAGCTTTTCAAAAAGCGACAAAATTCTGCGTAAATCTCTTTTAATTAGCCTTACTTTTCCAAACCGAGAAGCTTTTCAACCAGTGCGGGGATTTCTGCAATGTCGCTCTCCGTGGGTTTCCACTGCGAGCGGATATTTTCGTCAATTACATCGAAGCCGGATTCTTTAAGCATTCCCTGCAGCTTTTTAACGCTCTCACCGCTCCAGCCGTAGCAACCGAATGCGGCGGCCTTTTTGTTCTTAAATTTAAGCTGTTTTAGGAATTCCATCCACCCCGAAATGCCGGAAAGAATGCTGTTGCTAACTGTGGGCGACCCCACCGCAATCGCCTTTGACCTAAACACTTCGGTCATTATTTCGTTCTTATCGGCCTTGGCGACGTTAAACACTTTAACCACGGTATCAGGGCTTTGGCGGTGGATTTCCTTTGCAATTTCGTGGGCGATCTTGGTAGTGCCCTCCCACATGGTTTCGTAAACAATGGTAACCCTATCTTCCTGATAAGCGTTTGCCCATGTGGCGTATTTCTCAACTATTTGGAGCGGGTTATCTCTCCATATGGCGCCGTGGGACGGTGCTATAATATCAAATGTCAAATTAAAACCTATGATTTCTTCAAGCTTTTTCGTAAGTATAGGCGCAAAGGGGGTTAGAATATTGGCAAAATACTTCATTGCCTCTTTGTTAAGCAGGCACTGGTCGGCTTTGTCGTTAAAGAGTTCCTCAACCGCATAATGCTGGCCGAAAGCGTCGTTGGAGAACAATATGTTATCGCCCGTCAGGAATGTCGCCATGCTGTCCGGCCAGTGGAGCATGCGCATTTCGACAAACACCAGCTGTTTGCCGTTGCCTATGTCAACGGAATCCCCTGTCTTTACAACTTTAAAGTTCCAGCCGCGTTTGCCGTACTGCCCTTCTATGCTTTTTACCGCATTTGCGGTGCAGTATATAGGTGTGTTTGGAATTTCTTCCATCAATGTTACTAAAGAGCCCGAGTGGTCGCACTCGCCATGGTTTGCTACGATAAAATCAATTTTATTAATGTCTATCTCGCTCTTTAAATTTTCAACAAAATCAAAGCTGTGCGGTGTCCATACTGTGTCTATTAAAACGGTTTTTTCTTCTTCAATAAGATAGGCGTTTTGGCTGGAGCCGTTTATAATGGAGTAATCGTCCCCGTGGAACTGCTCAAGTTCCCAGTCTATATAACCTACCCAGCTTACATTGTTCTTTACGTGCTTTCTCATTTTAAACCTCCTTGGTTGATTTTTTATAATTTATAGCCTTAGGCGAATTTTCGCCATCGTTATATTACTTTTTCTTTATAGTGTAATGTGCATCATCAGGCGAAAAAAGTTGATAGGGCGTGTTAAACAGCATGCCGTCCATTACGCTTCTACGAATCGCATAATAGGGGCTTGCGCCGTCCACCCAGTACTGCGCATGTATATCTTGCGTCATGTACCAAGATAGTTCGTCTTTGCTTTCTTCACCTAGGGCGTTTACCCTGTCGCAGGGCATTCCGTTTACGAAAAAATCTTCAAATGTGCGGTAAATTTCTTTAGGAGAAGCGTCAGATTCTACACTGTTTTGTTTACCATATTCTGTGGCAATTTGCAATATGTCTTCCATGCGTTCGTCATTGCCGTTTGTGATGGCAAAAATAAGCCTTGCGTATCGCCCTTCGGCATCGTGAATATTATTTTGAAGCCAGCCGTGTATATTGCTCTCGTCTATAACGCTTTCAAGCGCTGGCAGGTCTTTAATATAAGGGCTTTTATCGTCTATCCAGCCTTTACTTATGGCGTGCGAGGCTATCGCTTTTGTCAATTCCTCCTGTTTGCCTATCTTGTTGTACAACCAGAAGTGAATGGGGCCTAAAAATGCACTCATCTAATCACCTTACACTTTCTTTAATTTTATTGCTTATTGCTTTAATTTGGGAAACCCCACACGATTCGGCGGTGTTGCTTTTAGCGAGTTTTCCGCCATCTGCTGCCCGCAAAAAGCTTGATTTACAGTAGGCAAACCTGCGCTTTTTACAGCTATATCTTGAGCATAGAGCCACCTCATTTGTGCGGTGTATCCGTAGGGTTTCAGTATTAATGGCGTGAAGTGGGCAGTCGTTAAAAAGCTCTCCGCCCAAGAAGCCGAGTAGCCAAAGCGGCGCACGCCTGCTCCAAGCAGTGCTTCCGCCGTTGAGGGGTATATTTCACCAACGATGTTTTTTTCGTTTACATAGGTGTTTTCCATGCTTTCCCCTCCCGCTTCCTTGCTTCTGCCCTAAGCATAATACAATTAAAACAACAAATCCGTTGTTTTAACAACATAACGGGAGCTTTATGGAGATTTATTTTTCTGCTTTCCAAAACCTTGCTTTATAAATGGGTTTATGGAATGAGATTTTTAAAATAAGGATAGCAGTAAACAATAAAAGCGGAGGGTTAAGCTTTATATAAAAACAAACTTAAAAGCGGAGGGTTAAGCTTTATATAGCAGTAAACAATAAAAGCGGCGCCTAAGCCTTATATAATAATAAACTTAAAAGC
>JAUNLY010000111.1 GCA_030532025.1 Eubacteriales bacterium
GTCTTTGAAAGATAATTTAGATATGTTTTCAAACCTTGATTTTGAAACAGTAATTTCAACTATTAAAGATAATGGTTTAGAGTTTTTATTAGGAATAAATAAAAGCGATGATATATACGAGAAGCTAAAAAGTGAGCTTGATAAAGATACATTATCGTCCGGGCAAAAACAATTAATAAACCTTATTAGATTGTTTTTTTCTGAGAAGGACCTTATTATTTTTGACGAAGCTGCTGCGAGTATCAGTGAAGATGTTGAAGAAGAATACTTTGAGGTGTTGGATAAGCTATCGAAAAAAAACATATTGATTATTGTTACACACAATGTTGAGCGTTTGGAAAAATGTGACAAGATATTAATGCTAAATAATGGCAGTGTACAAGAATATGGCTTGAGAAGCGTTTTGGAAAAAGATCCAAATTCGTATTATTACAAGTATTCTAGAAAAAATGAAATTAAAATTAATAAATAAGGGTTTATTTGATTGGAAAAGAAAGGCGGTATGGTTTATTGTCAAAATCACATAAAGATAATGCAGATAATCTAAAAACTATATTAAAGATAAATTATAAGTTATTTAGCATAAAGCCTATATTATTTATAAGCTATTTTATAATGATACTGATATGGGCGGTTTCTCCTTTTATCACATCTTATATAATTGGAAAAATGTTTGACATTCTTGAAAAAGGAATGATGCGGGATTATTATTTTTTGACATGTATCTTTTTCGGAATAAATATGTTCTCAATATATATAATGAAAAAAGCAGGGGTTGTGGATGCCCTAATAACTTTTTTTGTAGGTAAAGCAATCAAAGAAAACATAGTGAAACAATTGCTCAAATCAGACTCAAATATTAACATTGGCGAAATATTGGATATTTTATCCTATGACGTTGAAATAATGGAATATATGTTGCAGACACAATTAGAACTGTTAAGTCAATGTTTATTTTTGATAGGTTCAACTATTGTATTGATGTATATAAACTTTAAGATAACCATGTTTATCATTATACCTTTAATCATTGCAAGCGTATTGTATTGGAGGTGGTGTAACATATATAAAGAAAAACATAGGAAGGCACGAAAAGAAAACATCAATTATTCAATTAGGCTGTCGGAGTTCATTAACAATAGAGAATCAATACAATTTTTAGCGAATAACAAAATTTTTAATGAATTTCGCAGAGTAAATAAAAATAAAAATCGGGTATTGCTAGATAAAGTTAAACAAAACGTTTTGATGAATACCGTTACAGAATTGATTAAGCATGTCGGGATTATTCTGATTCTATTATTTTTTCTTGCCAATAGTAATAATACTAATTTGACTGTAGGTAATATGATTTTTTTCATTTCCTATATTGGTTATGCAGGTGGCTGGTTACAGTTGTTTAATACAACAGCAAGTATTATTAAAAGCGGTGAGAATACATTGGAAAGAATATCGGAAATTACTAATTGCAGCGTCGGAGAAACCGTAAACTTGTTAATTGGTAAAGTCGAAAATGATGCAGTAAACGATGGAGTTAACTCCGGCTTAATATTCAAAAGATTTAGATTATCTAAAAAAGATCGTTTTCACGATATTATTTTACAGGCAGGGGATATGCTTGGAATAACAGGTGATACCGGTAGTGGAAAGACAAAATTTGTAGATTCTATAATGGGCTATTCGGATTACGAAGGAACGGTATCTTTTGATGGAAACGATAAAGGCAAGATAGGCTATGTTTCGCAAGAAATCCATTTGTTTGATGCTTCTGTTGAAGACAATATAACGATATTCAATAAGATGGACAAAGATAAATATGACGAGGTTTGTTATATTGCCAATATAGACGATGCAATGATGCGTGGAACGTCCAACATTGGGGTAAATGGAAAAGAATTATCAGAAGGGCAGAGGCAGAGAGTTGCGATCGCAAGAGCTCTTTATAACAACAATGGCATTGTAATATTGGATGATGCGTTTGCATATTTGGATAAAGATAATAGAAAAAGTATAATGAATAAGCTGTCTCAATGCAAAAACTTAATCGTTATATTTGTTACAGGAGACACACAATTACTAAATAAGGCAAATAGTATTATTGATATGAAAGATATGAAAATAAATATTATATCCGGAAATAACTAATATTATAAAAATAGTAAACATATTAAGTTGAATATGCCTGTAATTTACAAAAATTTGCGTATTTCTCCTTTTTGGTATTGACATTTGAGCGCGGATTATATAAGATAAGCGTTGCGTCAGTGCACTTGTAAGCCCCGGGTGTTACCGACAAATGCATATGCGACCATCGTATGCTAACATTTTTCAGGAGGAAAACCAATTGGATACTTATATGGCAAATGCGCAGACCGTAGAGCGCAAGTGGTATGTTGTCGATGCAGACGGCATGGTGCTCGGCCGTTTAGCCAGCCAAGTTGCAAGCATTTTGCGCGGCAAACATAAAAGCACATACACGCCCCATGTCGATACCGGGGACTATGTAATTATAATAAACGCAGACAAGGTTGTTTTGACAGGCAAGAAGCTGGATCAGAAACACCTTTATCACCATTCCGGCTATCCGGGTGGCTTAAAATCCATAAGCTATCGTAAACTTTTGCAGGTAAAACCCACCGAAGCTGTGAAGCACGCAGTAACGGGTATGCTGCCCAAAGGCACCTTAGGCCGCCATATGGCAAAGAAAATGTTTGTCTATGCGGGTCCCGAACACAAGCATGAGGCACAACAGCCCGAAAAGCTTGAATTAACCAATTTCAACGGAAGGAGCAACTAATCCATGCCAAACGATATCAATTCAGTCGGCCGCCGCAAGGAAGCGGTTGCCCGTGTCCGCATAGTTCCCGGCGAAGGCAACATAATAATAAACAAGCGCGACATAGAAGAATATTTCCCGCTCGAAACACTCAAAATGACTGTCCGTCAGCCCCTTAAGCTTATCAACGCAACAGGCTTGGACATCTATGTAAACGTAATGGGTGGCGGCATATCCGGTCAGGCCGGTGCAATACGCCACGGTATCAGCCGTGCACTTTGCAACTACAACCCAGAGTACCGTTCAGTGCTTAAAAAAGCAGGTTTCCTTACACGCGACCAGCGTATGAAGGAGCGCAAGAAGTACGGTCTTAAAGGCGCCCGCCGCGCACCGCAGTTCAGCAAACGCTAAAATTTATCAATACTTTCAAAGCTCGGAGGCTCAAGGCTCTCCGAGTTTTTTTGTCGTTAAAATTAAACCATAAGCATTAAAATAAAATGGTTTTAGCGAAAGTTTTTAGATTATTTCTTTAAGTAGTAAAAATAACCACCTTGCTCCTTGTAACTGCCATGTTTGTATCACGCTGAAGCGAATCCACACATTTTTTAGTGCAAGGGTTTAGTATGAAATGCCTCAACCGCTTTGATTGCTGTTTTATACTCTGTCTTTAGACTAACTTACAATAAAAAAAGCCAAGCAACTTTTTATAATTAACACTATATGCTATGCAAGGCTTAAAATTACTATTATTTTTTTAAGGGCGAAGCGTTTTTCTTAAAGCCTTGGGGTAGTGGTTTTTTATCTGCCCTTGGCTCGCCTTGCCAAAACCCAGTTGAAAACCTTGGTATGTGGGCGTAAGCCAGCCGGTAACTTTTTTTTCGCAAGGGATAGTTTCGCCGGATATAAATTTTACGGCTTCATCTAAATTTAGTGGGTATTGCTGTTTAGCCTTACATGCAAGCGCTAAGGCGTGTTCCGGCCTATATGTTTTGCCGTCCTGCAAAATATGAAGCCCTGCCCGCAGTATCGGTATACCGTCAAAAAGTCTTATATCTACAGGGCAATTCACATAAGAACCTTTAAACAATGCGTTGATTTTGGGGGCAAATGCAATTTGCGAAACAAAATCGTCCTGTGCTTTAAAGTTTTTTTCTTTGGTGGGTATATCAATGTGTTTAGGCGTTCCCCTTTTTTTGAGCAGGCATATAAAATGCCCTTCGCCTTCCATTTCGTGAGGAAACAGGCGCAGCATGCCGTTTTTTGCCTTGGGCAGACCGTTTAATTCAAAGGGCATCAAAGTAAAATCCTGATGTTTATTTAAAAAGCTTTCTATAACGCCCTCGTTTTCCTCTTGGTTAAATGTGCAGGTGCTGTAACACATAATGCCACCAGGAGCCAGCATTTCTGCGGCATCGCTTAATATGTTTTTCTGTCTTGCAGCACAAAGGGCGGGGCTATCTTCGTTCCATTGAAGGGCGGTTTCGGGAGATCTTCTAAACATACCTTCGCCGGAGCATGGGGCGTCAACCAATATCTTGTCAAAAAAAGACGGGAATTTTTTTGCGAGCATCTCAGGCGATGCGTTGCTCACAACGCAATTTGTAATGCCCATGCGCTCTATATTTTCGCTCAATATTTTTGCACGCTTAGGTACTATTTCGTTTGCCAAAAGAAACCCCGTGTTGTCCATGTATTGGGCAAGCGCCACGCTTTTTCCACCGGGGGCTGCGCATAAGTCCAAAACTTTTTCGTTTTTTTTAGGATAAAGCGCACTCGGCGCCGCCATGGCGGAAGGCTCCTGCAAATAATAAGCACCCGCTTCGTGCAAGGGTGATTGTCCCAAATTTTCGTCGGGGTCTGCATAATAGGAGTTATCAGACCAAGGCACCGGTTTTCTATCGGTGTCGCTTTGTTTTTCTCTAAACCTCAGCCCCCTTTTTGCGGGTTTTGTATAGGAATATAAAAACCCGTCAAAAGAAGCGCCGAGCATTTTTTTCATATTATCTAAAAATGCGGGTGGTAGTTTATTGCTCATCTTTATAATGCCTATCTAAATCAAAACTCGTTTCTCTGTCTATATATCTATAGTTTTCGGGTATAACGGGATTATTAAAAGCTGACTCTTTTGAATCTGCTTCTTTTGTTTTTTGGAAAAACGAGTAACGTTGCTTTCTTCTGTCCATGCGCCTGTTGCGTCTAGGGGGTTCTTCGTTAGTGGGTGCTGGGTATGTTTCCTGCATGTAGTTGCTCTGTTCGTTATATATTTCCTGATTGTAAT
>JAUNLY010000112.1 GCA_030532025.1 Eubacteriales bacterium
TTTTATTTTCAAATTCCAATGAAATTTGTCCGTCTATAACTACCTGATGCGTTCTGCCAAGCTGCGCTTTTTCAGCTATTAATGTTATGCGTTTGTCAATCGGCAACACGACAGGCCTGTGATGAAGCACATGCGAGCATATAGGCACTACCGCAATACAATCAAGCTCCGGGGAAATTACAGGTCCGCCGGCTGAAATGCTGTAGCCTGTGGTACCTGTTGGAGTTGACACCAATATACCGTCGCCGTGGACTTTAAAAATATTTTCATCATCTGCCAAAGCTTCCACAGCTATGCTACTTGGGTTTTTTCCACGCATTAAAGCTATGTCATTCAAAATAAAATAATTTTGTTCTGAGTTAACGCAGGCACTTAGCAACATTCTTTTTTCTATTTGGAAATCGCTTTTTACCAGTTTTTTTGCAACATCGCTTATTTGATGGGCAGAAGCTTCCATAAGGAAACCTATATGCCCCATGTTTATTCCCAGTACAGGTACATTGTTTTTAGCTGCGACTGGCACACTTCTAAGCAATGTGCCGTCCCCTCCCAAGGAAATAATCGCATTAAAATCGGGGCTTATGTTGCCAAGCTCAAGTGCTTCGCCCATGTTGAGCTTTAAAGATAGCCATGGCTCCAAAAATGTTTTTGCGCCTAAATAATCAAGCTGCTTAAGCAGTTGTTCAGCCACACCTATTGTCTCTGGCTTATATGGGTTGGCAAATATAAAATAACGCTGCAGCTTGCTCACTCCTTACATCAAAAAGAATACCATATTCTGTATATTTTTTCAATACATTTTAATTAATATTCATTATCTATTCTGCGTGCCTATCCAGTATTCGGCGGGTCTTGGTCTATAGGTGTCAACGCTTACAAGATTTTCTTCTATAAGATTGCCGTTTTGGTATTTTCTAAGATAGCTTGAAACGACATAGCCTTTTTCCGCTTTCCTTTTTAGTTTAGTTTCGTCTTTATAAGTAACAAATTCACCTTTTTTGTCGGGAATGTATTTTATTTCTTCCTCGCTAAGTTCCTCATCTATTACGGATTTAAGCTTGTACACAACGCCGTCGCCAAGCGATTCGCCATAAATGCGTATTCTGGAAATTAAGCTTTTACTGCTGCTACCCGGAACAACATGTGCAGTAATGTATATTCTCCCCGGAGAAGTGTTTTTAAATTTAAAATCTATATTTCTGTCGCGGCTTAAATATACGGTTGCGTCAAGCCCTTTTTCCGTATAGCCGACCGGTGCCGAATGTATATCCCTATCGGTAACAGAAAGCGCCGCTGCTAATACCGCCTGATAAAGCGTTGAGCTTGATTGACAAACACCGCCACCTACACCTGTGACTAAGTCGCCTTTTACCATTTCATCGGCTTCAAAAAAACCCGCCTTAAGGGTTCTTGGCCCTACAACCTTATTAAAGCTGAAGGATTCTCCCGGTTCCAAATAAGTTCCGTTTATTTTAGCAAGGGAAAGTCGAATGTTGTTATTCCTGTTTTCTACGGAGTATTTGCTTATTGCAGTTGAAGCTTCAGCTCTTAATGTAACTGTTTTTTCGACATCGGCTCTGGTTATTTTAGGCTGAGTAATAATGGGGCTTATTTCGTAGTTGCCGCTAGTTCCTGCGGCTGCCAGCTCTAAAATTTCTTGCTTAGTTTTTTCCGTATCCAGTTGTATGCCGACCTGTTCATCTCGTATTAAAAACGGGTTCGGTTCGTCTGGGCGGAATTGTATAAGTGCCGCGTCCATAGGAGCTTTGTTTATGCTGTTTGCTATTTGTTGAAGTATTATATCGAGGTTATTGACATTAAATTCCTGCTTGGTGGTATATATTTTATACGGATTGCCGGCTCGTGCTAAAAGGGCTTCTTTGCGCATAAACTCGTCACCCGTATGTGTAAGCATCCAAGCTTCGTTAAGGTAGGGGTAAAGCATGTTATGCGAAAAATCTATACCGAGTGCGCGGTAATCAAGCTTATAAAACTCCCAGCCATTATATATTATATTTAGCTTCCAGCTCTCTACTCTTTCTTGCATTTTTGCATATACGTTTGAAAGCGCCTGATCCGGCGTAAGGCCAGATATAGAAATGTCGTTTATATAGATTTCCGGCCCGTATACGTTTTCGTATGGTGCAATCTCTTCTAAGACTCTGTTTCTTTTTATTTGTTGTAAGCCATATACAATTAAAGCAACCACAATTGCAACAAGCAAAAAAGCGACTAGAACCTTGAGCCAAGGCTTGTTTTTGTTGGACTTTTGAGGGCGTCGATTTCTCATGCCGTTTTGTGGATTGACCCTTTTAAAATTGGGCGCCGGAGGCATATTATTGGGGGCTTGATTGTTTTTTTGATAAACAGGCGGAGTTCTTCTCTGCGTATACATTGGTTGCCTATCAAAATGTGCGTTATTGTTTGGCAAAGTGTTTTGAGGAGGTACTCTATTCATGCAAATGCCCCCTCATTAATAAATTGAAGCAAAGTGTCTGTATCTTGTTTTGAATTTACCCATAAATTTAACATATGTCCTAAATCTGAATGTTTTTTACTCGTGTTGGGGAAGTCGTGAAAGTCACTCCCACCGGAAACAAGCATGTTGTTTTTCTTAGCTATTATATTCCAAAATTCGTTCTCAGAAAGGCTATGTGCAGGGTGAAAAGCTTCTATTCCGGCAAGCCCTTTGTGTTTCCAAGTTGAAATAAGCTCTAAAAGCTTTTCTTTCGGCAACTTGATTAAGCCCGGGTGAGCCAAAACAGGCAATGCATTTATGCTATTTATAAACTCTATGCCTTCCGATACCGTAGGTTTAATATAACCTACATATGCGGGTTTGCCTTTTGCAAGGTATTTGCTAAATGCCTCGTCCGGAGCCTCGACATAGCCTTTTTTTACCATGGCACGCGCTACATGAACCCTGTTTACATTATCAAGAGAAGGAATTTCTATGTCCTTAAAAGTCAACGGCATATTAAGCTTATTTAAGTTTGATAATATGTCGTATAGTCTATTTTTCTTACCCTCGCGGTATTTTTCCAAAAAAGCCGCGAGCTTTTTATTGTTTGTGTCAACCCCAAAGGCCAGGATGTGCACGGTCGATTCTGACTCGCTGCAACTTAACTCAAGCCCTGGAATAAACACCATATCGAGCTGTTTTGCAGAGCGTTCGGCTTCAAACAGACCTGAGACGGTGTCGTGGTCTGTTATCGCTAAGCCGTCTAAACCTCTGGCTTTTGCCCTTAATACAGTTTCTGCAGGCGAAAAAAGACCGTCTGATGCGTTTGTGTGTACGTGGAAATCAATTTTCAAAAGACAGTCTCCTTTCGTTATTAATTAAGCTTCCTCTACCTGCGCGTCTTCTTCTTGTTTGTTGCGATTTATAAAAGCTAAGAAGTCTTCTCGGTTTATGGTTTCCTTTTCCATAAGCAGTTGCGTAAGCCCTTCTAAGTCTTCCATATGCGTCTGTAAGGTATCCATTGCAACTTTGTAGCATTCGTTGAGTGTTTTTGATACTTCTCTATCAATTTTGGCGGCTACTTCTTCGCTAAATTCGCGGCTCTGGCCAAACTCCATACCAACAAACACTTCTTGGTCGCTGCCTAAGTATATGGTGCCTATTTCTTCGCTCATGCCAAGTTTTGTAACCATCTGCCTTACAATGTCGGTTGAACGCTTAAGGTCTGACTGGGCGCCCGTGTATATATCTTTTTCTATAAGTTTATTTGCCGCATGACCACCAAGCATCATAGATACAAGCTGCAAAAGCCTGCTGCGGCTTTGCATATCATACTCTTTTTCGGGGAGAGACAGCGTAAAGCCACCCGCCTGCCCTCTTGGAACTATGGTTACTGTATGCACCTCATCGCAAAGTGGCAGATAATGACCGACTATAGCATGGCCGGCTTCGTGGTAGGCGACAATGCGCTTATCTTCATCAAGCACCTTGTGGCTTTTCTTTTCAGGGCCCATCTGCACGCGCTCTACTGCGTCTATTAGCTCTTGTTGGGTTATTTGGTTCTTCTTTTTTCTTGCGGCAAGTATAGCACCTTCGTTCATGATGTTTTCAAGGTCAGCACCCGTTGAAAAGGGAGTGCGCTTAGCTATGTTTTCAAGCTGAACATCATCTGCTAAAGGTTTACCCTTGGAATGAACCTTAAGTATTGCTATTCTGCCTTCTATATCTGGGTAGTTTACCGTTACCTGTCTATCAAAGCGGCCCGGGCGCAAAAGAGCGGGATCCAAAATATCGCGCCTGTTTGTTGCAGCCATAACTATTACGCCTTCGTTTGTAGAAAAGCCGTCCATCTCAACAAGCAACTGGTTTAAGGTTTGTTCCCTTTCGTCGTGTCCACCGCCAAGGCCAGCACCTCTGTGGCGGCCAACGGCGTCTATCTCGTCTATAAAAACAATGCTGGGCGATGTGCGCTTGGCTTGGTCAAACAAATCCCTAACGCGGCTGGCGCCGACGCCTACAAACATTTCTACAAAGTCGGAACCGCTTATAGAATAAAAAGGCACCTTTGCTTCACCAGCAACGGCTTTTGCAAGCAATGTTTTACCGGTACCGGGAGGGCCTACGAGCAGTACGCCTTTTGGTATACGTGCGCCGAGCTCTATATATTTTTTGGGGCTTTTTAAAAAATCAACTATTTCCTCAAGTTCGCCCTTTTCTTCTTCAGCGCCGGCAACATCTGCAAACGTAATCTTATTTTTGCTTGGATCAGCAAGGTTTGCTTGGCTTTTACCGAAGTTTAACACCTTACCTCCGCCGCTTTGTTGCTTGAACATAAGGTACCAAAAGCCCATAACAAGCAAAATAGGCAGTATAAAAGGAAGTATTTCAAGATACCAAGGGGTTTCGACAGGTGGCATATAGTCTATTTTAAAGCTTAAATCGTCTATGCTAACATTGTCTACGGAAATGCCTTTGTTGTTTGCGTGCATG
>JAUNLY010000005.1 GCA_030532025.1 Eubacteriales bacterium
CAAAAGGGACGAGATTATTTTCAGCGCTGGCAGCACCATTAAAGAGATAGGGCTTGTGCAAAAAGGTAGCGTAAACATAGTAATAAATTTCTACTGGGGCAGCAGCCAAATTATAGGGCATATAGAAAAGGGCGATATTTTTGGCGAAAACTACGCCGCCATACTCGGCAAAGAGCTTATGCCAGACGTCGTTGCGGCAGAGGATAGCGAGATACTTTTTATGGACCTAAGGGCATTGCTCACCATGTGCCAACAGGGCTGTGCATACCATCAAGGTTTAATTTACAATCTACTTAAAATATCTGCGCAGAAGAATTTAGAGCTGTCTTTAAGAATGATGCATACAGCTCCGCGTGGCACGCGCGACAGACTCCTGTCCTATTTTTCCGCACAGGCGGCGTTGCACGGAAGTTCTCATTTTAAAATACCTTTCGACCGCCAGCAACTTGCGGACTACCTTGGTGTGGAGAGAAGTGCCATGTCAAACGAGTTGAGCAAAATGCGCAGGGAAGGTTTAATTAGCTTTAAAAAGAACGATTTTACTCTCAAAGAAGTAAACTTGGATTTGTACTAATTATACTGCTTTAACATAATTTGGGGATATACCGAAAATTAGTAGGGTTGTAGGTGGCAAATTTTCTGCCGTTACAGCGCCTGATTTGTGCGGCGTATCCCTTGCCTTTTTACGCTTTTGCTTTGCCTAATTAGGCTTTGCAAAAAAAGAAAAAACAGGTTTTTCTCTTTGCGTTAACGATTTGGATTGGGATAAGTTTTGCAACAAGGGGCAAAGTCCCGCGTATTTTTTGTTAATATTTTAAGTTAGTATTAAATAAAATCCACTTAAAAGACTATAAAAGTTAAAAAAACACCGCACAATTTGGTGATGACGGCTTTTTCGTCCTTGTCACCCCGTTTATGCGGTGTTTTATAAAACTACCCTTTATATATTATATATACTGCCTTACTTGCTAAAGTATTCCCTTGCAAAATCCATATCCTGTACGAGTTCCATGGTTCCCAAGTATTTCTTGTTCTCATCTCTGACTGCCATATAGGTAACGAGCATGGGTTTGCCGTTTTTGTTCATCCATACGGGAACGCTGTCGCGTGTGCCGTTTCTAAAGCTCTCGATTATAGCTTTTACCATGGGCTCTATTTTGGGCGGGTGGCAGGAGAACACGTTGCGGCCTATTGCCATTGACGGGCGTTTGAAAAGCTTGGGGCCTTCGTTGAAAAAGCGGTTTATGTTGTTATCGTCTACAAAGGTTATTTCAAGCGGTATTGTGTTAAGCAAGGCTCTTAATTGTTCAAGGTTCATGCTACCGCCGGGCAAAGATATTTCGCCGTTTAGGGGTTCTGCTTTTTTGGGCACAAACTCCTCCGCTTCCTGCCAGATTTCCGCTTCTACACCAAAGCAAGGGCCATAATCCTTTAAGTCGTGGTATATGGAAAACCATTCTTCCTTGCTAAAGTTTACGGTAGATATGGGGAACAATATGTTTTGTTCCTTGTATACCATTTCTTCGGCGCGTTTTAAAACGGCTTCCATGCGCGTGTCGTATGCATCGCTTTGCTCGCTTTCCTGTGCTAATGCCCTTAACTCGTCCCGAATTTCATCGTCCACGGTCCACATAACGTCCGAAGGGCCGGATATGCCGTACTTAACCTTAAGCAGTGGGTAAATTAAATCCCCCTTCTTGGCGTAGTGTATGGATATATCCCTTATTTTGGAAAACAGTTCCTCCGTCTTTTGCTCCCTGTATTGCTCAATTAAGCCCGTGAGCACCTCGTTTTCCTTTGATAGCATGTAAAGCGGGTGCCCAATGGTATTCTCCAAAACCTTTGCCTTGGCGTTTTTGTCGGTATAATCCGCGGTGGGAATTTCTGCGGGCGCGGTGCTACCCTTAGCGTCTTTAGCAACTGCTCCGTTTGCCTGTGTGTTTTCAACAGCTGCCGCGTTTGCCTGTGTTTTTTCCGTGCTATCGCTTAAAGCGTCTTCTGCGGCCGCAGTGCTTTCCGAATCGGTTTTGCCGTGGAAAAGTGCGGAGTGCACGTCACACAGCCGTTGAACCTCTGTAAGCGGAACGCCCTCGCTCAAAAGCTCCTGCTCCGCCGCCATAATTTCTGACGCTTCAACGTATTTAAATTCCTTTACAAAGTCTGCGCGTACGCTGTCAAGCGTCTCTCCTGCGCTGAGCCTTTTTAGATAGTTTTTTATCTGCTCCTTGCGACTGTCGGGTTTTGCCGAGGGCTTTTTAACATCGGGCTTTGCACTTGCCATAGCCGGCATTTCCCCTTCGATTTCAAAACCGTTTTTGTAGAGTGCCGCAACTATATCCGCCATGGATATGTTTTTTATGCCGGCTCCCTTGGGTATGGTTATAATCTTCCCCAGTGAGTTTAAAACCGCCTTTTTCTTAATTTGGGAAAAACCCAGCCCCGCCATTATATCTATAATTTCGGGATATTCCTGAACCAGCTCGTATACAGACTTGCTTAGGTTTACTTTTTTCATAATCTTCACAACCTCCTATCAATTGCTTAACTATATTATACACAAATAACAGAATAAATATGTTGTTTTAACAACAAACGCAAAAGAGGAATGCTAAAAGCCATGCAATTTGAGCGTTTGGCGGGGGTTATGCGAGTATTTAGCGAGTTCTATGCTACAAGAGAGCCAATTTTGTGATGTAAACTTAAAACAGCTTAAACATTTATGCTAATACTAATCCAAATCTAAACTCCCCAACTCCTTAAACGGATAGACTAAATTTGAGCTTACTGGTATAATAATGTAAGCTTAACAAACAGGGAGGTTGTAGCAGTGGAAGAAAGAGAAAAATCCAATTTTATTTGGGACGAGATAGATAAGGACTTGGCGGAGGGCAAGTACGAAAAAGTGCACACGCGCTTTCCACCGGAACCTAACGGCTATTTACATATAGGGCATTGCAAGGCCTTGGTTACAGACTTTGGCACCGCCGAAAAGTACGACGGGCTTTGCAACCTGCGCTTTGACGACACCAACCCCGAAAAAGAGGACACCGAATATGTCGACGGCATAAAGGAAGACATACGCTGGTTGGGCTTTGACTGGAACGGCGGGGAATACTACGCAAGCGACTATTATCAGCAGATGTACGAGATTGCGGAGGATTTTATAAAGCGTGGCCTTGCCTATGTGGACGAGCTTTCGCCGGAAGAAATACGCGAATACAGGGGCACTTTAACGGCCCCCGGCAAAAACAGCCCTTGGCGCGACCGCCCGTGGGAAGAATCCTTAGATTTATTCCGCCGCATGAAAAACGGCGAATTTGAAGAGGGTAGCCATGTTTTGCGCGCCAAAATAGATATGGCTTCCCCCAATATGAATATGCGCGACCCCATTATGTACCGCATACTATTTGAACACCACCACCGCACGGGGGATAAATGGTGCATATACCCCATGTACGACTATGCCCACCCCTTGGGCGATGCAATAGAGGGCATTACGCATTCTCTCTGCTCTTTAGAGTTTGAGGACCACCGCCCGCTTTACGACTGGGTTGTAGAAAACGCCGGTTTCCGTGAGCCGCACAGGGACAAACTTGGCTATATGTCAATTGGCCCAAGGCAGATAGAGTTTGCAAGGCTAAACATCACCCGCACGGTTTTAAGCAAGCGTTATCTAAGGCAATTAATAGAAGAAAACAAGGTAATAGGTTGGGACGACCCGCGTATGCCTACACTTAAGGCCATGCGCCGCCGTGGCTTTACTGCAGCAGCCATAAGGGACTTTATTGACCGCGTGGGCTTAGCCAAGGCCGACAGCGAAGTCGATTACGCCCTGCTCGAATATTGCGTAAGGAACGACCTTGGAGCTTCTGCCCCCCGTATGATGGCGGTAATTAACCCCTTGCTTATAGAGCTTTCCAACTGGGAAGAGGGTAAGTTTGACGAAATAACAATAGAAAACCACCCCGACCATCCGGAGTTTGGTGAGCGCAAAATACCTTTTGGCAAATACCTATACATAGAACAGGAGGATTTTATGGAAAATCCCCCACGCAAGTTCTTCCGCCTGCGTCCGGACGGCGAGGTAAGGCTTAAAGGTGCATACATAATTAAATGCGACGAAGTCGTTAAAAATGCCGATGGCAGCATAGAAAAGCTTATATGCTCTGTGGATTTAAGCTCCCGTTCGGGAAGCGAAGGCGCCTCCCGCAAGGTTAAGGGAACGCTCCACTGGGTTTCAAAGGAACATGCACTACCTATAGAAGCCCGCATATTTGAGCCGCTCTTTAATGAGGAAAGCGAAGACGACGACAAGAAGGACTTTATGGCTCGCCTTAACCCCAATTCCTTACAAGTAAAGGAAGGCTTTGCAGAGCCAGCAATAAAGGACGCACAGGTGGGGGATACATTCCAGTTCCTGCGTGTCGGCTATTTCTGCAAGGATAAGGATTCCACCGCAGAAAAACCCGTATTTAACCGTGTTGTCCCGCTAAAGGATAGCTTTAAGCTGCCCAAAGCTTAAACTGTAACACCGTCATAAGCGGTTTTTGCAAAGCGATTTTATTATAATATATGCAAAAGTTTGTTTTATACACGCTAAACCGTTTACTTTACCAAAACCATAAACATCTACAACACAAACAACATTAAAAGAGGTTATCATGCAAGAAGTACGCACTCGTTTTGCTCCAAGCCCTACGGGCTACCTGCACTTAGGTGGCCTTAGGACGGCACTTTACACCTACCTTTTGGCGCGCAAAAACAAAGGCAAATTTATTTTGCGCATAGAGGATACCGACCAAGAGAGGGAAGTCCCAGGCGCGATAGAGCTTATATACAAATCCCTAAGGCAGGCGGGGCTAAGTTATGACGAAGGCCCCGACATGGGCGGGGACTATGGCCCCTACATACAGTCTGAGCGCAAAGAAAGCTATATGCCATATGCGTTACAGCTTATAGAATCTGGCGATGCCTACCCATGCTTTTGCACCAAGGAAGAGCTTGACCAACGCAGAAAAACCGCTCAGGACAAGGGCGAAACTTGGAAGTACGACAAAAAATGCCTGCATATCCCAAAGGACGAGGCTAAGCGCCGCATGCAGAGCGGAGAGAGCTTTGTAATACGCCAAAATATACCCGAAGAAGGCAGCGCCTCTTTTGACGATATGCTGTTTGGCCACGTGGAAGTGCCAACAAACACATTGGACGACGGCGTGCTTATTAAGGCGGACGGGCTTCCAACGTACAACTTTGCAAACGTAATAGACGACCACCTTATGAAGATAAGCCACGTAACACGCGGGACGGAGTATTTATCAAGCGCACCTAAATACAATTTACTCTATAAAGCCTTAGGCTGGGAACCGCCTTTATATTTGCATCTTCCTGTCGTTATGAAGGACGCAACCCGCAAGCTCTCCAAGCGCTATGGCGACCCATCATTTGAAGACCTGCTTGAAATGGGCTATGTAAGGGAAGCCATAATAAACTTTATAGCCTTGCTTGGCTGGAGCCCCGGGGACGATAGGGAGTTTTTTACCCTAAAAGAATTGGAAGAAGTCTTTTCAATCGAGGGTCTTAACAAATCCCCCGCCATATTCGATATGAATAAGCTCACATGGTTTAACGGGGAATATATACGCAAAATGCCCTTTGAAGACTATTTAACCATGGCAGAACCTTGGTTTGATAAGGAACTAAAAGGTACCGGTATAGATTACCGCTATTTAGCGCAGCTTATGCAGGGTAGGACAGAAGTATTTAACCGCATACCCGAAACCATAAACTTCCTTAAAACACAGCCGGATTATGAACTTACTCTGTTTGAACACAAAAAGAGCAAGTCCACACAGGAAAGCTCTTTAAATGCATTAGAGTTTATGTTGCTGGTGCTTGAGGGGATAGACAACTGGTCAGAAACAGCGCTTCACGATAATATGATAGGCGCCATAAAGGAAGCCGGCCTTAAAAACGCAACCGTGCTGTGGCCCGTGCGCATAGCTATAAGCGGTCTTGCGTCAACACCGGGCGGTGCGGTGGAAATAGCCTACCTTTTAGGCAAGGAAGAAACACTAAGGCGCATTAAAAATGCCATCGAAAGGCTTAGGAATTAACCGATATTTAAGTTAAAATAATAAAAGAAGGAGGAAATACTTATTCCAACTTAAAAAGGCATAAAAGCTACTGGTTTTGTTTGGATTAAGTATAAAGCGTTATGGAATACACAGCTTCAAGCGCACGCTATAAAGATATGCATTACAGGCGTGTTGGCAAAAGCGGGCTAAAGCTCCCAAGCGTTTCTTTGGGGCTTTGGCAGAACTTTGGGGACGAGGCGGATTATGATAAGTGCCGCGAAATGCTTTTAAGGGCGTTTGACTTAGGCATTACCCATTTTGACCTTGCAAATAACTACGGCCCGCCAGCGGGTGCCGCGGAAAGGCTTTTTGGCAAGGTTTTAAAAAACGACCTTAAACCTTACAGGGACGAAATGATAATATCCACCAAATCCGGCTATTATATGTGGGAAGGCCCTTACGGCGAATGGGGCAGCAGAAAGCAGATGCTTTCTTCCTTAGACCAGTCCTTACAGCGCATGGGGCTTGACTATGTGGATATATTCTATCACCATAGGCCAGACCCAGATACGCCGATAGAAGAAAGCATGGGCGCGCTTAAAACAGCGCTCGAAAGCGGCAAAGCTTTATATGTTGGTATATCAAACTACGATGCACAGCAGACGCAAGTTGCCATAGATACGCTTAAAAAAATGGGCGTTAAGCTGTTAATACATCAGCCCCGCTACAATATGTTCGACAGAAGACCCGAAAACGGGCTTTACGCCACACTTGATAAAAACGGCGTGGGCGCTATACCGTTTTCTCCGCTGCAACAGGGCATTTTGACCGACCGCTACTTAAACGGCATACCGGCGGATTCCCGCGCAGGCGGCAGCAGCGTATCACTGCACAAGGAAAACATCACCGAAGACGTTTTAGCAAAGGTGCGTAAACTTAACGATATTGCACAGGCGCGTGGCCAAAAGCTTAGCCAAATGGCGCTGAGCTGGCTGTTAAATAAGCCGCAAACTTCTTCTGTTTTGATAGGTGCGAGCAAAATTTCCCATATAGAGGACGCAGTTAAAGCACAGGATAATGTGGACTTTACACAGGAAGAGCTTGACCTTATAGACGCAATAACGCAAGGTTAAAAATAAAGCGATAATGAGATAAAACTATAACACAATAAAACTATAAAGAATTAAAAGGGCTTGGTATCACAATATGCCAAGCCCTTTTTGTCCTGTTCCGTCCCGCAATTTAATATAAGCTTATCACGGGAGGAACTATGGAAGAATTACTGTCAAGGGAATATTTTAACGACATATATATGCCTTTTCTCAATGCGACGGAGAGATACCAGCTGTTTTACGGCGGGGCGGGGAGTGGGAAATCCGTATTTATAGCAAGCCGCATAGTGGCGGACTGCTTTTTGGGGCGCAACACGCTTATAACAAGGCAGGTGGCGTCCCGCATAAGAAACTCCTGTTTTAACGAAATATTAAAGGCGGTGCGCCGTTTTGATTTGATGCACTGCTTTGATATAAAAGAGGGGCTTATAAGCTGTAAGGCTACGGGCGCGCAGATATTATTTTCGGGGCTGGACGATGCGGACAAGCTAAAATCCATAACGCCGGAGCGTGGCGTAATTACGGATATATGGATAGAGGAGGCAACGGAAACCGATTACGATTCCTTTAAGCAGTTGGACAAGCGCCTTAGAGGGGTAAGCCCACACAAAAAACGCATGACGCTTAGCTTTAACCCATCAGATAAATCCCATTGGTTGTACGAAAACTATTTCAAGGGTAGAGAAATATTGCGCCCCGTGCATAAGAGCGAAAATTTAATTATGTTGCACAGCACCTACAAGGACAACCGCTTTTTAACCGAGGACGATGTTGCAGCCCTTGAAAACGAAAAGGACGCTTACTACCGCAGCGTATATACATTAGGCCTTTGGGAGGACACGAGGGGACAGGTTTTGGATAATGTTATATTTGAAGACTGTTCGGGCAAAACGTTTGACACTAAAACGCTTCGCTGCGGGCTTGATTTTGGCTTTTCAAAAGACCCTTCCTGTGCCGTTTTATTAAGCTATGACAAGCAAAACAAGCTAATATATGTTATTAAAGAAATGGTTTTGTACTCCCACACAAACGACCGTTTGGCAGAAAAGCTTAGAATTTTTTCCCCAAATATAAATATATTCTGCGACAGCGCCGAGCCTAAAAGCATTGCGGAATTAAGACGGCTCGGCATAAGGGCTTTCCCTGTTAGAAAACCCAAAGACGCAAGGCAGTTTTCTTTGCAGTGGCTAAAACAGCACACAATAGTTGCGGATAGCGGCTTAAGCACATTTCAAAAGGAAATTGCGGGCTTTAGGTATACGGATAAGGGCGATATAAAAGCAAACGCCGGCGACCACCTTATAGATGCCCTGCGCTACGCCCTGAATTCCGATATGTTTTATAAAAAGGCATTTATATCAAACTGATTAGGCGCATTTTAGAGTTATTTAGCTTGCTGTTATTATATAATACAATGCGGTCAGTGTTTATCTAAAGCCTTTTGGCAAGGGTACTTTTTCAAAAACGAATACGCTTAAGCTCCCGCCGGGGCATGGGAATGTGGCACAGCCGTCATTGTCTAAAACTATTTTGCCCTTTGTATTGCCGGTTATATCAAACATTGTTTTGTTTGCATGGTTTTGCCCCATGCAAAGTGTCATAGAGCCGCTGCTCCCGTTTGAAATAAGTACAGCCAGTCCGCTGTTTTTATGGTGTTCGTCTCCCCTTCGCACAAAGCCTATAAGGTTTTTTTCTAAGAAATAGTCTTCCTGTTCGCCGTAGGCGCAGTATTTGCGGGCTATAAGCAGGGGGTCTAATTTATCCTGCATGGGTTCCTGCGGGTAATCGCCCGCTATGCCAAAATAATCCCCGTAAAAAAGACAGGGGTAGCCGTCTTGCCTTAAAAGTATAAGCGCATAGGCGAGCGGCTTAAACCAAGGCTGTACAAAGCTTTCAAGCGATTGACCGGGTTGAGAGTCGTGGTTGTCCACAAATGTCGTGGTGTTTATCGGGTCGAGCGCTAAAAGAGAGTTATCAAATATATGGCGTAGGTCGTAATTTTCGCCCTCGTTTGATGCCGTAAAGAAGTTAAAATGCAGCGGCACGTCAAAAAGTGCGGTAACATCGTTTGTTTTATTAAGGTATTCTGCAAGTTCTTCTTTATTGTTAGACCAATACTCGCCTACAAAATACATGGGCTTGTTAGCACTCAACCTCATCTGGCGCAGAAAAACGCTTATAAAGTTGGAGTCTATATGCTTTAATGCGTCCATGCGGAAGCCGTCTACATTTGTTTCCTTTAGGAACCACTGCCCCCAGCGCAAAAGCTCGTCTATAACGTCTTTGTTACGGCAGTCCACGTCCGCAAACATAAGGTAGTCGTAATTGCCACGCTCGTGGCTTACATTGGGCGAAAAATCCTTGTTTTCTCCAAGTATTTTAAATATGCCCGTTTCGCCCGTGCTTTGGTCGTGGTCTACCGACGTAAAATGGTTGAAGTTCCACACAAAATCAGAGTATTTGCCGTTTCTTCCCGCGAATGTAAACTTAGTCCAACCTTCTATGTCCTGTGGCTCGCTTATTTGCTTTGTCCTGTCATCAGGGTCTACCCTTACGGCAGAAAAAACTTCAGTTTCGTCTGCCGCCGCTTTGTGGTTTAAAACTACATCTGCATACACCTGTATATGCCTTTTTTGGAGAGCCTTTATGGCGGTTAAAAGCTCTTTTTTGGTGCCGTACTTTGTGCGGACAGAGCCTTTTTGGTCAAACTCCCCAAGGTCGTAAAGGTCGTAAACGCCATAGCCTGTGTCGCCAGCACCCGTTGCCTTAAAGCATGGGGGCAACCAAACGCCGCCAACGCCCATCTGCGAAAGCTTAGGCGCAAAGCGCGCAAGCCTTTTATAAAAATCCCCGCTTTCGGGCATATACCATTCAAATGCCTGAAGCATGATAAGGTTGTTGTTTTTAAGCTCTTCCATGTTAAATGGGTTTCCAAGAGGCACGTTTTTATCCTTGGCGGTTTTCTTTGCAAGCTCGTCCACGGTGCTCTTTTCTTCATCGGACAATTTGCCCCAAATCTCCTCGTGTACTACATCGGAAAGCTCGCTTATCTCCTTTTTGGGCGGTTCATCTTGTGAAAGGTCTAAAGGGGCTTGCTGTTCTTTTATGTTATCGTTGGTTTCGTCGTTGTTATTATAAAATTGCATTTCTTCCTGCATAATACTAATCTCCTTTTGTCCTAAAGTGCAAGGACAGGTACATTATACATCAAAAAAGCAATTTGTCTGTAACAAAAGTGTAAAAAATACCGATACCTTTTAAAGGTATCGGTATGGTAGTTATTTTGTCTTTATACAGGGTACCCTGTGCAGTCCCTTTGTTTTAAGGAACAAGTGTGATGCTTAGTGTTCTGCTAAGCTCAAGTTATCACTTCTTTATGTTAATAGAACACCCATAGATGATTTACGTTTTCTAAAGTTAAATGTTTATCCTTTTATTTTTCGAATAACACAGCGCCTTGTACAGGGTCCATAAATTGAAGCATCTGTTCTCTTAAAGTTTTGCGCTCTTGTATGTTTTCCCAGAAGCGACGGAACTGTGTGTTTTCGGGGCGTGGGTATACATGGTAGTTAACAACGTTACGCACGAGCATAAGCACGTTTGTATCGCCGCCCAAGTCGTATGTTATGCTAAAGGGCATACCGAATTGGAAATTGGTCGGCGGGTTGTTGTAAGACTTTGTTGGGTTATCGTCAGGTAGAACGACATCCGCGTAGGAATTATAAATTCCCAAGAATTCCTTGGTGGTTTCGGTGTTGCCACCCTTGCCATCGTAGAAATTATGGTAGGTAACGGTTACGGTGTCGCCATATACATCAACATAGACTTCGCCTATTACGTACATATTGCTTGCAACAAGTTCGTAGGTCTGACGGCCCTGTTTTGTAAGGTCAAGCACTGTAAACATATACCAAAGCTTTGTGGAGCCGGGTACTACGTCTCTAAAATGCGGGCCGAAGCTGCTCGCCGTGTTGTTGCGGTAGAAGTGGTTGTAGTACTGCATGTACACGGGCTGGTTTGTATTGGGGTCTACGTCGTAGAACATCTGCGCAAAGCTTACAACCCTTTTGTAACCGCCGTCGGATTTAATTGTATAGCGGTACAGGTTTATGTTGCCCTTTTTGGGGAGGAACTTATAAACCTTTGCCATAACGCCAAGCGGCGCATCGCCGGGGTTTAATGTAAGGTAGACCGTTTCTACGTTTTGTTTTAGTGCTTCGTCATACACGGTTACTGTAACGTTTACCGCTGATGTGCCTTGGTTGGTAAGGAAAAATACGGTATTCTCTTCCGATGGAGTGCCAACGGCAAGTGTAAATTCCTTAACAAGGTCCACCTTTATTTTGTCTGCCGCCTGTGCGGGGAATACCGCCAAGCTCATAAGTAGGCTTAGTGTGAAAAGCCAAGATAAGGTTTTTTTCATAATAACAACTCCTTTTAAGTGGTTTCATATATTAAACGGAGCAACTGCACTTTTCCTTGCATCGGGAGAAAAATATTTTTATCAAAGTATTATGTTTTATACTTTCTTAAGTGTAGGGTACATCTCCCGCCGTCAAAAGCAAAGCTTTTAACGTCCTACTTAATTATACCACAACGGGTGTTGCCTAAAACACTCGCACGGTTTATGTAGCGGCCGGTCGTAATCTCTTGTATATATGGCTTTGCAAAGGGGAAATTTTTGGGTATGTCGTCCAATGCTTCCTGTACATCATAATTAAGTGTGCAAAACTCCAAGGACAGGCTGCTGTGCTCGTTGTTTTCATCACCCGTAAGAACCACATATTCAACCTGTACCACGCCTAAGGCGTTGCCGACACTGCCTGTGTTAAACAGCATGCCGCAGTTTAGCGTGCGCAAGCCTTGGCGGTGAATGTCCGCATAGCCTACAACATGCGTATCCTTGTCAAAAAGCTCTTTAAATTCGTACTCTTCCGCTTGTATCTTAAGGGGGAAGTCAAGAGTCGGCCTTCCGTGCAGGAGCCTTATGTTTTTTTGGGACAGGCGCAGACGTTTTTCCAAAGGCAGGTTAAAAAGCATCTCAAGCCTTTTGTCGCCTAACTGCTCTATGTAATACCAATCTCTTTCGTATTTTTTTATCGCGACATCTGCGTCCCAGTTGCCTTTTAATATAAGTTCGCAGTTTGCAAAGGCCCAGTCAAATGTATAGTCAGAATGGGGACCCTTTCCAATAAGGTCCCCCAAACACCAAATTTTATTTAGCCCCCGCCTTTTAAGGTCTTTTTCAAGGGCTTTAACAGCAGTTCTGTTGCCGTGAAGGTCTGCAATTAGGGCTATTTGCATGTATCAATAAGCCATGCGAATATCTTGCGGGAGCTTTCGTCGCGCAAGACCAAGCTTTCCGGATGCCATTGCAGGGCAAGTATAGGCATATCTTCGATAAACTCTAAGCCTTCGACTATGCCGTCTTGGGATATGGCGTTTGCACGAAGCTTGGGCGATATATTCTTAACGGCCTGATGGTGGCGTGAGTTAACGTTTAGTCTTTCTTTATTTACTATATTATAAAGGCGGCTGTCTTTAACGGTATCTACATAGTGTATAAAACCGTTTGATATTTTAAACTGTGCATGGTCTATATTTGTATCAAGCATTTCTTCTATATCTTGGTACATATCGCCGCCCAAAAAGCAGTTCAAAAGCTGCATTCCACGGCATATGCAAAGGGCGGGCATGCGCCTTTTTATTACATTGTTCATTAAAAAATACTCTTGCTCATCGCGCATAAGGTTGGGTTTGTCGGATTTTTTGTGCTGCGGCTGGTTAAACCTTGCAGATTCCAAATCGTCCCCGCCTGTAAACACAATGCCGTCAAGGGCGTCAAGCATTTCAAGACGTGTCGCATCGCTTTTAACAAGGGGCAGTATAATAGGCGTACCGCCCGCCATTGTAACAGCCTCAACATAGCTGTTTGTAAGCTCCGGACGCTGTTTTTCCACGTCCCAATCTGCGCATAGACCTATAATCGGCATAATTACCTCCGTATCAATTGTCTTCATGTAAAGTATAACCAAGCGCAAGCCCGTTGTAAAGAGAAAGAAGTATTGTATACAACTTTTATTCGTAAGGAGCCGTCCCCGCTCTTTACAATTTTCCCTAATTTGCTATAATATAAGAGCTAAGACCAAGGACGGGTTTTGGGAACTGCCTTTAGCGAGCGGGGGACGGTGTAAGCCCCGTGGAAAGCCCTAAATCGAATCACCTTGCGAGCACATGTGGCAGCCCCCCGTATCGGGCAAAAAGCCGGGCGCAAGCATGCGCCAATTTGGGTGGTACCGCGGGCAAGACCTCGTCCCATTGTAAGGGGCGTTTTTTTATTCCGCGTATTGCAAATGCAAGAACGGCATTTTAGCCGTTTGCTAAGGCATTTATTATTAGGTAATTAAGTATTTCAATCACATTATCGGAGGTATATATGTACAAAAAAGTATCGACGGATATGAATTTCGTCGAAAGAGAAAAGGAAGTAACGGGTTTTTGGAAAGAGAACGACATAGTTAAAAAAAGCCTTAAATTAAGGGAAGGTGCACCTCGCTTCACCCTTTATGACGGCCCGCCAACCGCAAACGGCCGTCCGCATATAGGGCATATTATAACGCGCGCCATGAAAGACCTCATACCGCGCTACCACACAATGAAAGGCAAAAACGTTTTGCGCGTTGCAGGCTGGGACACACATGGACTTCCTGTAGAACTTGAAGTCGAAAAGCGCCTTGGCATAAACGGTAAACCCGAAATAGAAAAATACGGCATAGAGCCTTTTATACAAGAATGTAAAAAGAGCGTATGGATGTACCTTAACGAGTGGGAAGAGATGAGCGAGCGGGTAGCCTATTGGCTCGATATGGAAAACCCCTACGTTACCTACCACGATACCTATATAGAATCCGTCTGGTGGTCAATTAAGCAGATAGCTGAAAAAAACCTACTGCATAAAGGCCACAAGGTAGTCCCTTTTTGCCCCCGCTGCGGCACAGCCCTTTCATCGCACGAAGTGGCTCAGGGCTACAAAGAGGTAAGCGAGTATTCCGCCTTTGTACGCTTTAAAGCAAAGGATATGGATAACACATATCTTCTTGCGTGGACTACTACACCTTGGACTCTTCCAAGCAACGTAGCTCTTTGCGTAAACGCAGACGAAGATTACGCTTTTGTAAACCTTGAAAGCCAAACGCTCATAATGGCACAGGCGCTTTTAAAAACTGTTTTGGGCGAAAAATATAACGATATGGAACTCGTAAAAACAGTAAAAGGTGAAGAGCTTGTAGGCCTTAAGTACGAACCGCTCTACAAAACCGACAAGACTGTTTCTGGCTCCATAGAGGACGCTTACCGCGTTGTATCTGACGGCTATGTAAGCTTAACAGACGGTACAGGCATTGTGCATATAGCACCCGCCTTTGGTGAAGATGACGCCCGCATAGGCAACGCATGGAAACTGCCTTTTGTTCAGCTTGTAAACACTCAGGGCGAGTTTGTAGAAGGCACGCCTTGGGAAGGTGTTTTTGTAAAAGACGCAGATCCTATGATATTTGAAGATTTAAAATCAAGAGAACTGCTGTTTAAAAAAGACCTTTACACGCATAACTATCCCCACTGCTGGAGATGCGACACTCCTTTAATCTACTACGCCCGTGGCGGTTGGTTTATAACCATGACCAAGATGCGTGACGAGCTTGTTAAAAACAACCGCTCGGTAAAATGGTATCCGGATAATATAAAAGAAGGGCGCATGGGCAAGTTTGTCGAGAACGTAATAGACTGGGCCCTAAGCCGTGAACGCTACTGGGGCACACCGCTCCCTGTATGGACCTGTAAAGACTGCGGGCATATACATGTAATAGGCAGCCGTCAAGAGCTTGACGATATGGCTATAGGCGAAGTAGACCTTCCTGAGCTTCACAGGCCCTTTATAGATAGAGTCCACTTAAAATGCCCGCAGTGCGGCGGCACTATGGAAAGAGAAAAGGAAGTCATAGACTGCTGGTACGATTCCGGCTCCATGCCTTTTGCGCAATGGCACTATCCCTTTGAAAACCAAGACAAATTTGTAGAGAGCTTCCCCGCAGACTTTATAAGCGAAGCTGTGGATCAAACGCGTGGCTGGTTCTATTCCCTTTTAGGCATTTCAACCTGCGTGTTTGGGCAATCTCCTTACAAGAGCTGCCTTGTGTTAGGCCACGTTCAGGATAAAGACGGCCGCAAGATGAGCAAGCACCTTGGCAACGTTGTAAACCCGTGGGATGTTTTGGATAAATACGGTGCGGACGCTGTGCGCTGGTACTTCTATACAGCGGGCGCCCCGTGGTTGCCGAGCCGCTTCTACGAAGAAGCTGTGCTTGAAGGGCAACGCAAATATATGTCTACCCTTTGGAACACATACGCTTTCTATACGCTCTATGCCGATATAGATAAGTTTGTTCCAAGCGAGCACCCGCTTAAAAAAGAAAACCTTACCCTTATGGATAGGTGGATTTTAAGCCGTCTGCACGAAACCATACAGGCGGTGGATACTGGCCTTGAAAGCATCAAAATACCGGAAAGTGCCAGCGCTCTGCAAAAATTAGCGGACGATTTAAGCAACTGGTACGTGCGCCGCTCCCGCTCCCGTTTCTGGGGTAAGGATATGACAGAAGATAAGGCCGCCGCATACGCAACGCTTTATACAGTGCTATACAATATGTGTCTGCTTACAGCTCCATTTACACCTTTTATGGCCGAAAGCATATACCAAAACATAGTGCGCTCGGTGGACGAAAACGCTCCCGAATCCGTGCATTTCTGCGATTTCCCGGAAGCGGACGAAAGCTTTATAGATAAAAATATGACAGAGCAAATGCAAGGCTTAATAGAAGCCGTACAGCTTGGCCGTGCCTGCCGTAATATAGCATCTTTAAAGGTGCGCCAGCCTTTAAGCGAAATGCTTGTGCGTGGCGTAAAATTCAGCAGCGAATACGCAGAGCTTGCAAAGGACGAGTTAAACGTAAAAGAAATACGCTTTGTAGAAGACGCTTCCGCTTTTACGGATTACAACATAAAGCCCCAGCTTAAAACATTAGGCCCACGCTTTGGCAAAGAGCTTAAAGACGTGCGCGAAGCGCTCGAAAATGTGGACGGTGTAAAAGCCGTTAACGACTTTGATAAGGGGCTGCCGCTTGTAATAACCATAAACGGCAGACAGGAAGAGCTTAGCAAAGAAGATGTCATTATAGAGCCTAAGCAAAAAGAAGGCCTTGTAGCGCAGGAAGACGGCGGTGTTACGGTAGCCCTTGTTACGGTATTAACCGCAGAGCTTATACGCGAGGGCATAGCGCGCGAACTTATAAGCAAGTTACAGACCATGCGTAAAGATGCGGGCTTTAACGTGGTTGACCGCATTAAGGTGTACTACACGGGCGAACAGGCAATAGTAGAAGCGTTCAACTCCTTTGAAGATATGATTTCTTCTGTTGTCTTAGCTAAAGAAATATCAAACGAAGAAGCTCCCGAAAATGCCTACTCTGCGGAGTGGGACATAAACGGACATAAGGCAAAGCTTGCAGTAGAAGTAAGCGACAAATAATTCCACAACAAAAACAAAGGGCTGTCGTATAAATCGCGACAGCCTTTTGTGTGTTAATACTAATCCCGTACCTTAATGCTTTGATAAAACAAAAAATCCGGCGTTTCTCTTTGCATTAACGATTTGGATTAGTTTTTAGCCTTTACATCAAAGTATTATATATAAATATAATTTATGCCCTCTCCCTTTACATTGTTGGTATTTTTTACTATAATGTCAACATACAAAGGCGGTTTGCCACAAAATTTAAGGGGGATTTAAATGAAAAAATCACTATCTCTTCTGTTAGCTCTTATGATGGTGCTTTCAGCAGCTTTTGTCATGGCTGAAAATAAGGACTATTCGGGCTATACTATCCGTATCTATTCAAACTCCAACTCAACCGAGCGCGCCACATGGCTGCAAAACGCCGCAAAGGAAGCGGGCTTCACCATTTCCATGGACGATAACTCCGTACTTTCCGGCGATACCACCGTTATACAGGCCGCTAACGAAAATAAAGACGGCGACATAATATTTGGCTTAAACGAAATACGTTGGTCACAGCTTGTAAACGGCATATACGAAAACCTTAAGGTTATGGACTGGACGCCTGCTTGGGCAGAAGAAGTGGGCAATTACAAGTATGACGGCAAGGCTTACGGCCTTGTGGTTCAAAACATACTTATGCTTTACCGCAACGACGAACTTGGCACAAACGGAGAAGAACTGCACTTTAAACATTGGGCGGATATAATTAACAGCGGCTTAAAGTGGTACCGCCAAGGCAAGGTAGGCGGCACTACTAATACAAACATAAATAACGCCATGCTCTATGCGTTTACAGAGCCAGATTCACCTGCCGGCGGCATCAGCGTAGAAGGTTGGAAAGCCCTGTGGCAGTACTGCCGTGACGGCTTTTTCACAGGCGACAAATACGGCTTTGACCCTCTCAACAGGGGCGATGTACAGCTTTCAACATTTTACTCATCTTCACTTTATGGCAACATAGACGCCGCTGCGGATTCTTCCGACAACCCCTTAAAAGGAACGCTTGAACCCGAAAACTGGGCCTTGGTCGATATAGAAGACGGGACATATTACATAGCGGAATATTTAGGCGTATTGGATCGTGCCGGCCGTAGCGCCGAAGAAACCGAAGCCGTTGTAGCTTTTGCGGAATGGTTTGGCTCTTCAGAAGTACAGGCAGAATGGGCGGCAGAGTTTGACTCTTACCCCTGCAACGCTGCAGCTGTTGCGGAAATATACGACGAAACTCCTCTAATCTACACACTGCCTAACTTTTCTCTTAACAAAGTCGAAGGTACTAACCTTAGCTATGCCGAGTACGTCGGCGAACATATAACCCAGTGGACAAACATTATGACAAACTTGGGTTTCTATTGGGCGGATTCAACTGCAGAACCTGCAGAACCCGACTGGGATAACTTAGACTGGGCGGTCTTAACACAAGCGCCTGCAAAATAATCTTTTTACAAATCGGGGTGGCAGCTCCATTTTGTGGGCTGCCACCCTTAATTATACTAATACTAATCTCAAACCTTACTGCTTTGATAAATTTGTCTTTGCATTAACGATTTGGATTAGTATAAACATAAGGGGAAATTATAATGATAGAGCTTGAAAATATCGTAGTTAAATTTGAGGATTTTATAGCCTTGCACAACATAAACGTAAACGTTAAAGAAGGGGAATTTTTTACTTTTTTAGGCCCTTCAGGCTGTGGTAAGACAACTACTTTGCGTACCATTACAGGTTTTGTTGAGCCTTATGAAGGCACTGTAAAAGTAAACGGGGTGGACATCACCAACACACCTATCGAAAAGCGCAACATAGGCATAATATTCCAAAGCTACGCTCTGTTCCCCTCCATGACGGTTAGAAACAATATAGCTTTCGGGCTTAAATTGCAAAAATTAAATAAGAACGAAATAAACAAAAAAGTGGAGTCCATCGCTAAAAAGGTGGATTTAGACAGCAAACTGCTCGATAGGGCGGTGGGTCAGCTTTCGGGCGGGCAGCAACAGCGTGTTGCAATAGCGAGGGCCTTGGTTACAGAGCCCGGCATTATATGCATGGACGAGCCTTTATCCAACTTGGACGCTAAGCTGCGTGTGCAACTGCGCAATGAGCTTAAAAAAATGCAGAAGGATTTTGGCATAACTACTATATACGTAACTCACGATCAGGAAGAGGCGCTCACTTTGTCCGACAGGATTGCGGTTTTTAACAAAGGCCGCATCGAGCAGATAGGCACGCCCAACGAAATATACAACCATTCGGCGTCGCGTTTTGTGTGCAACTTCATAGGGGATATTAATAAATTAAATGGGCAATTAGTAAAGGATCTGGGCTTAAGCCCAGATTATCACCATTATATACGCCTTGAAAGGTTGCACATAAACCCTGTCCAAAAAAGCGACGATGAACTGCAAGTAATGGGCGTTGTAAAGTCGAGGGAGTATTACGGGCTTTATATAAAATACACCATTCAAATAGGCGATTGCACCGTTAAAGCCGTTGAAAAGAACGACGGTATAAACCTTTTGGACATAGGCGAACAGGTTTTGATAGGCATAAATAAAAGGGACATCATGAGCTATGACGATGACGAAAAGGAGATATCGGCATGAAACAACGCACAACCCGTCCTGACTGGCTTAAACCGGATCTGCTTTTTAAGGTGTTCGGCATAGCGTTTTTTGTGTACCTGTTTTTTGGTTTTATGCTCATACCCTGCCTTAACACCCTTACACAAATATTTACCACCAAGGGTGCGGACGGCAAAACAGACCCCTTTGCGGTACTGCGTTTTTTCTTTGCGGGGTCTATGCCAATGTTTATATGGAACTCGCTTAAGCTTGCGATATGCCTTGTGATAACGGTAAATGTGGTTGGCATAAGCATAGTTTTGCTTACCGAATATTTTGATATTAAAGGTGCAAAAATTTTGCGGCTGGGTTATATAACAACGCTTATTTATTCGGGCGTGGCGCTTGTTACAGGTTATTTATTCCTGTACGATTCAGACGGCATATTGACTACATGGCTGGTAAGGAGCTTCCCTAATATTGACCGCAACTGGTTTTCAGGCTTTAGGGCGGTGCTTTTTACTATGACATTTGCCTGTACGTCAAACCATATGCTTTTTTTAAGGAACGCCATACGAACAATAGACTATAACACAGTGGAAGCGGCCCGTAACCTTGGCGCTAAGCCGTTTAAGGTGCTTATGAAGGTCGTGTTCCCAACACTTCTTCCAACACTTTTTTCTTTAACCATTATGACATTTATTACGGGGCTTTGCGCTATGAGCGCACCTACATTGCTTGGGTATAACTCCATAAATCCGGAGATTGTGCGCTTAGCGGGTTCTTCCGTTGCGGACGAAGCATTCCCACAGGCGAGGGCGGCTCTTTTGTCGGTAATACTCGCTATGTTTACCATATTGCTTTTGACTTTGTTGTCCTCTTACGAGCGCAAAGGGCATTATTTAAGCGTTTCCAAAACTAAAGCAAAGCTTGTAAAGCAGAAGATAAATAACCCCGTTGCAAACGTGCTTGCCCATATATACGCTTATGCTCTTTTTATAGTGTATGCAATGCCGGTTGTTATGATAGTGCTTTTTGCTTTCCAAAACTATCCCGCCATAAGGTCTAAAACGCTGTCATTTGATCAATTTACGCTTATAAACTTTTTCGGCACTCAGGATTATGAGTTTATGACAAACCGCGGCAAGCATAAATTGCGCCCTAACTCCATTTCAGGTGTGTTTTCAAATGCGGATACGGTAGGCGGCATAAGGCTTTCCCTTCTGCTGTCGGCTATTGCGGCAGCGCTTGCCTGCGTTATTGTGGTTATTGCCGTAAACTATATTTTTAAAAACAAAAACAAAAAGCGCAGCACATTGCTCGAATATTCAATGCTGTTCCCGTGGCTTTTGCCAACAATACTAATTTGCTATTCATACCGCACCTTCTTTAACTCGGACAATGTATGGTACGTTGGGAATGTTAACCTATATATGCGAGAAAACGTGCGCTTTTTAATTATTGTCGCCTATACGGTAGTTAAACTGCCCTTTGCTGTTAGAATGATAAAGGCCGCTTTCTATGCTATTGATGAAGAGCTTGAGGACGCCGCCAGAAACCTTGGGGCAAGCCCAATAGTAACCTTTTTACGCATAAAACTGCCGATAGTTCTTCCGAGCGTTCTTGCCGTGTTTGCGCTTAATTTAAACAGCCTGTTCACGGAGTACGATATGTCCGCCACGTTCCACTCAAGCTATGGTAAAACTTATGCTATGGTAATGCAGGCCATGACCATGGAAGAAGGCAGGGACGGCTATAACGTAAACGCTTCAGGCCGTCGCTGCGCTTCAACGGTATTTATTATGGTGCTAAGCGGCATAATACTCTACTTGGTTTACGGCGTGGGTGCCCGCGACCTTAACGAAAGGCTTATCGCAAAAGAAAAACGCCGCGAAAGAAAAGAAAAATTAATAGCCAGATTTAATACTAATCTCAAACATTAATGCTTCGATAAACTTGTCTTTTTCCGTTTTTGCTTTGCCTTCCTCAGTCAGCGTAGCACCGCTACGCCTCCTTCACTCGGCTTTGCAAAAAAGAAAAAATCCGGCGTTTCTCTTTGCATTAACGATTTGGATTAGTATAAAAAACCTAAAAAAGAAAGCGCTGTATAATATTTGAATTAAAAGGCAAGTTGTAATGTAAATATACCTCAGAGAATTTATAAGCGATTTTCAAGACGGTATAATAATGTGCGCTGTTAAAGTTGGGAGTTTATGCTAATATAAACATATGCCGAATGGAGGTGTAGATAATGTATAGTATTTCGTGCAAAAGGGTTTACGATGAGCCTGATATAAATGACGGCAAGCGTATATTGGTAGACCGCCTCTGGCCAAGAGGCCTTAAAAAAGAAATAGCAAAGCTTGATTTCTGGGCAAAGGATATGACCCCATCAACCGATCTTAGAAAGTGGTTTTCACACGACCCAGATAAATACGATGCCTTTTCCGCACAATACACAATAGAGCTTGACAATAACCCGAGCGCCGACAGCTTTATAGAAAGTTTGCGCAATACACTAAAAACAGAGCCCGTAACTTTCCTCTACGCCGCCAAAGACACCACCAACAACCACGCTAACGTGCTAAAAAACTGGGTCTATAAAAGACTTCAACAAAACAAGGCGGAGTGAATGGGCTGTAGAAAAATAAGGCAGATAAATACCCTTTCAATAAATAAAGTCGGGTAAATACGCTATAAAACATAAATTAAATGCGTTCTAAAAAACAATATAAATTAATTACGCTACAGAAAATAAAGTGGATTAAATATATCCTACCCCAAACGCTAAACATATTGCCCCTTGTTTTTTTACCCAAGGGGCGTTTTTCTATTGAGTCTACTAAATGTAAATCTTATATTGTTGAGCTGTAACAGGTCGTGGCTAAAGAATGAACCTTTTCTTTTGCGGTTTTAGGAGACATATACAACAACTAACTGACATAACAACTTATTCCGTTATGTTGCTATTAACAACAAAAATGGGCGTTACAATGACGCTATTAGGTTCAAAACACTTTGAAAAACAGCGAAAAACAGGAATATAATACTTTATCTGCAACATTAGCGTTGATTTTAAGCTTTATATACTGTATAATAAATATGTTGCGAATGGCACTTGTTGACACTGATAGCAACAGAACGGAGAATGTATCATGAAACACCTGTCCTTGAAACTACTGGCGGAAACTGTCTTAAGCCGAAGGAAGGCGCTTGGCTTGTCACAGATTGCTTTATCTGAAAAAGCCAATATCAATCGTTCCGTCCTTTCCAGATTAGAGAGTGAGGATTATAGTCCTTCCGTAGATCAGCTATTGATGCTGTCATCGATTTTAAACTTCCAGATTTCTGATGTCATTGTTGATGATGAAGCGGATCTGCCTCCCGTTGAAAGGAAGAAGATTGCCGTAGCGGGTACAGGTTATGTCGGGCTGTCCCTTGCTGTCCTTCTTTCACAGCACAATGATGTGACTGCGGTAGATATCGTCCCCGAAAAAGTAGATAAGATAAACGCTTGGAAAAGCCCTATACAGGACGAATACATTGAAAAATATCTGGCAGAGCACGATGAGAGAAAGCTATCTCTGCGCGCGACCACCGATGCTGCGTCAGCCTATGCAGATGCGGATTTTATCGTTGTGGCCGCTCCAACCAACTACGATCCGAAGACGAATTTCTTTGATTGCAGCGCCGTTGAATCTGTGCTTGAATTGATAAAAGAAGCAAACTCTTATCGGGAGATAAAGCCGACCGTAGTTATAAAGTCCACAATCCCTGTTGGCTACACTGTATCTGTACGTGAAAAAATGGGTATGGATAATATCATTTTCAGCCCCGAATTTTTGCGTGAATCCAAGGCCCTTTATGATAATCTCTATCCCAGCCGTATCATCGTGGGAACTGACGAAGCGAATAAGAAACAGGCAGAGGAATTTGCGGCACTTTTACAGCAGGGGGCTATTAAAACATCAATCCCAATTCTCTTTATGCCAACGACTGAGGCGGAGGCGACTAAGCTGTTTGTAAACACCTATCTCGCTTTGCGCGTTTCTTATTTTAACGAGCTTGATACCTATGCGGAGGTTAAAAACTTAAAGACTGCGCCTATCATCAAAGGCGTGTGCCTTGATCCTCGTGTGGGTGACTATTATAACAATCCATCATTTGGTTACGGCGGATATTGCTTGCCTAAAGACACCAAACAGCTACTTGCAAATTATGAAGACGTGCCGGAAAACTTAATCGGAGCGATAGTTGAGTCCAACCGCACCAGAAAGTCTTTCATTGCAGACCGCGTTTTGGAAATTGCAGGAATTTATAGCAACAACGAGTCTTACTCTGTAACAAAGGAAAACCAGCAGAAGGAAGTTATCGTAGGCGTTTACCGCCTTACAATGAAATCCAACTCAGACAACTTCCGTCAATCTTCCATACAAGGTGTCATGAAGAGGATAAAGGCAAAGGGAGCCACGGTGGTTATTTACGAGCCTACCTTAGATAACGGTAGCACATTCTTTGGGTCTGTCGTGGTAAACGACCTTAAAAAGTTCAAGGAAATGTGTGGGTGTATTATCGCCAACCGTTATGACCCCATTTTAGATGATGTGGAAGAAAAGGTATATACCCGTGACCTGTTCCGCAGAGATTGACAAGGGAGCTTTAAAATGACCAGAATGACGGAGGGCACGATGCGCTGCGAAGAGAGATTTTTTGAAATTTATGGAAAAGAGCCGGAGGGTCTCTCCTTTTCTCCGTATCGAATTTGCCCTATCGGTGCGCATAGCGACCATAACTTAGGCAAAATAACAGGTTTTGCTATTGACAAGGGCATACATTTCGCCTATGCTCCAAAGCAAAACGGCGTGGTAGAGCTACAAAGCCTACAATTCTTAAAGCGTGCCCAATGGCACATTCGTGATGTCGGTGAAAAGGCCGGCGATTGGGCGGATTATCTCCGTGGAGCAACTTGGGCTTTGCTTAAGAAGTATTCGCTCAGCGTGGGTTTGTGCGGTGTAATCGAAGGTAGCTTGCCGATAGGCGGCTTGTCCTCATCGGCAGCCGTTATACTGGCCTTTTTGGATGCGCTGTGCAAAGTCAATCAAATTAAGCTTAATCCTCAAGAGCTTATAGATATAGCTTTTGATGGAGAAAAGAACTATGTGGGCGTAAATGTCGGCACATTAGACCAGAGCTGCGAAGTGTTAAGCCGCAAGGATCATCTGCTGTATCTGGACTGTCGGGATAATCAATATGAGCTTATCCCCGTTTCTCCCACCATGAAGCCATATAATATCGCCATTTTTTTCAGCGGTCTGGAGCACTCTCTGGCGGGTAGCAAGTACAATATGCGAGTGGATGAGCTTAGAGCGGGAGTTTATGCCCTTCAGGCGCTAAGCGGCGCGGAATATGGAAAATTTGAGCAAGCTTTTGCACGTGATGTAAGCTTTGAAACCTATAAGCAGTATAAGGATAGGCTTCCTATACCGTGGGCTAAACGCTGTGAACACTGGTACACAGAGTTTCAGCGTGTAGAGGCCGGAGCGGAAGCATGGCGCCGAGGCGATCTTGACAGCTATGGCAAGCTGAGCTTTGAATCGGGCTGGTCCTCCATACACAACTGGGAGTCTGGCGCGCCGGAGCAGATACGCCTTTACGAAATCATGCGACAGACCGACGGCATCTATGGCGGACGGTTTAGCGGTGCGGGCTTTAAAGGCTGTTGCATGGCGCTAATAGACCCTACTAAAGCAGAGTACATAGAGGAACATGTCACCCAAGAATATTTAAAGGCATTTCCTCATCTAAAGGGCAAATACAGCTTCCATCTGTGCCAAACGGCAGATGGTATGGCAAATCAGAGGTAATTGGAATATGAAATGTATTATTTTGGCGGCCGGTTACGCTACACGGCTTTACCCCTTGACTGAGAACTATCCCAAACCGCTGCTTAAGGTGGGCGAAAAAGCGATTCTGGATTGGTTGATAGAAGACATTCACAGTTCCGGCGATGTAAATGAATATATCGTGGTCTCCAACCACAAGTTTGCTGACCATTTTAAGGCTTGGGCACAGACACATACACTGCCCGTCACCGTAGTAGACGATGGTACCAGTACCAACGATACTCGCCTTGGGGCAGTGCGCGATATACAGTTCGCCATTGAGCAGCGCAATATTGATGACGATTTGCTTATCATAGCCGGTGATAATGTGTTGGATTTCAGCCTGACGCGATTTATAAGTTATGCTAAAGAAAAAGGAAGCTCCTGCACCATGCGTTATTGGGAGGACGATGAAGATAGGCTTCGCAAGAGCGGCGTCAGTGAGATAGGCGAAAACGATGTATTGCTGTCCTTAGAGGAGAAACCTACCAACCCGAAAAGCCATTGGTGCACACCGCCATTTTATTTCTATGTGCGAGATGATGCGGCTAAAATTAAAGACGCAATTGCAGATGGTTGCGAGGTCGATGCTCCGGGTAGTTTAGCCGCATGGATGTGCCGCAATAGCACCTTACACAGCATGCAGATGCCGGGCCAACGCTATGATATAGGAAATTTAGAAAGCTACGAACAGGTTCAAAAAACATACAGAGGAATTACGAGGTGAATTAATATGAAAAAGCAAAAGATAGACTTAAACGGAAAAAGCATTTTGGTGACCGGCTCCCCAGGGTTTATAGGGGCTAATTTAGTTATTCGTCTGCTTCAGGAAATGTCCGGCGGAACCATTGTAAGTCTCGATAATATGAACGATTATTATGACCCAGCGCTCAAGGAATACCGCCTGAACCTTATTGAAAAAGCTGCGGATCAATCACCGGTTCGGCACGTATTTATTAAAGGTTCCATTGCGGACAAGGCGCTGGTAGATGACTTGTTCGCCACTTACCGTTTTGATGTGGTGGTAAACTTGGCTGCGCAGGCGGGCGTTAGATATTCCATCGAGCATCCTGATGCTTATATAGAGAGCAACATAATAGGTTTTTATAATCTTTTGGAAGCCTGCCGCCATAATCCGGTTGAGCATTTGGTATATGCTTCCTCTTCTTCCGTTTATGGTGGAAACAAGAAAGTGCCGTTCAGCACGGACGACAAGGTGGATAACCCTGTAAGCCTCTATGCCGCCACCAAAAAGAGCAACGAACTGCTGGCGCACGCCTACAGTAAACTCTATAACATTCCATCTACCGGTTTGCGTTTCTTCACGGTTTACGGGCCTGCCGGTCGTCCGGATATGTTCTACTATGGTGCCACGCAAAAGCTTGTGGCGGGGGAAACTATTCAGATATTCAACTACGGCGACATGCGCCGAGATTTCACCTTTATTGACGATATAGTAGAAGGTGTAATTCGTATAATGCAAGGTGCTCCAGAAAAGAAAAACGGGGAAGACGGGCTTCCAATCCCACCTTACGCTGTGTATAACATAGGTGGCGGACAGCCGGAAAACCTGCTTGACTACATTTCCACTTTGCAAGAGGAACTAATAAGGGCCAAGGTTCTGCCGGAAAATTATAATTTTGAAGAACATAGGCAGCTGGTTGGAATGCAGGCGGGAGACGTACCTGTAACTTATGCAGATTCCGAGGCACTGGAGCGAGACTACGGTTTTACCCCAAAAATCGGAATCCGTGAAGGCCTTAGAGCCTTTGCCGAGTGGTACGCAGAATATTATAAATAATGTATTGCCCACCCACTACATTTTTCGCCGGATTAAATTATTCAAGCGGAAAACAAAGTGGGTGGGCAATTAAAGTTGCAATTTACAGCTATATTTATACCAATCTCACCCCTTAATACTTTGATAAACCAATCCTTTTCCGTTTTGGTTTGTAAAAAGCGAAAAACCCGGCGTAAATATATGCGTTAACGGTTTCTATAAGCACAAGGAGGATAAAATGAGCATCGATAAAGTAAAAGATTATTTTAGGGCATACGGTATTGAAGATAAAATACAGGAATTTGACGTTTCAAGCGCAACGGTTGATATGGCTGCAAAGGCGCTTAACTGTGAACCGCGCCGCATTGCTAAAACGCTTTCTTTTATGCTCAAAGACGGGCCTATTCTTATAGTGGCCGCGGGGGACGCAAGGGTTGATAACACCAAATATAAAGCTAAGTTCGGTACTAAAGCAAAAATGCTTACACCGCAGGAAAACATAGACTTAATTGGCTTTTCTATAGGGGGAATATGCCCCTTTGCTATAAATGAAGGTGTTAGTGTTTATCTGGACGAATCGCTAAAACGATTTGAATCTGTATTCCCTGCTTGTGGCAGCAGCAACAGCGCTGCGGAGCTTACACTTGAGGAGCTTGAAAAGTATTCCCAATATGAAGCTTGGGTAGATGTATGCAAGGGCTGGGCTAAAAAGTTATAAAAATATAATTTAAAGGTATACAGCGTCGCTTAACTTGTGCGGAGTATCTTTAAAACTATATGTGGGATACATTTGTGTGGCTATCTTTAAAATTAAGGTTTTGTTTATAAAAAGGTCGCGTTATCACGGCCTTTTTTATCATGATCTAATACTAATTTCGCCTATTAATACTAATCCCCAATTTTTAGTGTTTTGGTAAACTGTCTTTTTGTCTTTGGCAACACAAAAAACAAAAATCTTTTGTAAATGTATGTATTAAGGTGTTCAACTGCTATTGTTATAGCGCGTTAACGGGCTTTAGGCGAGCAGCCTTATGTTTTAAAGGAAACGCTAAAACACTAAAACATTTCCCTTGTTTTGAGGCATATCTACTAAACAAAACCGCTTTGTTTAGCAAAAAATAGCGATATATTTATTAAAAAGCGTTGACAGCATGTAAAAAGAGGGCTACAATTCTCCGTATAAGAAGAAGGAGCTTTGTTTTTATTAAACAAAGTTAACGTTAGGGCAATTGTGTCGCTTTAAATCGCTTTAAGCCTTGTGTAGATGTATAGTGTATTAAAATTTAGGTATTTGTATAGTATACATCATCAGGCGGGACAAAAAATAATGTTAGGCAAAAACAGGGACGTTATTATATTTATTTAAGCATTTTAAAGCACACTATCAAGGTAATAATTTGCAGGGAGGTGAATTTGCAAACGCGGTTGTGCGTCAAACAGCTCTTGGCCTGCTGCGGCTGAGTAAAATAGCGGCAAAATAATACGGATACTCAGCACAATCTGGCGTCGTCGCCGGTGTTAAATTTTCTTCCACCTGCTGCCTGCAAAAAGTTTCATTTAGGTTTAACTTTCTGCAGTTGCATCTGATAAAAACTTCATTCACCGGCGCGGTACCTCGTTTGTGCGGTATACCCTAAATTTAAAGGAGAATCGGTATGAAAAAGATTATCTCTATTTTATTAGTATTAGTAATGGTACTATCGCTTACAGCGGTAAGCTTTGCCGAAGAAGCAAAGAACCCGGTAGAAGGCAAACGCGTAGCTTACGTAATGCTTTTACCCTCAGCTACAATATTCCAAATGTGGAAAGACTCCTGTGCAGACCTTTGCTCAGCGCTTGGCGTACAGTTTGAGTTCTTCTTCTGCGACGGCGACTTTAACAAATGGCAGGATACCATACGTACCTGTGCATCTTCTGGGTATGACGGCCTGCTCTTAAGCCACGGCAACCAAGACGGCTCCTATGTATTCTTGAAGGAAATACGCGAACAGTACCCCGAAATGAACATAGTAACGTTTGATACACAGTTCTATACCGACGGCGAATACCAGAAGCTTGAAGGCGTTACCCAGATGTTCCAGCAGGACAAGAGCTTGATAACCGTTCTTTTAGACGAAATGGTAGCCAAATTTGGCGAAGGCGTAAGGCTCGTTAAAGTATGGCGTGGCCCGAACTACAACAGCCCCTTTGACAGGCGCCAAGTAGGTTGGGAAGAATACGAAAAAGCAGGCAAGATAGTTACAGTCGGCGAAGTACAGCCCCTTACAGACTCTATGGATTCTGCAAACGCCGTTGCAGCTGCATACCTGCAGTCCTTAAAACGCGAAGACATTGACGGCATTATCGCATATTACGACCTGTATGGCCAAGGCGTATACAACGCAATCGTAGAAAACGACAACTATAACGGCAAAGCAGGCGAAACACTCCCCATGTGCTCAGTTGACATTGACCCTGTTGATATAACCAACATGAAGACCAACCCCGAAATTTGGTACGCAGCAGGAACTACCGACTGGACATTGAACGGCGAAATCGGAATGCGCCTCCTTCTCCTCCAGATGGCCGGCGAATATGACAAGATATATGACCCCGCCACAGGCAAATACGGCGTGGACTACGTGGAAGTACCTGGCTCTGCCATACTCGCTTCCAGCCTTAAGGAAGATTCCACCGTTGAAAACCTTGCAAACGTTGCGCCTGACACATACGGCAAACTTGAGTATCTGTCCGTGGCAGACTGGATGCCCGCAGACTTAATTCACAAATAATCAACAAAAATAAATTAGGGGGCGCCACGCGCTGGCGCCCCCCATATTTAAGGGTGAGGAAATGCAAAAAATAACCTTAGGAACGAAAGGGGTTTCCATAGAGTTTCCGGGTGTTAAAGCGCTTAAAAATGTAGACTTTGAAGTTTCTACCGGCGAAATAAGGGCTGTTGTAGGGGCGAATGGCGCAGGTAAGTCAACGCTTATGAAAGTTCTTTCGGGCGCCAACCCAACATATACAGGCACAGTCCATATAGACGGAAAGCCGATAGAATTAAGGAGTACCCTTGTTGCTAAAAAGCTTGGCATACAGATAGTTTACCAAGAAGTCGACACGGCGCTTATACCTACATTTTCTGTCGCAGAAAATGTAATGCTTAACGAAACGGTTTTAAGCAATCAATATTTTATGAACTGGTCTAAGCTTTATTCGGACGCTCAAAAGGTGCTCGATCGTTTGCACATAAACGTAAATCCGAAGGCGCTTGTTAATAGTTTATCCTTAGCGGAAAAGCAAATGGTGCTTATAGCAAGAGCCATACAGTCAAAGTGCAATTTTTTAATATTAGACGAGCCTACCGCCCCTTTAAGCGAAAACGAAACCGAAGCTTTGTTTAAGCTGGTTGAACACCTGAGAGATACAGAGAACATAGCTATTATATTTATATCTCATAGAATAAACGAAGTTATACAGATATGTGACCGCTATACCGTTATGAAAAACGGCAGCATAATAGATACCGTAGATGTTACCGAAAAAACAACAAGTTCCGAAATTGTAGAAAAAATGCTTGGCAGAAGCATTGAAGAAAACGTAGGCAAAAGAAAAGTATCTCTTGGCGATGTAATTTTTGAAGTAGAAAACCTTTCGGGTGCAGACGGCTTTGTTAAAGACGTTTCCTTTAATGTCAGGAGCGGAGAAATAGTAGGCATTGCAGGGCTTGTAGGTGCCGGCAAATCCGAACTGTGCAAGACCATATTCGGCGCATACGACAAAACCGCAGGGCAGGTAAAACTAAAAGGCAAAGAGCTTAAAATAAAAATTCCAGCAAATGCCAGAAAAAGCGGTATAGCACTTGTGCCGGAAGAAAGACGCAAGGAAGGTGTGCTTGTCGCGGAGAACATAAGCTTTAATTTATCGGCCGCAAGCCTTGATAAATTTTGCACGGCTTCATTTATAAACAAGAAAAAAGTCGATAAAAATGCAGAAAAAAACGTAAAAGAGCTTGGTATCGTTACGCCGAGCATAAAGCAGAAGGTTAAGAACCTTTCGGGCGGTAACCAGCAAAAGGTATCCGTCGGCAAGTGGCTTTCTGCGGATTGCTCCGTTTATATGTTTGATGAGCCTACAAAAGGTGTAGATGTAGGCGCTAAACAGGAAATATTCCATTTAATAAATGATATTGCCGAAAAGGGAAATGCAATAGTTTATGCTTCATGCGAAAACTCTGAACTATTGAGCATTACGGATAGAATATATGTTTTGTTTGACGGAGAGATAAGAGCGGAGCTTATAACTTCACAAACGACCGAAGACGAAATAATGCACTATGCCGTCGGCGGAAAAAATTACAGCAAATCTAACGAATCTGCTATCGCAGGAGGAAATTAACATGAGTGTCAAGGCGACAAGGAAGACGACCTTAAGGTTTCTTTTGGACTGGGCGGCGGTTATTACTTTAATCGGCTGTTTTGTAGTGTTTACGGCTGTTACAGGCTCCAGGTTTATGTCCAAAAACAATATGATCAATATATTACGCGCTATGTCCATCACAACGGTGTTTGGCATTGGGGCGACTGTTACAATGTCTGCGGACGGCTTTGATATGTCCATGTGTACTCTTGCAAGCTGTTCTGCCTATGTGTTTGTAAGCATGTACCTGTGGCATGGTTTGTCGCTTGGTATGAGCATTGTGGTTTCCCTTATAGCAACGCTTGTAATGTACCAGCTTACAATGTTTTTAATACTCGTATGTAAAATACCGGACATGCTTGCAACAGTAGCTCTTATGTTTGTCCACCAAGGGCTTGGCCAATGGTACATAGGCGGTGGCGCCGTTTCAACCGGTATGCGCCAGCCAAACGGCAACCCTCCTGCAAGGGTAATATTGGGCGAGGACTTTACAGCCATAGGAAGAGCACCTTGGATTATAATTATAATGCTGGTGTGTGTATTGGTTGCATATATTTTCCTTGAGCATACCAAGCATGGCAGATACCTGTACGCTATTGGCGGCAATAAAGAAGCTGCAAAGCTTTCCGGTATAGATGTTAAGGGTTATAGGTACCTTGCTGGTATGATAACTGCCGTGTTTATTACAATAGGCGGTATACTCGTTGCTTCACGCGGAAGCTCCGCGCAGGTTGGTAACTCTGACGGCTATTTTATGCAGGCAATTGCAGCCGTGTTTGTCGGCAGAACCGTGGGCGGTGCGGAAAAACCCAATGCGCTTGGCACGCTCGTCGGTGCAATGCTTGTTTCAACGCTTGAAAACGGTTTAACAATTATGGCGGTATCATATTATGTGTTACCGGCGGTCAAAGGCGCAGTGCTTGCGCTTGCTCTTATAGCTGCCTATGCAGGCAAAAAGGAATGAGGGGAGAAATAAAATGTCTAAATTTAATGAATACTTTTTAATGAAATCCGATGATATAGTCGAATATGCGCTATATAAACTGCCGGATTTTGGCTGGGACAAGGAGTCCATCACCGCAAAGGAAATAGGCGACGGCAACTTAAACTATGTTTTTAAGGTGTCGGATGATAAAGGACATTCCGTAATAGTAAAACACGCGGGCACAAACCTTAGGATTTCCGAAGAAATGACGGTTTCTGTGGACAGGAACAGAATAGAATCCGAAATATTAATACTTCAGGATAAATACGCACCAAATTACGTGCCTAAAATTTACATGTACGATACTGTTATGAGTGCTTGCATAATGGAGGATCTATCAGACCACCAGCTTATGCGCTATGCACTTATGGAGCATAAAACTTTCCCGCGCTTTGCGGACGACATAACTACTTTTATGGTAAATTCCCTTCTTATGACTACCGATGTAGTTATGGAGCACAAGGCAAAAAAAGAGCTTGTAAAAAGCTTTATCAACCCCGAACTTTGCGAAATAACGGAAGATTTGGTTTTAACAGAACCCTACTTAAACAATAACAACCGTAACTTGGTGTTTGAACCTAACAAAGAATTTGTCCAAAAAGAACTCTATGACGATAAAGCGCTGCACCTTGAAGTAGCTAAAATTAAGTTCGACTTTATGAACAACGCCCAAGCGCTGTTGCATGGCGATTTGCACACGGGTTCTATATTTGTAAAGCAGGACTCCACAAAGGTGTTTGACCCTGAGTTCGCTTTCTATGGCCCGATAGGCTATGATGTTGGCAACGTAATAGCAAACCTTATATTCGCTTGGGATAACGGCATAGCGGCCGGCGCTACGGAATTTTGCGACTGGGTATTAAAAACAATAGAGCAAGTATTGGATATGTTTATTGATAAATTCCTAAAAGCCTTTGATGAAAACGCTACGGACCTTATGGCAAAGGCCGAGGGCTTCAAAGAAGAATACTTGAATGCCATATTGGCAGGTACCGCCGCATATACGGGAACAGAGCTTAACAGAAGAACCGTAGGAATGGCTCAGGTAAAAGACGTAACCACCATAGCAGATAAAGAAAAAAGAATGCTTGCAGAGCGCACAAACATATATTGCGCAAAGGATTGCATTATGAACCGCAATAGCTTTAAGACCGGCAAAGACTATGTCGATGCGATTATGCGCGCGGCGGAAAAAGCAAAGAAGAGCATGTAAGGAGCCTCATGATGACAAAAAATATCATGCAGTATGATACTGTTGCATTAGATGACAAGAATTCGGCATTAGTAATAATAGACCAAACGCAGCTGCCAAATAACGTGGAGATGCTGCACTTAACAGAAATTAAAGACATATGGGAAGCAATATACCTTTTAAAGGTAAGGGGAGCACCGGCAATAGGTGTGGCTGCCGCAATAGGTGTATACCTTTCCGCTAAAAAAATAGACATTAACGATTATGATGAGTTCTATAAACAGTTTAAAGAGGCGAAAGACTATTTAGCCAGCTCAAGGCCTACGGCGGTAAACCTGTTCTGGGCGCTTAACAGAATGGAAAAAGTAGTTTTAGACAATGCCGATAAGCCTGTAAGCGAAATAAAAGAACTCCTTCACAAAGAAGCGGTTTTAATAAGGGACGAAGATGTTGAAGTCTGCAAGGCGATAGGCGAATACGGCTTAACGCTTATAAAAGACGGCTACGGTATTTTAACGCATTGCAACGCAGGACAGCTTGCAACCGTAAAATACGGAACGGCGTTAGCGCCACTCCACTTAGGTGCAGAAAGAGGTATGAAGTTCAAAGTCTTCACAGACGAAACAAGGCCGCTTTTGCAGGGAATACGCCTTTCCGCGTTTGAACTTTTCTCAAACGGCATTGATACTACTGTAATATGCGATAACATGGCATCGCAAGTAATGAAAAACGGCTGGGTCGATGCAATATTTGTCGGCTGCGACAGGGTTGCCGCCAATGGCGATGCCGCAAACAAGATAGGTACCTCAGGCGTTGCCATACTTGCAAAGCACTATGGCATTCCTTTCTATGTATGTGGCCCCACATCCACAATAGATATGGACATTTTAAGTGGAGACGATATCCCGATAGAAGAGCGCAAACCCGAAGAAGTAACGGAAATGTGGTATAAAAAACGCATGGCTCCTGAAGGTGTAAATGTATATAACCCTGCGTTTGACGTAACAGATCACAGCCTTATAACGGCAATAATAACAGAATATGGTATAGCAAGAGCGCCATACGATAAAAGCCTTAAAGAAATTTTTGAAAAAAAGGCTGCGCAAGGCAAAAAATAAACATAGTATAAGATGATGGTCTTGTATTATAAAATGGTGGCATAATGGGTGTAACAATACGCGATATAGCAAAAGAAGCTAATGTTTCTGCGGCGACTGTCTCATTAGTTATAAACAACAAAAACGGTGTAAGCGAAAAAACAAGAAGCCACGTATGGTCAATTGTAGA
>JAUNLY010000113.1 GCA_030532025.1 Eubacteriales bacterium
TTTAGGTTTTCCTCAATGCAAATGTTAAAAAAACATTACGTAGTATTGACAGTTTTGTTATTCATGCTATACTGATACGCACAAAGTATTTTAGGGGTTTGCACTAAACAACCTAAATACCTTTGATTTTTTTAAGGAGGTATTTAATGAACATCTGGCCCTATCTGCTTATACTCGTTGCAAAAGTTGTGGAGGTAAGCCTTTCCACACTGCGCATTATGCTTATAAACCGCGGGGAGCGTATTATAGGCTCTATATTAAGCTTTGCGGAAATTCTGCTCTGGGTGTTTGTTGCCTCCAACGTTTTGGCAGATGTAAAAACCGAGCCCTTAAAGGGCCTTATATACGCCGCAGGCTTTACATTGGGCAACTTCTTCGGCTCCAAGGTAGAAGAAAAACTTGCTCTCGGCACCACCAAGGTGGAGGCCATAGTTTCTGGCGAACACTGCGAGGAACTTATAAATAAAATACGTGAAAAAGGCTATGCTGTAACCGTGGTAGAAGGCCACGGCATGGAAAACTCCACCAAGGCAATACTCTATATGTCCATACGCAGAAAAGAATACAAGGAGCTTTGCGAATACATAACAGAGATCGACAAAAAAGCCTTCATCACCGCATACGACATAACCCCCGTGCACGGCGGCTACGGCTTTATAAGACACGGCAGATAGCATTTATAATAATTACCCACCCCTATATAACGAATATAAACCAAACATATACAAACCGGATAAGCATTAAAGCGAATCCGGTTTTTTATATTGGAAGTATGCTGTAGTAATATTCTTTTCATTAAAATTGCAATAAGAATACCGGCATATATACGCCAGTTTATCCAGAAAAGGAAGTATATAATTGATAGCATTCTATTTTTATTTAGACAACCGGTATTATGCCTTGATAGCTAATATTATTGCCACAGACAGTGCAAAGTATACATTTTGTTTTCATATACTCCATGCACATATTTAAAACTGCCTCTTGTTTATAATTGGAATACCTATAATAACGCATACTATACACAAGAAAACAGTGACAACTATGGTTTTTATATATGCGTCTATTTTCTCTACACCCAGCAAAAGTGCGTTAGTATCCATCAATATAGTAGGAGAGTACCACTTTGCTTTAGGTATTATACCAAATAAATACGCTAGCAGTACTGTCCCTCCAATACATAAAGAAACACCTGTGTTATTGTTCAACAATGATGAAAATAGAGTAATAAGGCATATAACCCACAAGCCAAAAACCCACCACATAGTTGCTGAAAAAAATAAGTTATTCGCAATACTGTTATCCCAAAGATAATCATTGTATACATAAGTAACGGTAAAACATAGCCAATATCCAACCGTCCAAATTGACAACAACAACACAGTTTTTGCAAGTATAACCTTATATCGCGACACACCTTTTGTTATCACAAGTAATAACGTTCCGGATTTGTATTCTTTAGTAAATATATCGCTAAATATAAGCACAAAAGCAATGAGCGCAATCGGAATGTTCTTAAAAAATTGCGCCCACGAAGTCAAAGCGTCCACTTGAACATTTGTGACAATAAACCCGCTTTCTGCCATTGAGTCAGATAGCATTTCCAACACCCATGGTGTTAACTTTGCAACCGCAGGACTCATAACACCGAACAGTACAAATAGCAATATAATAATCATAGTTTTGCCCGTTCGTATAGCTTCCATATGTTCTTTTCTCATAAGAGCTAACAGAGATTTCATTTTGTCACCTCCAAAAACAGCGTTTCTAATGTAGGCTCTAATCGTTCAATTTTTTGTATAGGAATTCTGTTTTCAGAAATATATTGCATCACATCAAAAAAACGATTCTCGTTCCCTCGAAAAACAAGCGCATTTTCTTCTACATGTTGAAGCTCATTAAACGCCTCTGCAAGCACATCAGCAGCTTCTTTTTTCTCTATTTCAATAATAAATCCGTTAGACGATTGCTTATTTCGTAGTTCTGCAATAGTTCCTTGCATAGCAATTTTTCCGTCGTTCAAAAAAGCTACATCAGTGCAGATGCGCTCCACATCAGAAAGAATATGCGTGGAAAAAAGTATTGTCGTCTGTTCTTTGGCAGCAAGAAGTATATCCAGAATTTCCTTGCGCCCCGCTGGATCAAGCGCTGATGTAGGTTCATCGCAGATTACAAGTTTTGGACGATTTAGGAGTGCTTGTGCAATTCCTAAGCGTTGTTTCATTCCTCTTGAAAATACTTTTATGCGCCGTTTTTCTTGACCAAGACCAACTAATTCTAATAACTCTGTACTTCTTGCTATAATATCCGCCTTATCCATTTCGCGTAAATTACCGCAAAAAGTTAAATATTCTGTTGCTGTCATATAAGAATAAAATTCCGGAACATCAGGTAGATAACCGATGCACTTATTGGTGTTAGTCTGTCCAAAACGCACTTTTTCTCCCATAACATGGATTGAACCGCTATCACATTTTGTAAGACCAAGAATCGCTTTCATTGTTGTCGTTTTTCCGGCTCCATTTTTGCCGATAAAACCAAAAATGCTGTGTTCCCGAACAGATAATTCAAGTCCGCAAAGCACTTTTTTACTGCCAAAACTCTTAAATAGATTTTGTATTGTTAGTACATTCATCTTATTCCTCTTTGCCAAGCAAGAAATAGAAAATCGGTCCGATAAATTGCATACCAATAATTACAACAATGAGCCACAAAGTACGATTGCCTCTTTTGTAGTTCTTATGGGTTAAAATATGATAGATTGTATAACCCAACAAAACAACTTCTGCGATTGCCAACGGAATTAAAAACGGAAGCAATTCCATAAATTTATTCATTCTTTTTCCTCCTCTCCATAGGTTTCCACGCACAAGCCTTTATAACCACAGCGAATACATGTCAGGTTTCTAAGAGTAGGTGTGTGCCTTGCAAAAACAGCCTCCTTTAGCTTCGGCTTAAAAACCTCATGGCATTGCGGACAGATATATGCTACTTTTTTGAAATAGAATTTAGTAATCCAAATTACATATAGTATGGCTACCAAAACATAAAGAGCAAACGGCCACCAAATTCCTGTAGTTATCCAAAGAACAATAGATGTCCATTGAGCTATGCTAATAAAAAGACCTGTAGTCAACAAAATAGCATGTAGTTTTCTCATTTTCTTTTTGTTTTTCATCGCATAAGCTATATCACCAATAGATTGAATGGAGAAATTTTCTATGGTTTTTAGTTCTTGTTTAATGCCATAGATCATTTCAAGTTTTACTTCTCTTTCGTGCATTTCTTCTTTCAGAATATTTTCTTGTTGTTCAAGCAAAACGGAAATAACACTACCCGGGTCATTTTGAGACAATAACTCGCCTATGCTGTTTATTGAAATGCCGACATCACGAAGAAAACAGATAATTTTCATACGTTTTAAATCTTCTTCTGAATAAAGCCTCCTTCCACCCTCTGTTAACTCGCTGGGCGTTAGAATGTTACGGGTATCATAGTACTGTACCGTTCTTACAGAGACTCCGCAGAGCTTTGCAATTTCTCCAGTTGTATATTTTGACATAGACTCCACCTCCTTTCATCACTATTTTATCTCATTACGCAGCGTCATGAGCAATATGTTACGCAAGGGGATTTTTACAAATTAAAAAAATATCTCCATTTTTAGTTCTTCTAATCTGTTTTATTTGCTTTCAACCCTCTATGCAATATTTTTTGTGTTTTTAAAAACAGGATACTATAGACTCATGTTCAAGTATAATAATATCCATATTGATGATTTCTCTTTCTACAATACCTTTTTACCCCAGTGAATAAGATGTTGAGGTTTTGTTTGTATGTAAATTATAGCTCGCTTTACCGAAACAACAAAATACAGACGCTATGAACTCTACACCTACGCATTAAACCTTTATTAGTAAAACAAACTATCACCTAAAAAGCAAACTTTTACATATTAGTATTATAAAATAGATTTATGAAAATTTCTGCAAAATTTAAAAATGATGCAAGAAAAGCGACAGTTCAATCGTTATATTGGTAAGGACACAAACAGAAGGAGATTATTACAATGAAACAATCGACTAAGCGTTCTACACTTTTGCTGTTTATCGCAGCGGTCATGCTGTGCATTTCTATATTTAGCACAGCACCTATCAAAGCAGAAAATATAGAAGTGCCTGAGGAAGTGAGGGCCTATCTTGCTTCGAGCCGCTGGTCAAACCGGGAAATAACCGGCTGGGTCAATCCCGGACAGCAAAAGAACAATGCCGCCTGTGCTTTTGCAGCGGTCAAAAAAGGAACTGCCAACACATTGGTTGCCTTTGGGTGGAAGAATGGCAGATGGGTCTATAAGTGGTACAACCCATCTGCCTTGCCGCAGGTAGAACAGCCCATTGTGCTGGGAGAGATCGCTCGTGATCGCACGAATTTCACTTCGTTTTATGTATACAACCATGAAATTCAAGAGATGTTTTGCGTTTGGGAACAGCAGCAAAGCGGAACATGGGAACTGCAAGCACTTCAGCATTTCGGGTACTACCGTCCGGAAAAAGGCTTGATGTTCTTTGATACCTCCGTGGATGGCGTGATGAAGCTCAGCAACGTAGGCTGGGTCGCGGGAAAGGAAACCAATACGCCAGTATACGGTACATATCAAAGGGATTTACGCTACTTTAGCCTTGACGCCTTTCCGCTGACACTTGATGAGGCAAGGGAGCGCCTGAGCCAACCGCCAGCAATACCCTTAGGCACGCTGCAAGCGCACAAGGTAAAATTCCCACAGGGGCAGAAATACCCGGTGTATCAAGGACCGGGGGAAGAATACGCACGGTCCGGCAATGGCAAGGCCTCGGTTTCCACCAATGACTGGGTTCAGGTCTTTGGCGAAGAAAACGGCTGGCTGA
>JAUNLY010000114.1 GCA_030532025.1 Eubacteriales bacterium
CACGCAGACAAAAGACACACAAAAAGCGGAGCAAACCGCATTTGCCGTTCCCAAGAAAGAGATAGAGTTCATAGGCTCTTTATTTAACACATATATATTGTTCCAAAGCGGTGATATGTTCTTCCTTTGCGACCAGCATGCCGCGCACGAGAGAATACTTTTTGAGCGTTTAAAGCACGCATACGATGAAAGCGGCATAGCACAGATGCTTTTGACGCCGCTTGTAATGAAGTTGAGCCTAAAGTCCTTCGGTGTGTTCTTAGAAAACCAGGCATTGCTCGCAAGCGTCGGTTTTGATGCGGAGGATTTTGGCGAGCAGACCGTGCGTCTGCACTCGGTACCGTTGGTGCTTGGCAATCCGGAAGCAAAATCCGGCTTTATGGACGCGCTTGATACATTGGAGGCTACGGGCAGTCTCCCCTACGACAGCCGTTTTGATAAGCTTCTCTTCGCCGCATGCCGTCATGCCGTAAAAGGCGGGGATATATTATCTAAAGAAGATATGATAGCGCTGCTTAAAGAAATGCTGCTTAGAGATGTAATGCCCACCTGCCCGCACGGACGGCCCATAGTGCTGTCGATAAGCCGTAAGGACATAGAAAAACGCTTCGGCAGGATACAGCCTTGAAGCCCGTTTTAATAGCGCTGTGTGGTCCTACGGCCTCCGGCAAAAGCAGCCTTGCCATGCGCCTTGCAAAGGAATTGCCCATAGAAATCGTCGGCATGGACGCTTTTCAAATATATGAGCATCTAAATATAGGCACAGCAAAGCCCACATTAGAAGAAATGCAACAGGTGCCGCATTTTATGATAGATATTGCACACCCCAATATGCCATATTCTGTGGCACAGTACAGGGAAGATGCCATGAAATGCATAGATGATATATTATCAAGAAACAAACTTCCGGTTTTGGTGGGCGGTACGGGTATGTACCTGCGTGCGCTATCCCTTCCACTAAGCTACGGCGGTAAACAGTCGGATTTAAATTTGCGCAAAAAGTACGAGGAATATGCCGATAAAAATGGCAATATAGCCTTGCACGAGCTTTTAAAGGACAAGGACCCTAAAACATATGATCGTCTTCATCCAAACGACACAAGACGCATTATAAGGGCGCTTGAAGTATGGCATCTTACGGGAGTAGCTTTTTCAGAACAGGAAATGCCAAAATATTCCGACGGCAAATACAATATACTGCCCTTTGCATTCGACTGGGACAGGGATATACTTTATCAAAGAATAAACGAACGCACGGAGCAGATGTTTTGTGATGGGCTTTTAAAAGAGCTTGAGGATATACTTGCTATGGGCGTATCGCCAAATGCGCAGAGCATGCAAGCCATAGGCTATAAGGAGTGCATACCCTGTCTAAACGGCGAATATAGCGTTTATGAAGCAAAGAGCTTGGTACAGCTTCACAGCCGCCAATACGCTAAAAGACAGCTTACTTGGTTTAGGAAAGACGAAAGGCTTACTTGGCTTAAGCCTGCAGAAGGGCTTGATGCAGCCGTAAAAACTATATTAAACAAAAAGAAAGAGACAGAAAATGCCAAACATTGACAGCGTTTTTTTGCAGGCGGAAGAAGACTGCCGAGCACAGTTTGAACAATTTGAAAAAACCGAAGAACAGCTCACCTACAATATGCTTGAAGCCTTTAAGCATTTTAATATAGCTCAAAGGCATTTTACACCCACAAACGGCTACGGATATGACGATGTGGGTAGAGATACATTGGAAGAAATTTTTGCCTATATTTTTAAGGCGGAAGAAGCCATAGTGCGCCCACATATAACAAGCGGGACGCATGCGCTTGCGCTATGCCTTATCGGTTTAACCAAAGCCGGCGACCATATTTTAAGCATAAGCGGCAAGCCCTACGATACTCTTATGACGGTTATAGAGGGCGATGTGCCAGGCAATTTAAAAAGCCAAGGTGTTGACTTTAGCTTTATGCCGCTTAAAGAAAATAAAATAGATATTGACTCTTTACAGCAAAACATAAAACCCAATACAAGCCTTATAATGCTCCAAAGAAGCCGTGGATACGATTGGCGTTCGTCTTTTAGCATAGCCGAATTAAAAACAGCTATCGAGGCGGTAAAAAAAATAAAACCCGACGCTGTTGTTTTTGTAGACAACTGCTACGGGGAGTTTACAGAGCTTAATGAGCCTATATCCCAAGGGGCTGACATAATAGCGGGTTCACTTATAAAAAACCCAGGCGGCGGCTTAGCGCCAACCGGTGGCTATATAGCGGGCAACAAAACATGTATAGAAAAAATAGCTGCATACCTTACCGCCCCCGGCCTTGGCCGTGAAACAGGCAGTTATGAGGCGAGTTACAGGCCTTTTTACCAAGGGCTTTTTATGGCGCCGCACACTGTATGCCAAGCGCTTAAAACCGCATGCCTCGCTTCGCGTGTTGGGGAATTGCTTAATATAAATGTGTCCCCCCGTTATAACGAAAAAAGAAGCGACATAATACAGGCCTTGCGCTTTGAAGATGAGGATAAGCTTATAGCCTTCTGCGAGGGCATACAGTACTTTTCCCCAATAGATAGCTTCGTTACTCCGGTACCTTGGGCAATGCCTGGGTACAAAGACCAAGTTATAATGGCGGCGGGAACATTTGTTTTAGGCGCGTCCATAGAGCTTAGCTGCGATGCCCCCATACGCCCGCCCTATATAGCCTATTTGCAGGGCGGTCTAACTTACGCACACGGCAAAACAGCCTTAAAAGAGAGCTTCCGCCGCATGCAGGAAAAGGGATTGATTTAAAGGCAATAGCGTTATATAGCCTTATATAATTACTCTTTATACTAATCCAAATCGTTAATGCAAAGACAAGTTTATCGAAGCATTAAGGTGCGGGATTAGTATTATTAAAAAGAAAATCTTTAGCCGCTTTCTCAACTTGCGTATTTTTAAGAAACACGACATTAAGTTCATGCTCCCCTGTCATTGGCGGACATGAGAAACGCCCAAAGCGCGGATCATCTTCAATAACGGTCTCATACAAAAAGCTAATACCCAAGCCGTCGGCCACCAGCTCTTTCATTAGTTTGAAAGAGCTTATTACTGTTTTGTTCTTAAAAGCGGATAGATCATAGCCCGCTTCGGTAAGTCCCCGCTCCAAAATATTTCTGGTACCGGATCCCCATTCTCGTAACATAAGGCATTGAGAAAATAGTTCTTCCACCTGCACCTCTCGACCGTTAAAAGGATGCTTGGCGTGGCATATGCCCACATAGCTTTCCATACGCAGCCTAAAATTTCCGTAACGCTGTTTGTTAAAAGGCCCTTCCAAGACGACAAAATCCAGTTGACCCGCTTCCAGCTTGTGCAACAAATTTGCCGTGTTATCTACAAGGAATTCCAAATCATTGCTCGGGTTTGAAAGAAACCGTTTAATTTCAGGCAACAAAATATAATCGCCCACCGATTTTGTTGCCCCTATACGCAAAAGACGCTTGTTGGGAGCGTGCATGGCGGATAACATATGCTCCTCATGATATCGCATCAAAGAGGCGTATTGTTCCAGCATGGCTCCCTGCTCCGTCTTTTTTAATTTACGGTTGCCATAAATAAACAAACGTACGCTATACTCGTTTTCCAAAGACTGTATATGCTTACTCACGGCAGGTTGCGAAAGGTTTAATATCTCCGCCGCCTTCCCATAGTGCATGGTACGGCACAGTGTTAAAAAAGTCATCAGACGATGGTCCATCGCTACCCTCCATAACTAATCGGAATCGATACATTTCGATTCATACCTTTATTTTATCATAGAACCTCGCTAAAATACAGCGGTAAATCGGAAGGCCTAACCACTTTCCCATGATTTGGAGGATATTGAATGAACGTAATCAAGAAATACACACCCGGGATAGCTATGGCAATGCTTATAGCTGTTGTTGCACGCTTCCTTGAAAAAATAGAGAACTCCGCCGGACTGCACTTTGTCGGTGCTTCTGTTATAGCTCTTTTTATAGGCATGATTGTAAACGCAATTCGTAAACCCGGCGAAGCCATGCTCCCCGGCATTCGCCTTACATCAAAACAGCTGCTTAAGTTCGCCATTATACTGCTTGGTGCCAGTTTGAACATCGCCACGGTACTCACAGTAGGGCGTTTTTCTCTGGTTGTTATGGTATTCACCTTGGCCACCTGCTTTGGCCTTGGCGCTATAATAGGTAAAGCAATGCAGCTTAATTGGAAAACCAGCACACTTATTAACGCCGGCACCGGCATTTGCGGCGGCTCTGCTATAGCAGCCATAGCACCTGTAATAGAAGCAGATAACATGGACATAGCTTACGGCATGTCCGCAACATTCATATTTGATATGGTGATGATTATCGTCTTCCCCATACTTGGCCGCGCGCTTAACCTATCCGACGCCGCCTTTGGCCTGTGGGCAGGCACAGCCGTAAACGATACTTCAAGCGTAGTGGCGACAGGTTACGCATTTAGCGAAGCCGCCGGCGACTTTGCGACAATGGTTAAGCTTACACGCACGCTGTCTATTATCCCCGCTGTATTGGTTTTTGCAGCTATAAACCTTAACATTAAAAAGAAAGAATCTGCCGATGCACAGTCTGCAAAGGTGAGCGTAAAATCCATTTTCCCTTGGTTCATTCTTGGTTTCTTAGCCATGAGCGGCCTTACAAGCTTAGACTTGATCCCCGCTTTCGTATCAGGCGCAATGAAAGATATAAGCAAGTTCTTGATGGTATCCGCCCTTGCCGCCATAGGCTTGAGCACCGATTTTAAAAAGTTGGCTCGTTCAGGCGTTCGCCCCATGATTCACGGCTTTATAATTTCGCTTTTGGTCGTACTTGT
>JAUNLY010000115.1 GCA_030532025.1 Eubacteriales bacterium
TAAATAAATTCTTAAAAAATTCAATAAATATACAAAACGCAGTTATCAACACTAAATTTTAATAACTGCGTTTTTAAGCGATATTTTTGATTTAAGGATTAAATTTAAAAATCTCGTTTAGGTTTTTGGGTAATTAGGTTTTACGCCTAATCCTTACAGGTTTTGTCTTCCTGTTTTTCTACAACTTTTTCGCTGTTTTCTTGTCTGCTTTGTTCGGCGCGTTGAGCTTTGCGTATGTTGGCATCTGATACTAAAACCACCTTGCAGATGTTTGCAAGCACAGGGCCTACTATAAGCCCTACAAAGCCCGTGAGCTTCATGCCTACATACATGCTGAGCATTGTAACAAGCGGGTACAGACCCAGCTTGTGGCCGACTATACGGGGTTCTATAACCTGCCTTAGGGCAACCACAGCGACATATAGCCCTGCAAGCTTTAGACCTAAAGATATATTGCCTGCTAACAGGTTAAAAAGCCCCCAAGGTATAAGCACTGTTCCAGCGCCCACTATTGGCAATACGTCTATAAAGCCTATTACTATACCGAGCACAAAGGCATACTCCACTCTAATAATGTAGAAGCCTATTATAAGCATTACCATAATGCAGAAGGATATAAATATCTGCGCGCGTACCTGTTGGCCGACGGCCGACCATACGCTGCCGGATAGCGCGTATGTCCTGTGTACAACGCCGCTTGGTAGAAGTTTTTCTAAGTATGCGCGTATTCTTTCTTTGTCGCTAACAAAGTAGAAGGACGACATTACAGTCATCACTATAAAAAGTATGACTTTGGGCAGGCTTGCAACAACGCCTATAGCGCCACTTGCGACGGTTGGAGTTGCCTTGCCTATGAAGTTTTGTACAAATTGCACAATGCCCTCGTTGGCTTTGTCGAGCAATACGCTGAGCCTTGTATTTATACCGCCCGAATCTTCAGGGTTTGCCTTTTGACTCCACTCTTGCATTATGTTTTCAACATAGTCTAAAATATCGGGAAGTGCTTTTACAAGCCTTTCAAGCTCTATATATATTTGCCTGAAAAGCATGGTCAACACTATGCCTATAAGGCCGTAAACCAGAAGCATTGAAATGCCTATGGCTATTTTTTTGCCACAGCGCAGTTTGGAAAACAGGCGCGTTACAAACCTTACCATAGGGTCCATAAGTACAGCAAACAGCAACCCTAATATAAAAGGCCATAGGTATGGCAACATACAGAAGGCGGCAAAGGTCACAAAAAATACGGAGCCCACCAAAAATATTTTACGGGGTAAATCGTCGTAGCTTTCGTCAAATTTGCGTATTTTTTCTTTTAAAGACATAAAACCTCCGAAGTATTATACTAACCCAAATCGTTAATGCATAGAGAAACGCCGGATTTTTTGTTTTGGCAAAGCCGAATGAAGGAGGCGTAGCGGCGCTACGGTGACTGAACGAGGTGAAGCAAAAACAGAAAAAGACAAGTTTATCAAAGCATTAAGGTGCGGGATTAGTATTATTTCCCTACACAGAAATTTTGGAATATGGCGTCGATTACGTCTTCCGTAACATGGCTTCCAGTTATCGCGCCAAGGCTGTTAAGAGCCGACTGAACGTTTACAGCGCACAGATCTAAGCTTATGTTTTGCCTGAAAGCTTGCGCCGCCAAGATTAAACTGTCGCTCGCTTCAAGTGCCAGTTGCACGTGGCGTTGCAAGGAAAGCTCGCTATCCTGTATACCGTCGGCGTTTTTTAAAATGCTCCGGCGTATGTTTTCGATGCCTTCACCTGTATAGGAAGAAAACATTTCTACGCCCTCCAAATGGGGTTTTTGGTTTAAATCGTACTTGCTTTGAAGCACAACATGTTTCCTATCTTTGTTTTCGTTTAAAAGCTGGTAGGCTTCGCGGCTTAGTGGGCCTGCACCGTCTAACACTATAAGGAGAAGGTCTGCCTTTTCCATTTCCTTTTTAGCGCGATCTACGCCTAATTTTTCCACAGCTTCCTCGCTGTCCCTTATGCCCGCCGTGTCGTTTAATATGACGGTTATACCGCCCATTACTATAGGTTGACGTAAAACGTCCCGCGTGGTGCCGGGAATATCCGTCACTATTGCCCTATCTTCCATAAGCAGGGCGTTAAACAAAGAGCTTTTGCCGGAGTTTGGCGTACCTATAATCGCAAGTTCCAAGCCTTGGTTTAAAAGCTTTGCACTGCGTAAATCGCTGCTGTCTTTTAATTTTTTTGCTATGTTTTCGCATTGGATGGCGTATTCTTCGTTTGAAAAACTGTCTTCCAATTCCTCCGGAAAATCAAGCACAGCTTCTATGGCGCTCAACATATTTGTAAGTTGCTTTTGAATGTCCTTAACAAATGAGAATGTGCCACCCTGAAGCTGTCGCAAGGCCGCCTTTTGGGAAAGCTCTCCCTGTGCGTTTACAAGTTGCATAACGGCTTCCGCTTGGCTCAAGTCCATCTTGCCGTTTTCAAAGGCGCGGCGGGTGTATTCACCGGGCGCTGCAGGCACAGCACCTTTTTTGTAAAGAAGCTTTAGTGTTTGCTTTACAATTAAAGGTCCACCGTGGAGATGTAGCTCCGCAGAGTCCTCACCTGTGTAGGAATGTGGGGCTTTAAACACCACAGCCATGCACTCGTCTATTAGATTATCTCCGTCTTTTAAGGTGCCAAGCATAAGGTACCTCGGTATAAATGCGTTTTTTGCAGAGTCAGGCGTAAAAACGTCCTTCAAAATAGGTATAGAACGATCACCCGAAAGCCTTATAACGGATATACCGGCTCTACCGGGAGCCGACGCAAGAGCCGCAATAGTGTTTGACAAGCTCTCCACCTCCTTTTAGTTACATAAATCTGTGCGCCAAACGCACATAACACCGTGAATTATACAGGCTGAAACTGTGCATTGCAAGGCTTGCAGTACGCATTGATAAAAAGTGATTAAGGCTTTATAATAGACAGCAGGAGGAAAATATGGCTTTTGCACATCTACACTTACATACGGAATACAGCTTGCTCGACGGGGCATGCAGAATAAAACCTTTGGTCAAACTGCTGAAAGAAAAGGGCTTTAGCTCCTGTGCTATTACCGACCATGGGTCTATGTACGGTGTTATACCTTTTTACAAGGAGTGCAAGGCAAACGGCATAAAGCCCGTTATAGGCGTGGAGGCCTATTTATCCCCCGACCGCTTTGTAAGGAGCACACAACAGGAAGGGCCTTTCCACCTTATATTGCTGTGCGAAAACAACACAGGCTATAAAAACCTTATGAAGCTTGTTAGCATTTCAAACCTTGAGGGTTTTTATTACCGTCCAAGGATAGACTTTGACGTATTAAAAAAACACCATGAGGGTCTTATAGCGCTGTCAGCCTGTTTATCCGGTGGGCCTTCCACATATCTACTACAAAACCAATATAAGAAAGCACTTGAGCATGTCCTATTTATGCAGGACATTATGGGCAAAGGCAATTATTTTATAGAGATTATGGACCATGGCATCGCGGAAGAAAAGCAGGTCCTGCCACAGCTTATACAGCTTTCCTTAGAAACCGGCATACCGCTTGTAGCAACAAACGACTGCCACTACCTAAACCAAAGTGATGCACACGCACAGGAAGTCCTTATGTGCATACAGACGGGTAAAACGCTTGGTGAGGACGACCGTATGCGCATGACGACGGACGAACTTTACGTAAAAAGCGAAGAAGAAATGCTGCGTCTTTTCCCCGATATGAAAGACGCCATCAACCGCTCGCAGGAAATAGCCGACCGCTGCAATATAGATATAGATTTTTCAAAAATACATCTGCCCCTGTTCCCCACAGAAAGCGGGGAAAGTGCGGGCTCTATGCTAAAACGGCTCTGCGAAGAAGGCTTAAATAAGCGCTACCAAAACCCGCCCCAAAAAGCCAAAGACAGGCTTTACTACGAGCTAAACGTAATAGAACAGATGGGCTATCAAGATTATTTTTTAATCGTTTGGGATTTTATAGCATATGCAAGGAGCCAAGGCATTATGGTAGGCCCCGGTCGCGGTTCTGCTGCCGGCAGCATGGTGGCATACTGCCTTGGCATAACACAGCTTGACCCTATTAAATACAACCTGCTTTTTGAACGTTTCCTTAACCCCGAGCGTGTTACAATGCCCGATATAGATGTTGACTTCTGCTTTGAAAGACGGCAGGAGGTTATAGACTATGTTGCGCAAAAATATGGCAGCGACCATGTTTCACAGATAATAACATTTGGCACCATGGCGGCAAGGGGCGTTTTACGGGACGTTGGGCGTGTTCTTGGTTACAGCTACAAGGAGACTGACAGGGCTGCCAAAATGGTCCCTACAATGCTCGGTATAACACTCGAAAGCGCTCTTAAAATAAACCCAGAATTTAGCGCCGCTTACGACAGCGAAGAGCGCATTAAAAAGCTTGTGGATACATCGCTCCTTTTGGAAGGCATGCCCCGCCATGCTGGTACGCATGCTGCAGGCGTTCTTATAACAAAGGAGCCAACAACAAACTATGTACCGCTGCAGCTAAACGACCAAGCTGTTACAACCCAATACCCTATGGGAGATATAGAGGCTCTGGGGCTTCTTAAAATGGACTTTTTGGGGTTAAGAACTCTTACCGTTATAAGGGATACGCTTGCACTTTTAAAAGATAAAGGCATCAATTTAAAAGCGGAAGATATCCCCATGGACGATAAACCTACATACGATATGATTTCCAAGGGCGATACCGCAGGTGTATTCCAACTTGAAGGTAGCGGTATGAGGAGTTTCCTTATGAGCATGCAGCCCCACAGCTTTGAAGACATAATAGCCGCAATTTCGCTTTACCG
>JAUNLY010000116.1 GCA_030532025.1 Eubacteriales bacterium
TGCCCAAAGTTCGTCCAATGTGGTGGGTATTTCTACACCGGCTTCTTGGAACAGGTCTTTCCTGTAGTAGAGTATTTCGCGCTCGGTTACAAGCGGAACACCAAAGTATTTGCCTTCGCTTCCGTACATGTTGAGTGCTGCGGAGAAGAAATCTTGTCCGTCCATTTCCGGCTCTTCAATAAGTGCGGAAACATCATAGAGCCAGCCGTTTTCTATCATCTGCTTTACTTCTTGGAGAGGCCTTGTCATCATGACATCTACATCTTCCCCTTTTGCAGCAAGCTCTATTGATAGCTTCTGGCTTAGTTGGTCCTCAGAATACTGCTCGTAGTTTACCTTGATACCGGTGTTTTCTTCAAATTCGCCTAAGTGCGGTATCAAAGCGTCCGCCCACATGTGGTTTGCAAGCAAAACACGGATCTCCGTGCCCTCGTAGGGCTTTTCGCTCGCTAGTGCTGTGGACATGCCGAGTATTACAGAGAACATTAGTAATACTGCCAACATCTTTCTCATTCTTGAAATTCCTCCTTCAAAAACATTACGGCCCATAAGCCGTTAATAACAAAAATATAAGCAATACGCTAACACTATATATTAAGCAAACTGCAAAATGAAATTAGAACATTGTTCTGTGTCAGTTTAATATAAATATAACAAACTGTCAATAGCTTTATTTTGTCTTGAGCGCTATGATTTATTCTACTTATTGCTATTGTGGTATACGAAATGTAAAATGCAATTTTCATAACACAATGTTTTTTTCCTGCTTGTACCCGTCAAACCTTTTACAAAACCTTCGTTTGTGCTAATATAGATTCAAGGAGGGTGAATAATGGTACAAAAACAAAGCAAAGTAAGCAGATTGGTATTTACCGCGTTATTGGCGGCACTGGTTTTTGCTTCTAACTACATAAGTTTTCCTATAGGGCAAAGCCGTATACATATAGCAAACGCAGTGTGTTTGCTGTCCGGTATGATACTGGGGCCTTTGAGCGGCGGTATCGCAGCAGGGCTTGGGTCTGCACTGTTTGACCTTACATTCCCCGCATACGCGGCTGAGTGGTGGATTACATTTATAAACAAGGCCGCCATGGCTGCGGTTTGCGGATGGCTGGTACATAAAAGGGATACTACCAACAAAAGCTGGGTGTATTTTTCCTGCTTCATAGGGGCAATTACCTATATAGCTCTGTATTTATTTAAGAGTTTTTTGCAGCTGCGTTTTATAACACAGGTTCCCATTGATACGATTGCCCCGACTCTGCTTACATATTTCTTGGCTTCCATAGCCAACGGACTTTTTGCAATACTTGCAGCACCGGTTGTATTCTATGCGCTTAACCCAACGCTTGATAAGATGGGTATTTCATTTAAAAAGTATGACAAACAATCCCGATAATAAAACCGTTTGGGTAACAGGTGCATCAAGCGGGCTTGGTTTATACTGCGCTAAAGCACTTTGTGATGCAGGCTTTAACGTAGTAGGAGGTGCGAGAAGCTTTAATAAAAAAGAGCTAAAGCACCCCTTTAAAGCGCTTTACCTTGATGTCTGCGATGAAAAAAGCTGCGACGAATTTGTGGAAAACGCCCTCAAAATATACGGAGAGCCTTATGCACTTATAAACGCCGCGGGTATTTTGCACCTTTCGCCCTGCGAAACCATAAAGACAGATGAGCTGCATAATGTTTTAAATGTTAATTTGCTCGGCACACACCGCATGGTAAGGCGTGTTTTGCCGTATATGCGTAAAAACAATTCAGGGCATATTATAAATTTTTCAAGCATAAACGGCTTGTTCGCGACTCCATACCAAGGGGCTTATAGTGCCGCAAAACACGCAATTGAAGGTTTTTCCGAGGCCCTTTACATGGAAACCGCCCGATTCGGCGTTTTTGTAACACTTGTTGAACCCGGCGACCATAAAGGCGGCAAGACAAATTACAGGTTAAAAGAAAATAACCTGCATGACTGCTATAAAAACTCTTATAAAAATGTGGTAGATAAAATAACCAAGGACGAAGATACGGGGTCAGACCCTGAGCTTCTCGCCAAAAAAATTGTACGGCTTATACAAGGCGCCATACCGCCTTTTAGGCTTGTAATAGCAGACCCTTTCCAAAAATTATCCGTTCTGCTTAAAAAGCTACTTCCCTCTAAAGTTTTTCTAAGCATCGTGTCAAAATACTACGGCGTGTAGCAAGTTATACTAATCACATAAAAACAAAGGAGCTGTCAAAACTTATTCGTTATACGACAGCTCTTTTAGTTTTATTATATTGGCATTAAATTAATTAAACCCCGCGTGATTCCGCTATGACGTTTACGCTTGACTAGCTTGTGTGTCATTAAATTCTTTACTCGTTTTGTGAAACGGAAATTTCTTTGCCGGTTTTGGCGGATTCTATTGCAGCAAAAACGACACGCATCGCCTTAAGCGCCTGTACGCCGTCCGCACGCGAGGGTCTATCTTCATCTATGGCATCTACAAATTCTTTTATTATACCGGTGCTTGTGCGTCTACCCGCATTTTGTTCTTCGTTAGAAGTAAGCGCATCTATTTTCATTTTGCACAGGTTGCCGTTTCTTTCCTGAACTATTACAGCGTATTCAGGATCGTCATAGAGGCATATAAGCCCTTTTGTGCCATAAATGCGTGTTGAGTTTTCTTCGCCCGAATAATAAGTCCAACTAACCTGCAATGTTCCCTGAGTGCCTTTTGCGGTTTTAAAAAGCGCTTGGGCATTGTCCTCAACATCTATAAAAGAGCCACTGGGATTCTTTTTGTCTAAGGTGGCGGTATTAGCGCTTACGGAAACTATTTCATCGCTCAACAGATAATGCATTAAGTCTATCTTGTGTATGCCTAAGTCCCCCAACACGCCAAAAAAGGCGCGTTCCTTAGATATAAACCAGCTGTTGGGGTTTTCTGTCCAGCATTCCGGACCCGGATGTCCAAAAACCGTGCGGAACACAAGTGGCTTGCCTATAACGCCAGAATCTATAAGCTTTTTAGCCATAACATGCCCCCCGGCAAACAATTGATTATGCCCTAAAAGCAAGCGCTTGCCTACTTTTTTAGCCGTCAAAACCATGTCTTCACATTCTTTAATGCTAACTGCCATGGGCTTTTCAACTATTACATGCTTGCCGGCTTCAAGCGCGCGAATGGTATCTTCCGCATGGCTTGTGTTTGCCGTACAAACGCTTATAAGATTTATATTGCTGTCTGCAAGAAGCTCTTCAACGCTTGTAAATGCCTTTCCGCCAAACATATGGGCAAGTCTTTTTGCTCTATCGAAGCTATTGTCATAAAAACCGACAATTTTTACTTTTTTGGTTTCAAGGTATTCAGGCGCATGCCTTAATTCGGCAATTTTCCCGCAGCCTATAATGCCTGCGTAGTACATAATATCCCTCCTTAAATGTTTAGATTATTTTCCTCTCCTACTTTGCAGCAGCACAGCTACTATTATGATAGCTCCTGATATTGCTCCCGTAAGGAAGGTAGGCACGTTTGCCGCAACCAAAGTATTGTTTATAATTTTAAACATCAGTACACCTAAAAATGTGCCCAGTATCTTGCCACGACCACCGGACATACTTGCCCCGCCTATGGCTACCGCTGCAATTGCGTCCATTTCGAACTGGTTACCAGCATTAGCAGCTGCAACAGCCATAAGCCTTGAAGAATACAGCCAGCCTGTAATGCCACACATAAGCCCTATGGAGGCGAAAACTATAATCTTTGTTTTATCCACATTTACGCCCGCCATTTTGGCAGAAATTTCGTTGCTGCCGACGGCATATATGTGTTTGCCTATTTTTGTTCTACGCATTATGACGCCAAAAATAATGCTTAAAGCAATAAATATTATCATAGGGTAGCTTATCTTAACACCGACGTTTATGCCGCCTGCTGCCACTTGCCTAAAGCTTTCATAAAAAGGCGCATTAGCATCGCCACCTGCAACAGTAAAAGGCCCACCTTGTCCAAAGTGGTTTATTATCGCACGTGCTGATGTTTGTACGGCTAAAGTTGCAATCATAGCCGGCATTTTACCTTTTGCTACCAATACTCCATTAAACGTACCTATTGCAGTACCTAAAGCTATGCAAAAAAGCAACATAATCCACATACTCTGCGTTGCATTTAGTACTTCTATTCCAAAGCCTGATATAAGCGCAACCTGCGCCCCTACCGAAATATCTATCTGCCCTGCGCATATAACCATCGTCATGCCGAGCGCTATAAGCCCCGTTGTAGTTGCAGACTGCGTAAATATATTTGATATATTACGCCATCTAAAAAAGTACGGGTTTACTGAAATTGCTATTACAAGTATCAATACAAAGGATACGACATAGCTGTATTCTGTAAAAAGTTTTTTAATAAACTTAGTTGCATCTTTTTTATATTCAGGCATTTTTCTCTATCCTCGCCCCTGTAGAATAATACATAAGGGCTTCTTCCGTAATACTTTCTCTTGGTAGTATGGCGTTCTCTTGCCCATGGTACATAATAAGACAGCGATCCGCCACCTTTAATATTTCCGCAAACTCTGCGGAAAACATGATTATAGACTTGCCTCGCTCCGCAAGCGAAAGCATAAGTTTATAAATTTCATACTTGGTGCCTATGTCTATACCCTGCGTCGGGTTGTCAAAAAGCAATACATCTGCATCAGCTTCAAGCCATCGCCCCAGTATAACC
>JAUNLY010000117.1 GCA_030532025.1 Eubacteriales bacterium
CTCACTATGCTTTTGCCGACTATAGTTTTTTCTTCGTTGAGCTGTTTATTTTCGCCCTCAAGCTCTTTGTTGGTTTTAAGCAGATTGTCCCGCTCTTCGGTGATTGTTACAAGTTCTGTTGCATTTTGGTGCATCTGTCTTTCAAGGTTGCTGTATTTTACATAAAACACTACACACAGCACGGCTAAAATAACTATTATCGCATATAATAAATAATTTCTTTTTTTACTCATATTTTTCTCTCTACTATTAAGTGTATAATTAAAGTATAGTTATCATACTAATCCAAATCGTTAATGCATAGAGAAACGCCGGATTTTTTCTTTTTTTGCAAAGCCGAATGAGGGAGGCGTAGCGGCGCCACGCTGACTGAAGAGACAAAGCAAAAATGGAAATAGACAAGTTTATCGAAGCATCAAGGTGCGGGATTAGTATCAATTAGTCTGTTAACTTTGACGGTTCTCCTGAGAATACATCTGCATAGATTTCACGTTTTCAAGCATCATGCTGACTTCTTCGTTCTTTGTTCGCAGGCTGCTTTCTATTTGAGATAAAAGGTTTATTAAGTCCTGTTGTGTCTGATGCTCAAGGGCTGCGGCGTGTTCGTTTGCGTTTGTTAAAAGCTCCTCCGCCTGTGCCTGTGCCCTTGCCAAAACAGTTGTTTCGCTTACGAGTTCGTCCGCTCTGGCTTTGGCATCTTCGAGCATCTGCTCTGCGCGGGTTTTGGCGTCTGCCATTACTGCGTTGGCGCTTTCTTCTGCTTGGTGAGCGGTTTCCGCTGCGTAAGCGTCCGCACTTGCTCTTGTATTCTGCGCATAGCTGTTGGCTTCATTTACCATGGCCTGCGCTTGTGCATCCGCTTCTGCCCTTGTTTTTTCCGCACCAGCGTTAGCTTCGTCTATTATGTTTTTTTCTTTGGATAAAATAATGTCCGCCTTTTCAAGCTGGGGGTCATAGCTTGCAACTATGCGCTTAAGCAAGTCTGACAAGCTACCCTGATCTACCATTACGAGGTTTGTAAGCGGTACCTTTTTTGCGTTTTGAAGGCTCAAGCTTATTTGATCTACCAACGCAAATACTTCATTTCGTGCCATAAAAACTCTCCTCACTTTATGTTAATTTTATTTTTAAGTGCCTTAACAACAAATTGAGGCACAAAACTATCTAAATCTCCATTAAAGGAAGCAATTTCTTTTACTACAGTAGAGGATATTGCAGAATAGCGCGGATCTGAAGGCAGTAAAAGCGTTTCCACCCCATTTGACAGAAGACGATTGATGTTTGCCTGCGTATATTCGCTTTCAAAGTCTACTAAATTTCTTACTCCCTTTATTATAAAACTTATATTCTCTTGCTTTACAAGTTCTGCTAAAAGTCCTTCAAAAGAAATTATCTCTACATTTGGCAAGTGCTTAACGGCTTCCTTTAGCATATTTTTACGTTCTTCAATCGAAAAAAGCGTTTTTTTGGCAGGGTTTACAAGAACCGCCACAAACAACAGGTCTACTGCGGTGCTTGCCCTCTCAATAAGGTTTATGTGCCCCTTGGTGACGGGGTCGAAGCTACCGGGGAAAACCGCTTTAATCAAAATTGTCCTCCGTTATAAAGCTAATGCCGGTCTGACCGTATTGCTTGCTTTTTATAACAGACAAGCCGTCTGGCACTATGAAAGATTGACCATGTTCCACACAAATTATAGCATGTTTTGCCAATAAAGTATAGGCAAAAATTTTTTCAAGCACTGGACTTACATCAAGCGCATACGGCGGGTCTAAAAAAATTACATCAAATTTTTGATTTTCCTGCGACAAATGTAACAGTGCTTTTGGCCATGGGAATGGTAAAACCTGCGTCTGAGCAGAAACATTTAATGCCTTTATATTTTCTTTTATCGCAGCTATTGCTTTGTGGCCACTGTCACACAGCACAGCTCTTTTTGCTCCGCGGCTTATGGCTTCAAAAGAAAGCGCACCGCTGCCTGCGAACAAATCCAAAACCACGGCATCGGGTATGTCGTTTAAAAGCATACTAAAAATGGCCTCTCGTACTTTGGAGGACGTCGGACGGGTGTCGCTTCCCTTAGGGGTTTTTATAAGCCTTTGCTTAAAACTACCTGCGACTATTCGGATTTGATCAGACAATACGACCGTCTCCGCCCTTTTGTCTCTTTATTCTCTCGCGCCTTGCTTTTTTGGCGTTTTTTGTTTTACCGGTAGCAATATCCCCATGCACCTCGGCGCGGCGTTTGGGACCGCTTAAATAGCCTATGGCATAGGCGCTTGGCACTATAAGCGAAAGCAAGGGGCTTAGACGCTCCATTAATAGCATATTATCGGGGTTTTCTGCGCCGAAGAAATGCACAAACGGGAAAAGTAGCATGCGTATTACAATCCTTAGAGTTCCTTCAAGGCCTATAGAGCTTGTTTCTTTGTAGTAGCTTAAAGCTATTTCTATATTTCTGTGGCGGTCAAAGGCGGTAAGCCAACTTGGAAGAACACCCAATTGGTATACTTGCTTTTGGGCTATAAAACTAAATATAAGTGCTATTATAAAGATAGGCAACACGCCCAAAAATGCGGACGCAAAGCCTTTAAGCGGATGATAGCAGTTGTTTGAATCCTCAGAATTTATATGCTGGCCTTCTTCTCGTTTTGAATATATTATTTCGCCAAGAGAAACGTCTTCCTCGCCTTGGGCAGCCCCCTCGTAATAGAATAGCCCCATAACAAGACCTATAAGAAGTGTGCTCAATATAATACGCAAAACACCGCCTGTCATAACTAACAACTGGCCTGTAAACAGGTAAAAAATAACCGCTATAAGAAGCAACAAAAATATCCTCAAGGCTTTTTTTAGGGCTTGTTTTGTCAAGACTTTACCTTTAGCAAAAGGTTTATATATTAGCTTCTTTTCCTGTTTTTTCATTTATTCCTCCGTTGTGTAAAGCTTTGGGAGCCTTTGGCTTAAGGCAGTAAACACCTCATAAACTATGGTGCCGCTGTAACTTGCCATTTCTTCCGTAGAGATACTGCTTTCTCCCTGTGTACCTATTAAGACGGCCGTGTCACCCGGTTTAACATTTTCTATACCGCTAACATCTACCATGAGTTGATCCATGCATACGCTACCTATTATGGGACAGCGTTTGCCCGCAACCAACACAACACCTTTATTTGATAAAGACCTTGATAGGCCGTCTGCATAGCCTATGGCAAGGGTAGCTACCTTTGTTGGTTTATTAGCCGTATATGTGCAACTGTAGCCAACACTTTCCCCTGCATTTATTGTTTTAACACCGCTTATTTCCGCCATGAGCGAAAGTGCGGGCGTTAACTGCGTTTTTGTTTTTAAAGGCGGATAGCCGTAGAGCGATATGCCACAGCGCACCGCATCAAATATAGCTTGTTTATAATGCTGGGCGGCGGCGCTTGCAGACATGTGCACAAGAAGACCTTTAGGCAATATTTCTAAATATTTTTTAAAGCTTTCTATCTGTTTTAATGAAAAGCTTTCGTCCGTGTTTTCCGCATCGGCAAAGTGGGAAAACACACCCGTTAAATGTATGGCTTTATGGTTTTGGATTTTTAAAAGCGCCTGCTTTAATTCCTCCAAGGAGTTTAGGCCATCGCGATTTAAGCCTGTATTTAAAGCTATATGAAGCTCTATATCGCCATATTGTTTAGAAGCCTCTATTATATGTTCTATACTGCTTAAATTATGCAGGCTTATTGTAATTTTGTTTTTTGCAGCAAGCATTATGCCATCTTTATTTTGTGGTGTAAGCACCAAAATGGGCGCCTGTACACCGCTTTTACGCAAAACTGCCCCCTCTTCCGCCAAGGCAACACAAAGGCCGTATGCGCCACCCGCTAAAAAGGCTTTTGAGCAGGGTACAAGCCCGTGCCCATAGGCATCTGCCTTGACGACGGCAAAAAGCTTTTTGTCGTCTGGGAGTGCATTTACAATTTGTTCCGCGTTGTTTTTGAGTTTGTTAAGCGACACTTCCGCATATGTTTTGCGACACATGCTCAAAGGGAATATACCTCCTGTGCTGTAAGTATGCGTACATTTTGGTTTTTAAGCAAAGTTTTGGCTTCCTCCGTCTGCATTGTGCGCAAAATTATATATGCTTCCTTGCCACCATCGCGCATAAAGGAGTAAAGATATTCTATAAATATACCAGCCTCTGCTAAAATACCAAGCACATTGGAAAGAGAGCCCGGCTTATCCGGAACTTCTATGGGTATTACCGTATCAAGCCTTGCGGCAAAGCCCGCATTTAGAACTGTTTGAAGCGCATCGTCAGGGTTTTTTACAATTCCCCTTAGTATACCAAAAGAGCTAGTATCCGCAACGGAAAGCGATATTAAATCTATTTTATTTTCACCCAGAAGCTTTGTTAAATTTACTAAGCTACCCGGCGTATTCTCTATAAATACGGATAATTGCTTCACAGCCATAAGCTTTCCTCCTCTTTTTAATTATAGCATAAACGGTTTATATATGCGACAATCAACGTTCTTTTCTTAAATCCACAATGCGCTTAAACTTGTTTTCACCTTGCACAAGGCTTCCTGTAGGTAAAAGCTTTACAGAGCAACGCACGAGTAGCCCTTCGCTTAAGGTCTTTGCTACTTTATT
>JAUNLY010000006.1:0-17037 GCA_030532025.1 Eubacteriales bacterium
GAACGGAAAAGACACCTAAAGATAGCGGTGGGTTAGATGGGAATGAGTATAAGAACGAGGCAAAGCAAAAATGGAAAAAGACAAGTTTATCAAAGCATTAAGGTGCGGGATTAGTATTATTTAAAGAACCAAATTTTTTTGGACTTTTAATACTGAAAAACCGCCAAAAGCGTAGCGCTATTTGGCGGTAAATTTGTTTGGTTAAAGCTATATTAATACTATCACAATTTTTTGTTATTTTTGCTCTTTGGTTTCATTAAAGGCACGTCCTGCCATTATGTTAAGGCTTAAAATTTTATCGGCAAGGGTGTCGTTGAATTGGCCTGGCAGCAGGCGCCAACGCCAGTTGAGGCCGCCTATGGTGCTTGGTATGTTCATACGGGCGGTGTCAGGGAGGGACAAAATATCCTGCATGGGAAGGACGCAGGTATCCGCCTTTGACATCATGGCTTCTCTGCACATGGTGTAAGAAAAACTCTGCCAAGGCTGTCTTCTTAATAGTTTGTCTGCAAGAGCTCTCTGACCTTCGCTTGCAGCTTGGTACCAGCCCTCCGCCGTTGTGTTGTCGTGCGTGCCGGTGTATACGACGAAATTTTCCTCGTAATTTTGTGGCAGGTGCGGGTCGTGAGGGTCTCCCGAAAAGGCGAACGACAGCACCTTCATGCCAGGGTAGCCACAATACTTAAGCAGATCCTGCACACGTTTATTTACAGCACCCAAGTCTTCCGCCACTATATCCATATTAGGGAGTTCCTGCTTTACCGCCTTAAAAAACGCCTTGCCGGGCGCAATTTTCCACTTGCCGTTTTTGGCGGTTTCTTCGTCTGCGGGTATAGAGTAGTAGTTTGCAAAGCCTATAAAATGATCCACGCGCAAAATATCATAAATTTGGTTCATGGCTTTAAGGCGTTTAATCCACCAGCGGAAATTGGTTTCTTTTAGATATTCCCAATCGTAAAGCGGATTGCCCCAGCGCTGACCGTCCATGGAGAAATAATCCGGCGGGACGCCCGCTATAAAGGTTGGCCGCCTGTTTTTATCCAGCTGGAAAACCTTTGGGTTTGTCCATACATCGGCGGAATCCTCCGCCACATATATAGGCATATCGCCAAAAAGCCTTACGCCTTTTTTGTTTGCGTAATTTTTAAGCGCAAACCATTGCTTGAAAAACAAATACTGCACAAAAATGTAGTAATTTACGCTTTCTTTTAGCAAATTTTTGTAGTGATTTAAGGCATCGCGGCGACGCATTCGTATATCCTCGTCCGGCCAAGACATCCAAGAAATCATGCCGAAATGCTCTTTTACGGCGGAGAACAGCGCATAATCTTTCACCCAAGCGTTTTTATGTATAAACTTTTGAACTTCCTTTTCGCATTTTTTATAGGAAACCTTAAAAGCTTCTTTTAAAACTTGTGTCTTATGTTCTACAACCCTGCCATAGTCCACACGGTCAGGCTCTTCGTCCTCCATAGGATCTATGGAGTCTATAAGGCCTTCTTCTTTCAAAAGCTCCAAATCTATCAAAAGTGGGTTGCCCGCATAGGTGCTTACACTTTGGTATGGCGAATCCCCAAAACCTGTGGGAGACACAGGCAATATCTGCCAGACGGACATGCCGGATTTATTTAAAAAGTCCACAAAATCGTAGGCTTCTTTGCCTATAGTACCTATGCCGCCCTTTGTCGGCAGAGATGTTATATGTAGTAAAATTCCGCTTTTTCGCATAAAACCTCTTATTTTATAATACAACTTGAGCCGGACGGCATTATTAAAACGCCGTCGGATAATACAGGCGCTCCTGAGCCCGTATCGCCTGCATAGAGCAATGTGCCAGCGTTTACATTTAACACCGCTTCTTGCTTAGACAGGTTATGATACACTGAAAGCGTGTTTTTTTCAAAGCTTATTTCCCACGCCGCGATGCCCTTTAGCCCCAAGTCTATCGAATTTAATTCTCCGTAAGTAAAAACCGGAGTGGAGCTTCTAACATTTAGCAGTTGTTTGTAGAAATTTAGTACAGAAGATGGCTCACCCTCCTGCTCTTCAACACCCTTTGTTTGTCTTTGCTTTTGGTCGGCATCTTTTGGCGGTAGAGTTATATTTTCTCCCCTTGAGTTCCACAGCATGGGAAGACGTTTGTTTTCGTCTCTGCCGGAGCCTGTTAAGGCAATTTCCTCCCCATAGTATATATATGGAACGCCCGGAAGTGTAAGATATATGGCGGCAGCCTGCTTTATTTGCTGTTCTTTGCGCATAAGCGTGCCGGCAATCCTCCCCATATCGTGGTTGGATAAGAATGGAGCGTTTTGAGAAGCAGGGTTTGCCGCCTTTATAGCCTTATAGCGTTTATCCAAATATGAAGCGAGGCTTGCACCGTCTCCATTGCGCATGGCTTTTACTATATGACCACCTGAGCCCGCAAGAGAAAAATCAAAAAGGCTATCTATACCGCTTTCGTATAGGCGCAAAACGGTGTTATCATCGCTCCACGCTTCACCAACAATATATATGTCGGGCTTAATTTCTTTTAAGCTGTGTATAAACCAATGTAGGAAATCCTTGTTTTTTTCGGCGTTCTGCTCGTAAAAATGTATTACGGCGTCCAGCCTAAAGCCGTCCGCACCATTTTCTACCCAAAAGCGGGCTATATTTAAAAGCTCGTTTCTTAAATTTGCGTCGTCTAAATTAAAATCCGGCATATGGGCGCCGAAGTTGCCAAGGTAGTACCAGCCGTAAGCATCAGGCACTTTGTGCTGACCCTCTCCCTTTGTAAAGTTATAGTAGTTTACATATGGGTTATGGGAAATACAAAGCTCTTTATGTGGGCATATTTCTTTGCCACAGGGTTTTGTATTAAGGCTTTTTGATGCCGATAAAAACCACGGGTGCATATTAGAGCTGTGGTTTATTACAAGGTCTAAAATGAGCTTTATATCAGCTTTTTTTAATTGTTGTGAAAGAAACAAAAAATCTTCCATGCTGCCGTAGCTTTTATCTACTGCATAATAGTCCAACACATCATACTTATGGTATGAAGGTGATGGGTGTATCGGCATAAGCCACAAGGCGCTTACACAAAGCTCCCTTATGTAAGGGATTTTTTCTGCAAGGCCTATTAAATCCCCCATTCCGTCTTTATTTGAGTCCGCGTACGAGGCGACAAACACCTCGTACACGGGCCCGTTTAAAGCCTGAGAGGAAGAAAACGGCAACAGTAACAACACCGCTAAAAGGCTTAATAATTTTTTAATCATCCCTTTACGGCTCCGCCGACTACGCCTGCGACGTAGAATTTTTGTATCTTTATAAACAAAAGTGTTATGGGTATAGCAACCAACACAGCGCCTGCACAGAAGCGTGTGAAGTATTCGTATATATGCTCTCTTTCGAGCATTTTGAACAGCCCAAGTGCTACGGTGTAGTTTTGATAATCGTCCTTCATGATAACGGATACAAATATAAAGTCTACCCAAGGTGCAATAAATGCGGTTATCGCGGTGTACACTACTATGGGCTTTGATGAAGGCAGAATTATCTTCCAGAAAATCGTGTTTTTATTGGCGCCGTCTAAGGTTGCCGCCTCGTCCAAAGATTTTGGTATGGTATCAAAAAAGCCCTTGGCTATAAAGTAGTTGAGCACGCCACCGCCTGTATACACAAGCACCAAGGAGACGAGAGATTTTGCAAGCCCTATCGCCTTTAGAATGTGGTATACGGCTATCATGCTCATAAATCCTGGGAACATACCGAGTATAAGGCCTATGTTCATGAATGTTCTTCTCGACGGGAAACGCAGGCGGCTGAATGTAAAGGCAATCATAAGAACCATACAAGTTGTTAAAACGCAGGTTATAACGGCTACAACAAGCGTATTCATATACCAACGGGGGAAGTTAAACTGTTGCGTTTCTGTAAACAGCCTTGAAAAATTATCCACGGTGTAGTTTTTTGGCAGAAGGTAGGGTGTGTAGGCGCCCGGTTCCTGCCTGAAGGCCGTAAGCACAAGCCATATAATAGGCAAAAGCCAAACAGATGCCATTATTGTAAGCACTATGTATTCCACAGGCTCATGCATAGCGCTTAAAGCGACAAAAAGCGCTAATATCGCTATTATCTGGAAAGCCCAAAGGCCTATGCCTAAATTGCTTACCATAAATTTTTCGGCTAAAAGGCCACTTGCGTCAACCTTTTGTTTTGCAGTTAAAACAAACGCAACGGACACTATAACGCTTGCGATTAGTGTTAAAGCATGCAAAAGCACCAGTTTTTTATCGAGTTTAAAAAGAATAAGCACCGCAGTTAAAAAGGCTGCTACTGCACAAAGAGCAAGCGCTTTAACATTTAGCACGCTTTCTTTTGAGGTAAGCAAGCCAATACCTGTTTTGACGCTGCTGCTCTCGGGGCTTAATTGCACATTTACGCTAAGCCACGGTAAAACAAAGCTCAGCACAAGCCCCAACGAAAGCAACGGCAACAAGCGAACAAGGTTTTTCTTAAGAGAAGCTTTCTTTTTCATTGGAATTCCTCCTCCCTCTTGGCGGAGCCGGACATATTGTATACAATTAAGGAAAGCGAAGCGCAGACTATAAACACGAATATACCTATGGTTGAAGCAAGCGAGTAGTTTTGCTTATCCACCGTAAGCTTATAAAGCCATGTTACAAGCAGGTCTGTCTTGCCGGCTTGGTAATAATCAGTAACCAGTGGACCACCCTTTGTAAGCAGATAAATTACATTAAAGTTATTTATATTGCCAACAAATGTAGTAATTAAATAAGGCGTCGTTACAAAAAGCATATCAGGAAGCGTTATGGAGAAAAACATTCTTGCGGGCGTGGCACCGTCTATTGAGGCGCTTTCGTATAAATCCGCAGGTATGTTCATAAGTATTCCGGACGTTATAAGCATTGTGTAAGGTATACCGACCCATATATTTACCAGTATTACTGTTATGCGTGCATAAGTTGCGTCCGTCAAGAAGGGTATGGTACGGTCTATAAAACCCCATTTTTGTAGCATTAGGTTAAGCGGGCCTAAGTCGTGTAGTATTTGGCTCATTAGCATAAGACTTACAAACTGCGGCACGGCAATTGTAACAACAAATATGGTGCGCCACATTTTCTTTAAGCGTACACCTTTTTTGTTAATCATTATAGCTAAAATCATACCGAAGAAATAGTTTGTAATAGTAGCAAACACCGCCCAGACAAGCGTCCAAACGAGTATTTTACCGAATGTCGAAGAAATAAGGGGGTCTTTCCAAAAAACGTCTGTAAAGTTTTTAAGCCCAACCCATGTAAACAACTTACCGGGCGGTTGGTGGTTAGCGTCAAAATTGGTGAAGGCTATGAGTATCATAAATATTATGGGCAACACTGTAAACGCCATAACCATAAGGCCCGGTATTGCAAGCATGGTCATGTGGAAACGCTTATCCAACAGAGCTTTTATTTCTTGCTTAAAAGCAGGCTGTTTTATACCGTTTTTTTCATAGCACTGTGCCAAATAACAGGACCTGACACTCGCCCGCCATATAAGCACAAATGCTATTATAAGCAATATGCTCATGACGCTGAAAAGCAATATAAGCATGGAGTTGTCGCCGGGAGTCCTTACGTATATCTGCCTAGCTTCGCTCCATTCTCTTTTCATAGATTCGGTACCCAATGTGCCGATATTGCTTAGATACTGCCACGCAAAACCCACCATATAGGCTATAAAAATAATTTGCATAAAAAGGTAGAGCAGGCCTTTTATGTATTGCTTTCTTTTTATGCACCCAAAACCCATCAACAAAAAAGAGAGCTTTGTTGCTCCGTCGCCGCGTTTAAAAATAAGCGCGGTTTCTTTAAATGCATTTATTTTAAAGCCTTTTTCGTCAACGATGGGAAGAAATTTAGACATATCCTTATCCCCCTATGTAAAAGCGGGAACAGCCCAAAAGAGCTGTTCCCTGAAAATTATTTTATCAGTTGGTGATGGCTGCTACCATCTCGTCAAGCAGTGTTTGTATGTCTTTGCTGTAGTCTTTGGCTTCCATGGTGGTGCCGAAGGCTTCCGCAGGTTGCCAATAGTTGCCAAGCACTTCTTTTTGGCTTACGGCAAATTCCGCCTGTGCTGCAAGGGCTGCAAGGGCTTTGTCTGCCAATACGTCTTCGTTTTGTGCAACAACCTTGTTGGACGGGCCTATGCTGCGCATCTGGAAGCGTTTAAGCTGGTTTTCTTCGTTTGTGAGCCACTGTGCAAGCGCCATGGCTTCTTCGGGGAACATGGTCATGGTGTTTACACCCATGAGCTTAAAGCCGCCAAAAGAGGACATCTGTTTTTGCTCTTCGCCAAAGGTAAATGTGGGGAGCTTAGCTGCTGCATAGTTATCGCCTAATTTTTCTTTGATTGCGGCTGCGTTCCATGTGCCTGATACGCCAGCTGCTATGGTATCGCCAAAGCCGCCTGTTAAAATAGCGTCATCGCCAGTTAAGAATGCAGGGTCTGCGGTGAATGCCTTTATGGCTTCGCCGGCCTTTACGCCGTCTTCGTTGTTGAAGTTGCAAGTTTGTTTGCCGTCCTCGCTAAGACCCAATTCACAGCCTGCGCCTAAGAAGAAGGAAGCAATGTACCAGCCGTTTGAAACGTCCATAAACATTTTCTTGCCGGCATTGTTGCAAGCTTCAAGTATACCGTCTAAGCTTTTAACCTGTTCTTCGCTTATGACGGATTTGTCGTAATAAAGGAAGTAGCCGTTATCTGCAGTGATGGGATAGGCATAAAGTATATCGTCCTTGGTTGCGGCTTCTATGGAGCTTGCAACGTTTGCATTGACGATTTCTTCTTTGTTGATGGTTACTTCGTAAAGTGCGTCTGCGTTTACCAATTCATAAAGATGGTCGTTTGCAAATGCAAATACGTCCGCAGCGGCTTCCGGATCTTCCAAGTATTTGGTTTTGGCATCAGCTTCGCTTACAACACCAAAGCTTATGTCGTACTCTTTGTCGGGGTTGGCTGCTTTGAAGGATTCCACCATTTCTTGAAGCATAACCTGATCTTCCTGTGAACCCCAAACTTTAAGGGCAATAGTTTCCGCCAGTGCAGAGCCTGCCGACAGCATAAGCCCTAATACCAGCATTAGAGACAGTAGTTTTTTCATATGAATTCCTCCTTGTTTATATCATACGGCATACGCCGCCTGATTCGATAAATAAAATCGCCACTTTGCGGTAACGGTTCCGGAATCGTTTTCTGTACGACCAGAGTATAGCTTATGCATCTAAATTTGTCAATCAAAAAAGGTCACTTTTTTTCCGGAATACAGGGGTAATGTAAAATAAAGTCTCAAAAAGCCTAAAAGCCCTTATAGTTGCTTGCTTTTTCGCTCCAAATGCCAAGCGCATTTTCTCTTGCATAATCTTGCGCTTCGTAGAAATTTTTCTTGTATTTTGTGTTAGGTTTATAAAGTTCTACGCGTGCTAAGCCATTTAATATTATGTTATAATTTAGCTGAGTACCGTCCATAAACCATATGTAGCAAAGGTGTCTGCCGTATTGATCGAACTTTTCCTTGTCGTACTCCAAAAAAACTATTTTTTTGTCCAAGGCGTCCTTTGTGTATTTTGAAGCTTCGTCGGAATAAGCTCCTTTTTGATGGTTTTCATCCCCCATTTCGGGAGAATCTATGCCAATAAAGCGTACTTTAATTTCCTTTTCACTTCCAAAGGCACTAAACCATGCCGTGTCCCCATCAACAAATCGGGTGCACACTGCCGGTGTGAGATCTGAATATAGGTTCAATTTTGGCGCTTCTGCTGCCGTAGCTACACACAGGTATATAGAAAGCATAAGTGCAAACAGCAGCATTAAGTATTTTTTATTATATACAAATAAATCTAAGCTTTTTCCCTTTTGCATAGTCAGCCTTCCTGTATGCGATATATTCAAGATTATTTTGACATTCCTTTTATTTTTTGTCAAGCCACATCCAAAGCGTAGCGCACAATAACTTTACATAAATACTACATTCCCTTTACCAAATCCGCCTTGACAGTAAGTGCTTATAATGTTAACCTGTTCAATGGTTTTAGATGTAATTTTTATTGAGCAGGAAGGTAGGATTTTATGTCCCTAAAGACGGTTTCCGGCAACTCCCAGTCCAATGCTATGAACAAAGGTTCAAGCGGTTTATATAGCCGTATTGAGCCTTATTTGTTACTTTTGCCCGCCTTTGCAATATTCGGAATGTTTCTGTTTTATCCATTTTTTAGAACAATTTATCTAAGCTTCTTTTTGACAGATAAATTCGGCAACGCAAAGGTTTTTTGGAACATACGCAACTATGCGGATTTATTTAAAAGCGCATCCTTCTGGACGAGCATTACCGTAACGGTTAAATTCGTATTGGGTGTGTCCATAGGTTCTTTGCTTGTTGGTATGATTACAAGCCTTCTAACAGCAGACGAGTACCCCGGTGCGACATTTGCAGCAGGTTCTTACGCTATGCCGGTAGCTATTGCTTCCGCTGCAGCTTCCATGGCATTTAGAATGATATTCCACCCCACAAGCGGGCTTGTTAACAATGTGTTTGGCACTCACATAAACTGGCTCGGCAGCCCCGAATGGGCTCTGTTTTCGGTAACACTAATTACCATTTGGCTGCAAAGCGGCATAAACTTTATATTTTTGTCCGCCGGCTTAAGAAATGTACCAAAAGAGCTTTATGAGAGCGCATCTATAGATGGCGCCAATTATTTCCAAAAGCTTTTTAACATTACTATACCCAGCATATCCCCAACGCTGTTTTTCCAAATTGTTATAAACATAATAAGCAGTTTCCAGACATTCAGCCAGATTAAGATATTGACACAAGGTGGCCCCGGCGACGCGACAAACGTTATAGTGCACGCCATATACAGAGACGCATTTTTTAACTTCCGCTTCGGAACCGCCGCCGCAAGAAGTGTAATACTGTTTGTCATAATACTTATAGTTACGCTTATACAGTTTAAATTTGAAAAAAGGAGCGTGAACTACTGATGCGCCTTACATTTGCAAGAAAACGCAAGCTAAAAAACGCAGGTCTTATGCTTTTAAACCTGCCCTTAATGTTTATTATTCTGCTACCGCTTATATATACGCTTTATATAAGCGTAATGCCTGCGGACGAAATTTACGACAACGTACTGATACCCTCCGCAATAAGCTTTGACAACTATGTAAGAGCCTTTACCAACCCCGCATATTCATTCTTAGGATATATTAAAAACTCTTTTATTATATCACTTTCTGTTATGTTAGGGCAGATGTTCACATGTTCGCTCGCGGCATTTGCATTTTCTTTCTTGGATTTTAAAGGCAAAAAGCTTCTGTTTATATTGGTTCTGTCTACAATGATGGTACCTGGCGAAGCTACGATTATCGCCAACTACCTTACAGTAAGTCGCTGGGGTTGGCTTGATAGCTATCAGGCCCTTATACTTCCCTACATTACAAGCGCTTTGGGTATATTTTTGTTGCGTCAGCACTACCTTACATTCCCAAAAGAGTTAAGGGAAGCCTCCCTGCTTGACGGTTGCACTAATATGCGCTTTTTATACAGCGTGGTTTTCCCGCTTAGCAAGCCTGCGCTTGGTGCCCTTGGCGCATACGTATTCCTTAACACATGGAACCAATATATGTGGCCGTTGCTCGTTACAAACTCGGACGCTTATCGCACGGTGCAGGTAGGCATAAGCATGCTTTACGACATAGACGCCGAAGCCTTAGGGCTTATGATGGCAGGCGTTGTTATAGTTATTGTTCCCAGCCTTGCCATATTCGTATTTATGCAAAAGCAACTTATAAACGGTTTAATGGCAGGTGCCGTTAAAGGCTAAAGGACAAAAACGCATAAGCGTTTTTAATATTATTTCTTGAGAGGAGAAAAATATGCGTAAATTTCTTACACTATGTATCTCACTGGTACTGCTCTTAGGTTTAGTACCCGCAATTGCTGAAGACTCTGTGGAGATAACCTTCTGGCACTCCATGGGCGGCGTAAACGGCGAAGCCATTGTAAAAATGGTTGACGATTTTAACGCAGCAAACGAAGGCAAAATCAAGGTAAATGTTGAATACCAAGGCTCTTACGACGACGCCATAAACAAGGTAAAGGCCGCCGGTATGAGCGCCATGCCCGCCGACGTAATGCAAATATACGACATCGGCACGCGCTTTATGATAGACTCCGGCTGGGCACTTCCCGTACAAGATATGATAGACAAAGACAGCTATGATATCTCCCAGGTAGAGCCTAACATCGCAGCATACTACACTGTTGACGGCAAACTTTACTCCATGCCCTTCAACTCTTCCACACCGCTCCTTTACTACAACAAGGACGCATTCAAAGAAGCCGGCTTAGACCCCGAAACACCGCCAACGAACTTCGACGAAATTATCGAAATGGCTGCTAAACTCGAAAAGAAAGATGCCGATGGCAAAGTAGAGCGCTATGGCTTCGGCATGGGCAACTACGGCTGGTTCTTCGAACAATGGATCGGCAAAATGGCCATGCACTATGTTGACAACAACAACGGCAGAGGCGCAGAACCCGCAACAAAGGTAGCCTTTGACGAAAACGGCGGCGCAGTAGAAATATTCAAAGTTTGGAAAAAACTCTATGACGACGGCGTAATCCCCTACCTTAACAGGGGCAACACGGAAGCCAAACAGGCATTCATAACTGGCAAAATTGCAATAACACTCGAAAGCACTGCAGCGCTTAAATCCCTGCTTACAAACGTAGGCGACGCCTTTGAAATAGGCACAGGCTATTTCCCGAACATACACGCAGACGATAAGGGCGGCGTTTCCATCGGCGGCGGCTCCCTTTGGATGCTCAACACCGGCGACGAAAAACGTCAGGACGCAGCTTGGGAATTTGTAAAATTCATGATAGCCCCCGAACAGCAAGCATTCTGGAACGCAAAGACCGGCTATTTCCCCATCACCGTAGCCACACACGAGCTTGATGCATTCAAGGACAACCTTGCGCAGTACCCGCAGTTCGGTACCGCAATCGACCAGCTCCATTCAACCGCACCCGAGTTCGCCGGAAGCCTTCTTAGCGTATTCCCCGAAGCTCGCTCACTGGTTGAAACCTACACCGAAAGAGTTATAAACGGCGAACTTTCCATAGAAGACGCAGTTAAAAACTTAGCTGGCGAAATCAACTCCGCAATAGAAATCTACAACCTTACCAACTGATAATCGTTTAAATTTAACCTAAAAAAGACCGCTCCGGCGGTCTTTTTTGGAAGCAGATAGGTAATAACGAGCAAAATAAACATCAGACTAAACCATCCAAATCTTCCTCAAAATTCATAATTTATTCAATAATCAGCAAAAAATAGACGTTATAATAAGACCGTGCTTTGAAAAAGGCAATCAATACTTTCTCAGTCAATTAGAACACAGGTTGTAGCAAGTTTTTTGATTTTACTCAACCAGACAAGGAAAACATAACAACACTATCTTGTCTGAGCAAACCAAAACAAAATCAAAAAAGGTACACAAATTGATTTAAGCTGAGCTAAGTATAATATAAGCAAAAGATATTGAAAGGAAGACAAGTATGAGATCTATAAACAAACGTACAATAGTGTCGTTCGTGTTGGCAATTGCCATGCTGTTGGGCTTGGGAATTTATGCGAGCGCTGACGAAAACACGCTTAGCCAAGATGAAATATCCCAGATAATAAACACACAGACCGACAAAGAGAAAATAACAAGCCCTGTGATAGAAGTTTCAAACAAAGCGCGCGAGAGCATCGTGGGTGTAAACAACTACCAAACAAGGCGCACGGATTTTTATGGCTATGGCTACGGCTACTTTAACACGCCTAAGCAATCTGCCGAGCGTCTAGTTGGCACAGGCTCCGGCGTTGTGGTTTCCAAATACGGCCATATTATTACTAACCACCATGTTGTTGAAGAAGCAAGCAGGGTAAGCGTTTCCTTTGATGGGGAAGAATATCCGGCCGAAGTCGTTGCAAGCGATGCTTCAATAGACATTTCAATTTTACTTGCACCCGATATCAAGTTGCCCGCAGCCCCGCTTGGAGATTCTGACCAGCTGCAAATCGGCGAATATGCCATAGTTATAGGCAACCCCTTGGGTGAACAGTTCGAAAGGACAGTTACCGTGGGCTTTGTATCCGCCCTTGGCAGAACCGTTGAAGACCAAGTATCCGACCGCTACGGCAGGCGTTCCACAGTTAAAAACCAGATGATACAGGTAGACGCTGCAATAAACCAAGGCAACTCCGGCGGCGGTATGTTTAATACATTGGGACAGCTTCAGGGCATACCCGCAAGGAAATACGACAATTCCGGCAATCCCTTAAGCGGTTTCCTCGGAATACAGCAAGCCAGCATAGACAATATAGGTATGTGTATACCAATTAATGTAGCAAAGCCCATGCTTGAAAACGTGCTTAAAAACTACGACGCAAGCAATGTTCAAAAGGCCGAAGACGAGCAGAATCCTCCTCCGAAGCTTGGTGTTACCATTACAACGCTTTCCGCTTCCGCAAACCAAAAGCTTGACGGTACGCTACCAAACGGCGCATACGTATTGAAGGTTGAAGACGACTCACCCGCAAGTGCCGCAGGCATAAAGAAGGGTGATATAATAGTCGAAGTTGACAACACCGTTATAAACAACTCTGACCAGCTTGTTGAGACTCTTGCCGCCTATAAAGAAGGCAACGAAATAAACATAAAGGTTTTCCGCACCAAGGGAACCGATGATGTAGCAAAGCTTAACTCCATAGGCGAAAGCGAATATGTGGATCTTAAGGTAACTCTGCGCTTGCTTGGAAATATAGATATGTAAGCTGTTCGGGTACAGAATATGTACCGCAAAACAACACTCCTTTTAGGGACGGCACACGCCGTCCCAATTTTTATGATGTTGACATGAGGCTTTTTTGTAATTATACTGATTGAAACCTTAAAGCAAAGAGAAACACTGGATTTTTTCTTTTTTGCAAAACCTAATCAGGGGAGCATATATAAAGCTTAATTTCCCGAACTAAGCAAAGCAAAATTAAAAAGACCGGTTTATCAAAGCATTAAAGGTTGTAATTAGTATTAAGCTCCTGTTTAAGGAGGTGGTAGCATTATTGCCTTAAAGGACATCGGCAGGCGCATGCAGTTCTTAGGGGCTTTGGCGCTTATTTTAATAACGGGCTATGAGCTTATAATAAGGTTAGACGCCATGATACGCCCGCTCAATATGTTTATTAAAATGTGGATAGGCGAAAAAATCGCCTTTTCACGTGCGATTTCGTATGTGGACTGGGGTATGTTTGAAAGACCATCTTATTTGCTTTTGTGCGTTTTGGCTGGGCTTATAGCTATAATAGGCAGAAAAAAAGCAGGCGTATGGGTTTTTACGGCAGTGCTTGCAAGTATTGCATTTGCATTATCTAAAAGCGTTAAAACGCTACTTTTCCCAGGGGTTTTTAATGCGCTTGTAAATACCTGTCTTATTCTTTTGTTTTTAGGCTCCTTAATAAATCTGTTTACACACTTCTATTTTAGCAAAAAAATAAAAGAACACAGAATCCAAAAACACGTGCACAGCGTACATTATGACCCTTTTAATATGCACAGACGGGACGATTAAAATAAACTTACAATATTTCTTTAACGGGCAGCCTGTTTACATCATAACTTTTGGTGACGGGGTGCCTGTTTTTATAGTCTGCCCAAAATATATAAGGCTCCTCCCCTTGCTTAATTATTGCAAAAGCACGGTGTATTTTATCCTCCATCGGATATATTTTGTTTATTTTTCTTTTTAATTCGTTTAGTTTGGAATTATAATCCCGCAAATAATGCGGAACGCTGCTCGTTGCAACAAAAGAGAGCCTGTCAAGCAGCATATAGTTTTTGATTTCCATAGCTCTATCAGGGAATTTTTCTATAAGGGCATGGAACACCGCTTCCGTAAGTTCGTCAAGGGAAAGCGGTCTTTGTTTTTGTTTTTCTTGGGCTAAAATAATTTCACCCAGAGCATAAAACAAGTCAAAGGGTTTGCACAGTTTTTCGGTCAAATAAATCACCGTATTTACAAAGCGCTGTCTATTATAAAGTAGCTCCAAAGCATGTTCCGCCTTTGTAAGTACAGCAACGTCTCGCTCAGAAAGCCATTTTGTATACTGCACTTGGTAGGGCGGAGTTTTTGAGTAATGTATGCCATACTCCTCCGCCTGTTCCTTTAGCTTGCTACCTTGCAATATTTTTAAAAACCCAAGCTGAAGAGCGTGCGGATGGAGCCTAAAAACCTTATTAAAGCCGTCTATAAAGCTTTTTAAGTCTTCGTAAGGTAACCCTGCAATCAAATCCACATGCACATGCACGGTATTGCATTGTATAACTTGTTTAAGAGCATCGCAGACTTTTTCTGTATTTGTCTTCCTATATATGGCGTTTAAGGTTTGTGTGTTTATAGACTGTATGCCGGCCTCAATTTGAAAAAGGCCTGCTGGGGCTTGCTCAAATAGACCTATGGTTTCTGCATCCAAAAGATCCGCCGCCACTTCAAAATGGAAGCATTTGTTAGAAGGGATCAAGCCCTCTTTAGTTTTATCTATAATAAAACTTATTATCTGCTTCGCTCTTTTTATATTGGCATTGAATGTCCTATCCACAAACTTTATGGTTTGAGAACTTCCGCCAGCCAACTGCAATATAGCTTTTTGGCTCTGTTCCATAGGTAAAAACTTTACCCTTTCTTTTTTACCGGAAAGGCAGAAAGAGCAGGAAAAAGGGCAACCACGGCTGGTTTCTATATAGCTTATACGGCCGTTTAGCTTATCAAAATATTCTTTGCTGTACGGGTAGCTCGGAAAAAAATCGCTCGAGAAAACTTCGGCATAAGGTCTATCTTTTCCGCAAACACCGTCTATGTTAAAATCGCTTTCATTGTTTGCTAATGCATCTGCAAGCTTTGCAAAAGGTATCTCCCCTTCGCCACGCAGCAAAAAATCCGCCTCGGGTAATTTTTCAAAGGCGTCTTGTATATCCTCCGACACTTCGGGCCCGCCTATAGCTATTTTGCATGAGGGCAGTTTTTGTTTTATAATTTTAGCTAATTTTTGTATAAAGCTTATATTCCAAATATAGCAGCCAAAGCCTACACAATCCGGAGCTTCTGCTATTATTTTTTGTGCCGCCTTTTCTTCCGCTTCGTTTATGGTTAGATCCACTATTGAAATTTCAAATTTATTTTTCGCATATTTTTCAACCCCGCTTTTAAGACACCAAGGCGCTAACGCGCAGTGTACATAACTTGAAGCGGGTGCTGTTAAAACGATTTTAATACCCATACCCCCCTAAAAAAAAAGACCGCCTTTTGGCGGTAGCTTTTATAAGTATTATTTGTTGTAACCAGAGCCGTCTTTGATACGGGCGGCCTTGCCTTGCAGTCCGCGCAGGTAGTAAAGCTTCGCTCTGCGTACTTTACCCTTACGCAACACTTCTATACGATCCACTCTTGGGGAATGGATGGGGAATGTGCGCTCTACGCCTATGCCGTATGATACGCGGCGAACCGTGAAAGTTTCCCTTACGGAGCCGTTGCGCTTTGCAATTACAGTGCCTTCAAACGCCTGAAGACGTTCGCGGCTGCCTTCTACAACCTTAACAAATACTCTTACAGTGTCGCCGACGCCGAATTCCGGTCTGTCGTCACGAAGCTGTGTCCGCTCAATGGAGCGAATGATTTCACTCATGGGGTTTACACTCCTTCTTTCATAGATGTTCATGCCTTTTAGCAGAGGACCATCCGTTCATAACGAGTGGTATTCTACCAAAAACCCACGAAAAAAGCAAGTCTTTAAAAAGGCTTTTTCGGGAAATATTTAGAAGTGTCAAACACTTTGGTTTTGAGAATTGTAACGTATTTGACGCAGGCAGTACGCTTTGTTAATATATACGGGCAAGGAGGATTTATGAGAAAAAATTTTCACGCACATACACCAAGATGCGGCCATGCGATAGGGCAAGAAACAGAATACGTACAGGCCGCTGTTGATTCCAACTACGACGAGTTCGGCTTTTCCGACCACACGCCTTGGCCTGGAGTATATTCCCCCGGTATGAGAATGGAAACAAAAGAGCTTCCGGACTATGTGGAAGCGGTGCAAACGGTTAAAGAAGCCTACAAAGATAAAATAAAGGTTTACTGCGGGCTTGAATGTGAATACTACCCCGAAAACACGGATTGGCTTAAAGACACCATAGAGGAGTACGGCTTAGAATACATTATACTCGGCAACCATTTTGACTTCGTTGAAAACAGTGGCCTTTATTTTGGCAACTGCAAAACGGAGTACGATGTTAAACGCTACCTTAAAACTACAATAGCTGCCATGGCAACGGGCATTTACAACTGGCTTGCACATCCTGATTTATATTTAAAAGAATACCGCAAGTTTGATGATACTGCTAAAAAAACCGCAAGAGAAATATGCTATGCCTCCCGCAATTTAAATATACCGCTTGAATATAATTTGCTTGGGCTTTTTTCAACCAAGGCGGGCTATTTTAGAGGACTTGGCTACCCCTACCAAGCTTTTTGGGAAATTGCCGCAGAAGAAAAATGCCACGTTATATTAAACGTGGACGCGCATGACCCTAAGCACGTTTTAAACACCGCACTTTATGACGAGGGCGTTGCAAACATAAAAAAATTAGGGCTTAAAATGGTTAATTTTACAGTTGACGGTTTTGTGGAAGTATAAATAGCTTATTCGATAATTTGAAACATTAAGCCTGCTTCTTCTTTCCTTATAGCTTCTTTAAGGCTTAAAACTTTATATTTGCTTGTCTTAGCGCCAAAGCGTATCTCGATAATGTCTCCTTCTTGGACTTCGGTACCCGCTTTGGCTATTTTATCGTTTATGCTTACACGTCCCCCGTCGCAGGCTTCTTTTGCAACTGTCCTGCGCTTTATGATTCGGGAGACCTTTAAAAATTTATCCAGTCTCATATATA
>JAUNLY010000006.1:17137-32519 GCA_030532025.1 Eubacteriales bacterium
AAAAAAACAGCCGACAAAAGCCGGCAGTTTATACTTGTCTTGGCTTAATATGCTGAGATAAGTATTAATGAATAAGTTGATTACTTGTTAAGTTCTTCTTTGAACACCTTGCTCGCTTTGAAAGAAGGAGCTTTTGAAGAGGGTACGCTTATCTCTTCACCGGTGCGGGGGTTGCGCGCAGTGCGGGCGGAGCGTTCTTTTGCTTCGAAGGTGCCAAAGCCTATAAGCTGTACCTTTTCGCCATTGCTAAGCTGTTCTTTTACTACGTCGATTAGGGCGTTAACTGCTTTTTCTGCGTCTACTTTTTTGAGTTCGGCCTGCTTTGCAACTGCCGCGATTAGTTCGGTCTTATTCATGTTATAACCTCCTGATTTGAGTTGAGCAATCGCTAATCTGCCTTAGCTTTGCTTCGTTCCCAGTATACACACATTTCTTGGCTTGTCAAGCTTTGCAAGGGTTTTCCGACAGAATTTAGTTCTTTTTCCATACAAACAAACCTTCTAATAAACTTTTCGGCCGCCATATTTAACAGCTTTTCGGCATCCAACCCGCATAACCTTGAAACATTTACACAAGAAAAAAGTAAATCCCCTATTTCTTCTGAAGGATCCCGATTGTTTTTAAGTTCTTCCTGCACCTCTTCCGCTTCTTCGTTTACCTTTTGCAGGGCTTCTTCAGGCTTGTCCCAATCAAAACCTACAGATGCCGCTAATTTTTGTATTTTTTCCGCGCGCAGAAGGGGCGGCATGCCTCTTTTTACTTCTTTCATGGCATCGCTAACCAATTCTATACCGCGCTTTTTTTGCTTTGCCTTTTCCCAGCTGAACTTGACTTCTTCGGCACTTAAATATTCTTTTTTCTCCGCAAAAATATGCGGGTGTCGCTCTATCATCTTTTTGCTGATATCCGTTGCGATATCAGAAAAGCTTGTAGTGCCGTATTCCTCCCCTACTACAGAATGCAGAGCTATTTGCAAAAGTACATCGCCAAGTTCTTCCTGCATATGGGCATCATCTTCTTCGTCTATTGCGAGCGCTGCTTCATAGGCTTCTTCCACCAAGAACTTACGCAGGGATTTATGCGTCTGTTTTCTGTCCCAAGGGCAACCTTCGGGTGAGCGCAGTATGCGCATAAGCTGCATTAAATCTTCCATGTCAAAACGGGTTTTCTTAAGTATCTCATGAGGGAATACTACAGCAAAAGAACTGTGCGAATAGAATTTTTGTCTGTCAAGCTCTATAAGTTTTATAATTTTCGTTTCAGCATTTTCGTTTTCGAAAAACACTGTCTTTGCATCTTCGCCATAATAGGGAAGCAATTTTAATTTGCAGTCGGAAGCGAGCAATGGGTTATCAATTTCTGATATACACATAGGAAACTGTGCCTCGTGCACGCTTAAAGACGATGCAGTGCTTACAATATATTGACCGGAAACGCCGGCCCTTGCAATATAGTTTGAGCCTTGCGACACAGATGGCAATACCCTTATATTTTTATATGTTTTAATAAGCAGATTAACGCTTTCGTCGGTGTTTGCGTCAAGCACGCAAAAGCAAACGGAAGAAGACTGCGCTTTTTGTATAAGCGTATCCACAACACTTTGATTTAGTTCGTCAAAGTCTTGGCTTGTTTCGTAGAGATTATCAAGGCTCTGGTATTTTAGCCCCTCATTTTTAAGCCATTCTGATATGGAACAGCGTTCCGTTTTTAAAACTATGGTTTCCGCAGTTTTTAGGACCTTTACTGAAGCCAAGGTAAGGTTTTCTTCGGCGGGCTCCGCTCCTAAAGACAGAATTGTAATTTGATTCATATTTAAGCACTCTTTCTTTTGGTAATCTCATCAAGACAGCCTAATTTTTTTGCAGCGACATAGTAAACAGCCATTGCAATTAATATAGTACCGCCAAGAAGAAAAAGAGAATCATCGAGCTTTTCTTTTAGTAAAAGCTTAATAATCAGTACGACAACAGCCATCGCTCCTGTTGCCGCCAAAGGGCGTAGGAACACGGCGGATATATCCGTCTTTGCTTTTGTATACTTTGACACATAGTATAGGTTTGGGATCATGCTGGCTATGTAGCATAATAGCGATGCAAAGGGTGCACCGTATATGTTTACCGACGGTATTCTTACAAGCGTTTGATTAAGCAATATTTTAAGCGCAACACCTAATGCAAGCGTGTACATTGGTATGCGCTGTTTGCCAAGCCCCTGCAATATGCCGCTTGTAGCCTGCACCATGGTAAACACCACTATGGTAAGGCTACTTATCTCAAGCAGCTTTGCCCCTTGGCTTAGCTGTGCAAAGCTGTATTGCTCTCCTCTAAACAGTATTACCAAAATAGGCTCTGCTAAAAGGCTCATGCCTATGGAAGCCGGAAAACCTATAACAGCCGCCGCTTTAAGCCCCGTTTGGCTGTGCTTTTTAAGCGCCATATAATCGTTACTCTGTTTTGCTGCGCTTATATTGGGAACCAAATTTGTGCTTACAGCCATCGCAAACGCTGTAGGTACGTTTATTAAAGCTATGACTAAACCTACGTATATGCCGTAGCGTATTATGGCTTCTTCTTGAGGGAGGTAACGGCTCATAAGTTTTACAAGCATGAAGGAGTCCGCCTCTGAAGCTATCGGCACTATGCACGCACCTATTGTAATGGGGATAGAGGTTAAAACAAGTTCTTTTATTATGGGCTTGTTGTTTTGACCTTTGATAGCTTGAAAACCATGTCTATTTTTATAATAATCCAAAGCCATATATAAAAGAGCTGCACCTTCAGCTATGGAGGTACCGAGCAAGGCGCCTGCAGCCCCCTCTATATGGCCGCCCCTTTGCATACCTATATATGCAAAAGGCATAGCTACAAACACCTTTCCTACCTGTTCTATAAGCTGTGAAACAGCAGTAGGTATCATGCGGCGCCTACCCTGCATAAAGCCTCGGAATGCACTCATAACACAAACAAAAAACAAGCTCGGCGCTATTGCTATAAAGCTTTTGGCAGCTTCCGGAGTACCCTTGGCTTTTGATAGACTCCCGCTTAAAACTACCATTAGGAATGTGCCTATGACACCCAGCACAAGCAATATACGCAGAGCGTTTTTGAATATGCTTTTGGCTTTTGCGGTGTTGTTTTCCGCAAGGCTTGCCGCCACCATACGCGATATGGCGACGGGTATGCCTGCGGAAGAAACCGTCAAAAGTAAATTGTATGTAGGGAATACCTGATGGTACACCCCCATGCCTAAGGGTCCTATGGTTCTTGCAAGAGGTATTTTGTATAGTACGCCTACCACTTTGCATATAAGCCCTGCTATTGTGAGTACGGATATACCCGCAATAAGATTTTGCTTATCTTTCATATATTTATGTTAAATATCTTCTTGCGAGGATATTTCGTCGTCCGCTGATTCTTCCTGATATTCGTACTCAGAAATTCTTTCAGGAATATCCGTTTCTTGGACAACATCGTCCTCATCGTCCTCTTTAGCGGCGACATCTACGTCCACTATGGTAGCACCGCCCGGCAAGCGCATAATGCTAACCCCCTGCGTTACTCTGCCCATAATTCTTAAGCTTGCAACGGGCGTTCTTATAATGTTGCCATCATCTGTTATGACCATTATTTCATCGTTCTCTTCCACCATAAGCATGGAGCATAGATTGCCTGTTTTATCGGTCAAATTCATAACGGCTATGCCCTTGCCACCACGGCTTTGCAGGCGGTACTCGTCTACATATGTACGTTTACCAAAGCCGTTTTCTGTAATGCAGAGCACCTGTTTGTCTTCCTGTACGACAGCTAAGGATATTACTTCGTCCCCTTCATCAAGCTGTATGCTGTTGACACCCTGCGTGCTGCGACCCATGGTGCGCACCTGTGTTTCGCTAAAGCGTATGCACTTGCCGTGCTTGGTGGCAAGCATAAGCTCGTTTGAGCCTGATGTTAATTCTACGCCTATAAGCTCGTCGTCTTCCATAAGCTTTACTGCAATAAGGCCAGTTTTTCTCAGGTTTACAAATTCAGACAATGCGGTTTTTTTAATTTTACCCTGCTTAGTCGCCATGACGAGCATTTCTTCGCCGTCTGCGTCATATATGGGAAGCATTCCTGTAACCTTTTCCCCGCCCTCAAGCTGCAATAGGTTTACTATGGCGGTGCCTTTTGCCGTTCTGCCGGCTTCCGGTATCTCGTAGCATTTTAGTCCGTAAACGCGCCCACGGTCTGTAAAATAGAGTATATCGCTGTGGGAATGCACTATGTACATTTTTTCGACAAAGTCTTCTTCCCTTGTTGCCATGCCAACAACGCCCTTGCCACCACGGTTTTGCGAGCGGTATGTGCTCTGCGGGAGGCGTTTTACATAGCCAAAGTGCGTCATGGTAACCACCATGAAATCCTTGGGAATAAGGTCTTCTATATCTATTTCACCCTCCAAGGGGGAGATTTCGCTGCGCCTGTCGTCTGAGAATTTTCTTTTGATTTCGAGTATTTCGTCTTTAATGACTGACATAAGCTTAAGCCTGTCGGCAAGAATAGATTTATAATATGCAATGCTTTCCTGTAAAGCGTTGTACTCAGCTTGGAGCTTATCCGCCTCTAAGTTGGTAAGCCTTGCAAGGCGCATATCAAGTATTGCCTGTGCCTGTCTTTCGGTAAAGTCAAAGCGCTCTATAAGGCGTTCTTTTGCGACAGCCGTGTCTGCGGAGCTGCGTATAATATGAACTACTTCGTCTATGTTAGCTAAGGCCTTTAACAAGCCCTCTAATATATGGGCACGAGCTTCGGCCTTGTTAAGGTCGTACTTGGTGCGCCTTGTAACTACATCTACCTGATGCTTGATATAGTGTTCCAGCATCTCTTTAAGAGACAAAACGCAGGGCTTGTTGTCCACAAGCGCCAGCATAATAGTGCCGAAGGTATCCTGCATCTGTGTGTGCTTATAAAGGTAATTTAGAACAACCTGCGGCTGTGCGTCCTTTTTAAGCTCTATAACTATGCGCATGCCCTCGCGGTCGCTCTCGTCGCGTATATCGCTTATACCGTCGATACGCTTGTCGTGCACAAGCTCCGCTATTTTAGCTATGAGCTTTGCCTTGTTTACAAGGTAGGGTATTTCGTGCACAACAATACGACCGCGACCGTTTGGAAGCGCTTCCACTTCGCTTTTTGCGCGCACGGTTATTTTACCTCTACCCGTGTGATAGGCTTCGCGTATGCCGCTGACACCGAGTATTACGCCACCGGTCGGAAAGTCCGGCCCTTTTATGTGCTCCATAAGGCCGTCAAGGTCTATATCGGGGTTATCTATCAATGCGACGGAAGCGTCTATAACTTCGCCCAAATTATGGGGAGGTATGTTAGTTGCCATGCCGACTGCAATACCGCTTGAGCCGTTTACAAGCAGGTTTGGAAACCTCGCAGGAAGTACTGCCGGCTGTTGGAGCGTAGCGTCAAAGTTTGGGTAAAAGTCTACTGTGTCTTTATCTATTTCGCCTATAAGGTGCATAGCAAGACGGCTTAACTTGGCTTCCGTGTAACGCATGGCGGCAGCGCCGTCCCCGTCTACCGAGCCGAAGTTACCCTGACCTTCTACCAATGGGTATCGAATGTTAAAGTCCTGCGCTAAGCGAACCATGGCGCCGTATACGCTTGAATCGCCGTGAGGGTGATATTTACCCAAAACGTCACCCACTATACGGGCGCTTTTTCTAAACGGCTTGTCAGGGGTCATGCCAAGCTCGTTCATATCGTACAATATACGCCTGTGGACGGGCTTTAAGCCGTCCCTTACGTCCGGCAGAGCACGGTTTATTATTACAGCCATTGAATAAGCTATAAACGATTTTTTTACTTCAGAGTCAAGCTCCGTAACTATTATTTTATCTTGTATATCGCTCATAATCCACCTTATAAATCCAAATCTTCGACCATGTTGTAGTTATCTTGTATAAACTCCCGCCTGGGCTCTACCTGGTCTCCCATAAGCAGGTTAAGCGTTTCGTCTGCGGCCACAGCGTCCTCGCTGCTTACGCGCATCATGGTTCTGGTTTCAGGGTTCATGGTGGTGTGCCAGAGCTGTTCTGCAGACATTTCACCAAGGCCTTTGTAACGCTGAAGCTCAGGCATGGGGTCTCTGCCTACTTCGTCAAGCACTTTTTGCAGTTCCACATCGTCATAGACATAGCGTTCTTTTTTGCCCTTTGTAACCTTGTACAGTGGCGGCATAGCTATATACACGTAACCTTTATCTATAAGCGGGCGCATATAGCGGTAGAAGAACGTGAGCAATAGTACCCTTATGTGCGCTCCGTCCACATCGGCGTCCGTCATGCAGACTATGCGGTGGTAGCGAAGCTTGTTGATATCAAAATCGTCCCCTATGCCACAGCCGAATGCGGTTATCATATTTTTTATTTCAGCGTTAGATAAAGCTTTATCAACCCTTGTCTTCTCTACGTTTAATATTTTACCGCGCAAGGGCAAAATAGCTTGGTAATGCCTATCCCTACCGGTTTTAGCGCTGCCGCCGGCGCTGTCGCCCTCGACTATAAATATTTCGCATTTGGAGGGGTCTTTTTCGGAGCAGTCCGCAAGTTTACCGGGGAGCGAGGCGCTCTCTAAAACGGTTTTGCGGCGTGTTAAATCGCGCGCTTTTCTTGCGGCTTCGCGGGCACGTGCTGCAGCGAGTGAGCGGTCTAATATAGCTCTTGCTTCTGTCGGGTTTTCTTCAAGGAATGAAGAGAGCCCCTCCGACACGATATTATCCACTATGCTGCGTACTTCGCTGTTGCCAAGCTTTGTCTTAGTCTGTCCTTCAAACTGCGGTTCGTGAAGCTTTACAGAAACTATTGCGGCAAGGCTTTCGCGCACGTCCTCCCCCTTTAAGTTGGAGTCTGCGTCTTTTAATATTTTAAAGCGCCTTGCATAGTCGTTTATAGTGCGGGTTAGTGCCGCATAAAAGCCTGCAAGATGCGTGCCGCCCTCCGGCGTTCTTACGTTGTTTGCAAAGCTATATGTGTTTTCCGTAAAGCTGTCGTTATACTGCATGGCAACTTCCACGGCTATGTCGTTTTTGATACCCTCTATGTATATGGGTTTTTCAAACAAGACCGTCTTATTGCGGTTTATATATGTGACAAACTCTTTTATACCACCTTCAAAACGGTAGCTTTTTTCAAAAGGCTCCTCCTGACGGTAGTCGCCGAAAAATATTCTGACGCCTTTGTTTAGGAAGGCCATTTCGCGCAAACGGGAGCGCAGTGTTTCCAGACGGAAAGACGCACCATAATCAAAAACGCCCTTTGGGTTATCGTCGGACTTTACATCGGGCCAAAACTGCACCGTAGTGCCACTTCTGTCTGTCGTGCCTATTTCTTTAAGGTCGTACATTATTTTGCCGCGTTCAAAAGCCTGTTCATATATTTTGCCGTTTTTATATACGGTTACGATAAGCTTTTTGCTCAGCGCATTTACAACCGCAGCGCCTACACCGTGCAGACCGCCCGATACTTTATAGCCCTGACCGCCGAATTTGCCGCCGGCGTGCAACACAGTTAAGCAAACTTCTACCGCGGGGCGCTTAAGCTTTGCGTGTAAATCTATGGGGAAACCGCGCCCGTCGTCCTTTACTATAACGGAGCCGTCTTTATTGAGTAGAACCTCTATATTGTCGCAATAGCCGGCTAAAGCTTCGTCTATGGAGTTGTCCACTATTTCGTACACAAGGTGTTCAAGGCCATTTACATCGGTTGAGCCTATGTACATGCCTGGGCGATGCCTTACGGCTTCTAAGCCCTCCAATACTTGTATTTGGTTTGCATCGTATGTTGCGTCCACACGGGTGGAAGCTGCAAGCCTATCTGAATACTCTTCTTCGCTGAGTAGGATTTTATCGTTTTCCATCTAACCTTCCTTCCTTAAAAAAGAGGGGGTTTCCCTCGCCGTGAAAAGCAATTTTCTCCCTCTTTTCACCACCTATATTATACCATATTTTACCAAAAATTAAAAGCCCTTTTCGCCTTGAAATTCAAAGCAAAACGGGCTTTGGTAATGTAAAATCAGGCTTATAAAAAAGCGGCTTGTTTTGCCGCTTTATGTTAAGGATCCACCGCACAATTCGCCGCCATCGAACCACCTCATTTGTGCGGTGCATCCTTAATAGATTTTACTATTTTAGTTTATTGAAATATTTTCTTTTTCTGCGTTTTCCGCTTCGAATACAATTTTGCCGTCCACCAAGGTTGTTTTAATGTTTTTGCCTTTGGATTTACCACCCGCAAGTATGTAATCGCTCAGCGGATCCTCAAGCAGCCTTTGTATTGCGCGGCGCATGGGCCTTGCGCCAAGTTTCGGGTCGTAACCCTCTTTTGCTAAAAACTCCAATACATTTTCGTCATAGCTTATGCTAAGCCCGTGGAGCGCCAAGCGTTTATCCACCTGTGTAAGCATTATTTGGGCTATTTGCTTCATCTCGTCCTGTCTTAAGGCGTGGAACACTATTATTTCGTCCAAACGGTTTATAAACTCAGGCTTAAACTGCCTTTTTGTTTCTTCAAGAACATGGTCGCGCATGGATTCATAGTCCGGCAATGCGTTTGCATCAGTCCCAAAGCCTACGTTTCGGCTGTTAAATATGCTCTGCGCCCCCAAGTTGCTCGTCATAACTATAATTGTATTCCTAAAATTGGTGGTCTTGCCCATGTTGTCTGTAAGCCTACCGTCCTCCAATATCTGCAAAAGCATATTGAAAACATCGGGGTGCGCCTTTTCTATCTCGTCAAACAGCACCACTGAATAGGGTTTTCTGCGAACGGCTTCTGTAAGCTGGCCGCCCTCATCATAGCCTACATAGCCGGGAGGTGAACCAACCATTCTTGACACCGCGTGTTTTTCCATGTACTCGCTCATATCAAGGCGTATTACAGCGTCCTCATCGCCAAACATGGATTCGCCTAATGCCCTACACAGTTCCGTTTTGCCAACACCCGTGGGGCCTAAAAATATAAATGAACCGAGCGGTCTTTTGGGATCCTGCATGCCTGCACTTGCGCGCCTTAAGGCACGGCTTACTGCGGATACGGCTTCCTTTTGCCCTATGACACGCTTATGCAGCTCCTCTTCGAGCTTTAAAAGCCTTTCAGACTGCTCTTTAGTCATCTGCGTTACAGGAACACCCGTCCAACGGGACACAACGGAGGCTATATCCGTTTTTAAAATTGAAAGCTTGCTGTTTTCTTCCGTCTTCTTCCATTCCTCACGCGCACGGATAAGCTCCGCTTTAAGCTTTTGCTCCTTATCGCGTATATCCGCCGCTTCTTCGTAGTCCTGCTTGTCAATGGCGGTCTTTTTGTCCGTGTTGGCTTTTTCTATATCCTGCTGTATAAGCTTAATATTTTCAGGAACATCTAAAGACTGTATTTTCTTCGCCGAAGCCGCTTCGTCTATAAGGTCTATTGCCTTATCGGGCAAAAAGCGGTCGTTAATGTAACGCGCACTGTAATCTACTGCAGCTTTTATAGCTTCGTCCGTTATTTTTACGTTGTGGTATTCTTCATACTTAGGACGCAAACCCTGAAGTATAAGCACGCTGTCTTCCTTTGTCGGCTCATCAACCATAACGGGCTGCAACCTTCTTGAAAGAGCGCTGTCTTTTTCTATGCTCTTCCTGTAATCGTTTATGGTGGTGGCGCCTATAAGCTGTATCTCACCTCTGGCTAAAGCAGGTTTTAATATGCCAGCGGCATCTATACTGCCCTCGGCTTTGCCGGCACCCACTATCATCTGTATTTCATCTATAAACAGCATTACATTGCTTTGGCTGCGCACCTCTTCGACTATGCCGTTCATGCGCTCTTCAAACTCTCCGCGGTATTTGGTGCCGGCGACTATAGTACTTACATCAAGGGAAATAAGCTTTTTACCCTGAAGGGTATTTGGTATTTCACCCTCGTGCATAAGCTGCGCCAAACCCTCTATAACAGCACTTTTGCCGACACCCGGTTCGCCTATAAGTATGGGATTGTTCTTGGTACGGCGAGACAATATTTGTACTATGCGGTGTATTTCCTTTTCTCTGCCTATAACGGGATCTAACAAGCCGTCGCTTGCCATCTGCGTTAAGTCGCGCCCGTATTTTGCAAGCAGAGAATTATCTTCACTCTCTTCTCCCCGTATTTCTTTTTGAAGGCTCATCTCGGCGTCTTCTTTTAACACCTGCGTATCGCAGCCGAAAACCGACAATATGCGTCCCGCAACGGAGCTGCCTTCTTCAAGCAGAAGTAGCCACATTAAGGGCGTTGTAACATATTGCATGCGGTTTTTTTGCAGACTAAGCATAGATTTTTCGATAAGGTTTTTCATTTTTGGGGTCAATTCCAGCGCCGTTACAGGCTCGTCCTGACGTGCGTAAAGCTGGGACACGGTCTCCCTTACCGCGTTTTGCGTAATATGATCAGGAAGGGATGGTACATCGCTCCTTGCTTCTTTTATAAGCCCCAAGAGCAAGTGCTCCGTGCCTAAATATTTATGCCTCATAGCGGCTGCGCTTTGTCTTGCAAACTCCATAACCTTGCGTGCCTTTGGGCTTAATTTTCCGTATAGGGACATATTATTCCTCCAATCGCCGTCTTATTTCGTCGGCCCTTAAAAAATTGATATTGCCTGCATTTACAGGGAATTTGGTATATTCTTTGTTATATGGTTCAATTAAAGTGTCTACCGTCTTTACATCTATAGGAAGTATTTCGTTTTCTGCACCCATTCTAAGCTGCGACCAAAGGGATAAAAACTCCGCCTTGGTAATTCTCCTTGCGTATTTGAGTATGCCGTACGCTCTAAAAGCTTGGTCGTATAAGGACGAGCGTGGGTTATTCAAAACTCTTTTTGCAAGCATCTTCTCTTGGTTTGTAACAACCGTAATTGCGTCTTTTAAGTTTTGAGGTATACCATCGGCTTTATCCGAACTGCAACTTAATATGTACAGGCAGGACTCGTTTTTATTATCCTCCAAGGGAGACATATCACAGCTATGCTCTTCTTTTAGAGTTTTAACGGTGGAAGGTATTTGCCTAAGTGAATATGAAACCGGCAAATGAACCAATGTAGATACCTCCACACCGCTACCGGATTTAAGAGGTTTTGCCGTTAAAAAGCCGAATTCTTCATCAAAGGCCGCTGGGAAGTCTTTAAAAATAAATTTGGAAATACCATAAAGCTCTTGTATAACTTCGTCATTAAAGTCGTCAAAATAGCGCACTATTTTAACTCCGTCCAAATCTCCCGCCACAACATAGGTATCGCAGTCGCTATTTTCAAAAACGACTACTTCGCTGTTTTCGAGCGCTTTATCCAGCAGGGAATTATCCAGCCCAAAATCGTTAAGGCATTCGCCGTCGTCTTTGGTGATTTTTCTAAATATCTCTCTGCCGCTATACAGCGCTTGAGAAACCCTTGCTAAATTGGTTTCACGCTGCTCTAAAGACATTTTATTAGGGAAAGGCAGGTCTGCAAAATTTCTCGAAAGGCTTGCCCTATTTGATAATATGAGCTTATTCATCAAAGCCCCCTTGATGCGAGATGGATTTTTCGGTCTCTGTAATTTCGTCTCTTAATTTTGCGGCTCGTTCAAAATCCTCAGCCACTATTGCCGTTCTTAATTGGTGGTGAAGTTCTTCCAATATTTCTTCGCTTTTTATTTCTCTTTCTTGCTCTTCTAATACTTGCTCTTCAGGCAATAAGCCTTTTATTCGCTTTAGCCTGTCGCGGGCTGCATTATAGCATTGCGGGCAACCGAATACGCTGTCTTCGTTTAGGTCGCCTATAGCGTTGCCACACTCCGGGCAAAAGCTCTCCGGCAATTTTTCTCCCGCATCGCTTTTTATTTTGCCTCGCCTTGCTTTATTAGCAATTATATGCAAAGCTTTAAAAAACTCGTTCTGTGCGGACATGGCGCACTCTGTGCATATGGTGCGGGTTGTAATCTCCCCGTTGTTATACACCTGAAAAACTATATTGCCTTCGTTTTTATTACAAATTTCACAAATCATTTTTGTCCTCCTGTTCGTTGCCTTTAACAACTGATATAAGCATACTGCGCAGAACGCCCGCACGTATCTCATCTTTTATGCGGTTATTTGCCTCTGCATTAAATGCCCTTGACGCTGTTGCGGCACACATTATATTGGCTTCGCTTTTTGTTATAACCTCGCGGTTTGCAAGCTGCCTGCATATCGCCTGTGCAGAGTGCGCATCTATGGCATCGCCTATAAGCTCGTTTAATATTTGCTCAAGTTGCTCGCCTGTCTGCGTTCTTATCTGAACAATGCGTATAAAACCGCCACCTCCACGCCTGCTCTCTATAAGATAGCCGTGAGCCGGCGTAAAACGCGTTGAAAGCACATAGTTAATCTGTGACGGGGAACAACTAAAATGCTCGGCAAGCTCGTTGCGCTGTAAGCGCAATTCGCCTTCTTGCGGGCTCATCATATCTTTAATAAAGCTTTCTATCATATCGCTCAAGCGCACATGGTTCACTCCTTCCATCAAGAAGTCTGACCTTCTTTGACCATTAAATTGTAGCATAACAAGCTAATTATTACAAGTTGAGATCTAAGCGTTTACAATTTATTCATTATCTGCTAAAATCCCCTAAAGTATAGCTATAAGGAGGAATAATATGGCTACTATAACTTACAAATGTCCCTCCTGTGCAAGCCCGCTTACCTTTGACGGCAACGCAAAGGAAATGGCTTGTTCAAACTGCGGCAATAACTTTGAGGTAGAAGGCCTTAAAGAAGCCATGCAAGTGGAAATGGAAACGGAGCAAACCCCTGAATATAAAGCTTGGGATATGCACGATGAAGCCTTTGACCAAAATGATGTCAAACAGACTAAAACTTTTTCCTGTTCTTCATGCGGGGCGCAGCTTTTAACCGACGAAACAACCGTAGCGACGGAATGTGCTTTCTGCGGAAGCCCCTCTATAATACCGGATCAATTTACACCCGGCACCAAGCCCCAGAGCGTGCTTCCTTTTACAGTAAAAAAAGAAAGAGCGGAAAAATTATTCCACGATTATTTTAAAAACAAAAAGCTTTTACCAAATATATTTAAAAAAAATAACAGGATAAACGAAATACGTAAACTCTACGTGCCCTACTGGCTTTTTACCTGCCAAGCCTTTGCGGATATAAGCTATAATGCGAGCAAAATACGCACATTTACCCGCGGCAATTACAGAATTACGCAGACGCTGCATTATTTAATAAGGCGCGCCGGCACCGTGGATTTTAAAGAACTGCCTATAGATTCCAGCACAAAGGCGGACAACGAGATAACGGAATCCTTAGAGCCATATGACATGGGCGAAGGGCTTGCGTTTACACCCGCAATACTGTCAGGGGCGCAAGCAAGCAGGGCTGATGTAAGCATAGAAGAAAGCAAGAAGCGTGCGGACGATAGAATAACCTCCAGCATGCAGAGCGCTTTCCGCGATACCATTTTGGGCTACTCCACCGTTGTGCCTGTTTCTACAAAAATCAACATACCGGAAGGCACTGCAACACCAACGCTTTTCCCTATATGGATTATAACTACCAAAAAAGAAGATAAGACATATACATTCGCCATAAACGGACAAACCGAAAAGCTTACATGCGATGTGCCTATATCCGCCCCTAAAGCAATCGGCTGGTTTTTGGGAGTTTCCTTAACTGCGCTTTTCGTAATCTCCCTTATAATGTATTTTGTTTTATAATTTAGGAGGTATTATGAAAAAAGTATTTTTAAGCCTGCTACTCCTGTCTTTATTGGCATTCCTACCCGTTTTAGCAGAAAACAACCACATTTTTGACGATACCGGGTTTTTTACACAGAATCAAATAAAAGACCTTAATAAAAGGGCAGAAGCTCTCCTTGAAACCACAGGAACGGACCTTATTATTATAACAACCGACAATTCGAGAGGTTATTCACCCGAACGCTTCGCAGCAGAATACTACGAAGAAGTCCGCCCCTACGAAGAGATGGACAACTATGTAGCGTTTGCATTTTTATTTGATATAAATAAATATGGTGAAGCAAGCTACGGCACGGCAAAAGAGCTTTTGGCAAAAGAAAGCGACGAAAAACTATACAATGTATTAGCTCCATTCCTGCCAGAAAAAGACTATTACCACGCAATGATAGATTATATGCTCTACCTTGAGGACGTGCTTATACCACCTACCAAAGCCGAGCGTTTTTATAAATATCTCCCATATGCGGTAGGCGTGTCTTTACTTATAGGGGGGATTACCGTTGCTGTTATGGCCTCCGGCATGAAAAGAAAGCGTTACCAAAGCAACGCGCAGATGTATATAGTACCGAACAGCTTAAATTTAGCCAAGTCAAGCGATATATATCTTTATAAAACAGAAACCCGCACCAAGATAGAAAGCAGCAACAGCAAAGGCGGTGGCAGCTTTAGTAGCTCCTCCGGCAGATCCTATGGCGGCAGAAGCGGCAGCCTTTAATACCATTTATGCTTATAGGTAACCTTGATGCAAATAGTTACGCACGCTTTGTCGCTTTTTGTAAATTTGAACGAGAAACAAAGCTAACGCTTAGTTGACTAAATGACCAAAAATTAAAATACCTATCTATCAAAGCATCAAGAGTTGAAATTAGTATTACAATGGGGCTTGTCAAATTTGCCCAAATATCGCTTTAAATATTTTACCCGCGACCGGTGCAGCAACACTTCCGCCACCGCCTGCGTCCATAACGACAACGCATACGGCATAGGGGTAATTAGGTTCGTCGCTGAAACCCACAAACCATGAGTTTGTCTCATTTTGACCGTCTATTTCTGCGGAACCCGTTTTTCCACATATCTTTTCTCTAGGCACCGAAGCTGCACTTCCGGTGCCTTTTTGCACTACGGAGTACATATATTCTTTTATTATATTAGCATGCTCTTCACTTAATGGCTGTTTATATATTTTGGGCGCAAACTGGGAACGCACTTCTTTGTTTGAGTTGACGCTCCTTAAAAGCAGCTGTGGCTCCATCATAATGCCTTTATTGGCTACCGATGACGCCACCATGCACATATGCAGCGGGCTTATCTGCAATGCGCTTTGTCCAACGCCTGTCCAAGCAATTTCGCTGGCAGACCTGTTTTTTGTTGGATATATAGAGTTTTCCACAACGAAATCTTTAAACAGGAAATAGTCTCCCACGCCAAACTGTGCGGCGGTGTTTTTTAGGGCCTCATCCCCCATTTTAAGAGCAAGAGAACCAAATGTAATATTGCAGGACTTTGTAAAGGCATCTTTAAGGCTTATTTCGCCATGCTTTGCGCTTCCCGCATCGACAAGCGAATGTCTGCCCGATGGGAA
>JAUNLY010000007.1:0-4022 GCA_030532025.1 Eubacteriales bacterium
CATCGTTGCTCCATATTAGTTCGTAGTTTTTTAAACCCACAAACTGGTTGTTGACAGTTCCGTCCGTAAGGCTGAAATATATGCCGCCGACAAATGGCACCAGATAAAACAGCATAATGCCCACAAGCCCCGGCAATAAAAACAACCATAAACTTTTTTTCTTAGCAAACATTTTTCTGCTTTCTTTGCCGCCCCTGTAATACTTATTACAATTATAAACCACCACAATATAGTAGGTCTATTTTATAAGTACAAGAACAGGGGCGGCATAAGGTTATTATTGGTTTTCAAGCCTTATAAGCTTGATTTTACCGTCCATTTCTTTTATAAAGGCTTCCGTGTCCATCTGACCGTCTATAAGACGCGTGACTAAAGTATGTATTTCTCCCCTGTTTAAAAGCCCGTTTTCGTAGCTTTCAAGATATACGTCCTTTAGGAAGCTTTGCACAACGTCCAAATCCTCCTGCGTATATTCGTATTTACCTTCACCCGCCAGCATTTCTTCATAAGTGGTTTTTATAAGTGCAAGATGTTTCTCGCCTTCGGTTTTTTCTGCACCCTCTTTTTCTGCAAGGTCTTTTTCCACTGATTTCATAGCCTCTTGTATGTATTCTAAGCTCTTTTCGTAATAGGGGTTTTCAACAATTTCGTTAAAATCCGCAAGGTAGCTTATTTTTTCGCGGAAATCCTGCGACGCTATATTTGCTTTTATGTATTCCTTAGCTGTTTCTGCGTTTTTACCTTGAGAGTTAATCATAATGTATGAAGATGTTGCGCTTATAGCGGCCGGTACATCAGCCTTTACTTTAAACTTTATTGGGTAAGACGGATAGGTTTCAATATAATATTCTCCGTCAATATCTTTATAATCCTCTATTCGGCGTTGTCTTTCGTTATAAAATTTTATATCATAAATGTCCAAAGACTGTTTGCCAAACAATGTCGGAGACTCGTAGAACTCTATATAGTCTTCATCGCTCATCGTATCTGACTGTTTGGGAACGAGTTCTAACGAAGCATTAAGCTTTTCTACCATGCTTCTAAATTCCGGCGTATCAAACTTAAGCTCCTGACCGCTAACCCGCATAAACGCCATATAGGTTTCAAATAACACACCCCAGACTGCTTGCTTTATTTCCGGCATAGCATAAAACTTGTATTCCTCTGTAAGGTTCGGGTTCTCGTACCACCACTTCATAACATCACAAAAATCTTCAAATGTTTCGGGTTTTTCTAAGCCCAGTTTTTCAAGCAATTCGGGATTATACGAAAAATTATTAAAGTAAACCTGTACGGGCAACGCGTATATCTTGCCGTCCTGCGGGTTTATTTCTTTGTAATAAGGATAGAGCGAATCGTAATATTCCCTGACGCCTTCTATATCAGACAAGTCTAAGGCATAGCCTTTTTCTATAAGGCTCTTTATATCCATATTAGTGGCGCTAGGCACTATAATATCAATATCCATACCGCCTGACACAAGTGCCTTTGAAAGCATTTCTGACATACTTCCATCTTGTTCTAAGATTTTTACAGCAATGTCGGGCATTTTTTCTAAGGTTTTTTCGTGGGACTGGCTGTATATATAGCCAAGTATGTTAATGTTTTTTGTGGGTAGGTCTTTAGGGTCAAGCGAGATTATACGTACAACACTACCAGATACATAAGCAAATCTATTTTGAGATAGCGTTTCTATCCTTCCGGTTTCCCCTGAATGGTAAAAGACTGACGGCATATAGCTGACGCGTTCTGCCGTTCCATCTTCATTACGCTTCATTACATTGCTTTCGTTAATGTAGAATATAAAATCGCCCTCGGGATAGTATAAGACGCTACCATAGAATCGTCCATTATTCCCTTCATCTTTAATGGCAAGGCCTATTTCTTCGACTTCTCCGCTTTGTATGTCAAGGGTTTTAAGCATTGCACCCTTATCGTCCGGGTTGGCATAGTCCCTTACAGTAAGCAACAGCTTACCTTCCTTGTAGGGACTAAAGGCTTGCACATTTTGGATGTCATCGTAAACTTCTTCTTCGCCTGTTTCCAGGTCAAAAGCAGACAACATAATACCTCCAGTATCTTGCATATAGTACATTGCGCAAAGCTTGTCTCCGACTAATGCAAGTGCTTGAGGATAATCCGGAAACTCTTGTTCCTCGCCATCGCCTATGTCAAAGCTTATTATGTGATTTGATATGTCAAGTTTTTTCTCGTCTTTTAGGCCTATTGTTCCGTTATCATTTTCAACAGTAGCGAATAGACCTTTAGACGCATTAAAACCGTACATTTTTTGCCCATCTGTGAGCAAATGCGAAAGCCTTTCCGGATAATCTGACCCCTCTTCGGCCTTTTTGGCTTTTTTAGCATAAAGACTGAACTCCTTATCGCCCTTATTAAGCACATATATGTCGCCCTCGGCGAGTGCATACAGTGCATCGTTTAAAGAGATTAAGGAGTTAATATGCGCAGTTTCCCTTATATCTTCAGGCATTTGGTAAACGCCGAGCATTCTTTCCTCCTGCGCAAGACTTACAGAAAGCGGCAACATTGCCAGCACCAATAACAACGACAGTAATTTTTTCATAAAATCCTCACTTTCAAAACTAATTTTAGAAGATCTAAGCTTCTATATATATAACGTTTGTGAAGAGCAAATTGTTGCATAAAAACTCATGGTTTTCTTGTATACAATATATGTTTGTATATTTCGGTAATATTTTTATACGCATTTGCATTCCCTTGTTAAATTTGTTACAAAACAAATTTAGCTACGTGCCTAAGTTTTGCTTTTCGCTCCCTCCCTCTCATAGAGATTTGTTATATCCGTTTTAATTATACGCCTTTGAACAGTAGCCGTCAAATTAAAAACGCATTAGATTTGCATTAATTTTGTAACAAACAATCACGCGGGACAGAATTCGTCTGCTTATAAAATATTAAATGTAACATAAAATAAATATTATTTTATAATATAATAGTTATATTTATCAATCAAAACGTAGCGCATAGACATTTTTTAATAATAATTCGAACAATAAAATAATAGCAAACCAAAAAAACCTCTTTTAAGTATTTTATAAAAAAGGTTCTTTGGTGGTCTTAGTTTGAGGTTATATTTTATAAACGAATAACTCTTGGTTTTGGAAGTCATACTTTGAGTTTTATAAAGATTCCTTGCATTTAAATTCAAAGTGTTTTATAAAGCAGATTATGACTGTTACAACATAAAACGGTACAGTTTAGCGTATCTTTATATTTCTCTGAATTTTAATAAATATTAATTCCTGTTATTAAACAGGTCGCTCGCTATTGTAAGCTTGCGTAATATTGCTGTTTTCTTATATACGTGTTTTTCAAATTTTGATAATACATCGTCTACAAACACCACCGCGTCCGCCACATGCTCGCCCTTGTTAAGCATAACACATTCGGATTTTGCACCAAGCGTTACGTCAGATATTTCTGCCCTTGTTGGAATGCCCGTCTTTACCAAGGTTTCAAGCACCTGCGTTGCCCAAATTACGGGAATGTGCGCCGCTTCGCATATCCAAAGTATTTCTTCCTGATATTCGGAAAGCTTAGCGTATCCGACTTCAACAGCAAGGTCTCCTCTCGCTATCATAACGGCAGTAGGAACGCGTGATGCCGCTGCTACTAAAATTTCTGGCAATATGCGCACACAGGCCAACGTTTCTATTTTAACTATTACGGGTATTGTTTTGCCATCGGTAAATTTTTCTATGGCGTCAAGCATAGTGTTTACGTCGTTTGTGTCTCTTATGAAGGAAAGGCCGACTATATCAGCATGACTACATATGAATTCCAGTATTTCCTCGTCCCGCTCGTTAAGCAGAGGTATACGGTACTCCATATCGGGGAAATTTATGCCCTTTTCGGTGCGGATTGTAATGCCGCGCTCCTTAACAACGCGATTTACCTTTAGTATTACACCATCGTCCAAGCGCTCTTCAACCGTGGTTTCGACATGGTAGAAATGGCCCTGTTCGATGTCGAGGTAGGTG